>JAESRW010000308.1 GCA_016764395.1 Flavobacteriales bacterium
GATTTCCTTGTAATTTTTTTCAGGTTTCATTTCGTTGTTCAAGAATGGTAAAAAATCCACATTAGCCTCCGCTTATGAAAAATTGACCGTTAGCAAATTCATTTTGTGCGTATTGATGTTAGCGCCACGATTTCATCCTCATACTTAGCCCAACAATTGGAAGATTGGTCCTGGTTTGAGTTAATACCTCCCGCTTATTGGTGTATTATTAGGCTAATTCTTTTTCGTTCCTTAAGGCGTCTTACCTCAACATGCATTGATAAATCAACCCATCACATCTGCAAGGTGGGGATCCGCAAATGTGGCATTTATAATTTTTATTTAGACTATCAACGCTCCAGAATTCAGCAATTCTACTGATCATCTTCATGCCACATTTCTCCAAGACCCTTGAAAATGGCGTATCCTCCTTTTGATCCCAACAAATTGATATGATATATCTTGATGTTCTCCCTAACATTCCAATACTCTTTAGCGTTAAGGCTGTCCCGATCCCCCGATTCTTGAACGTCTCCCTTACCCCAATGGTTTTTAACACCCCAATCGGAAGATTGTTTTCGAATTGCTCTTTGAACCAAGTTTGTTCGCTTTGTGCCAAGGACATCATTGCATCCAAATCACATGATTGCATGAACAGAAAACCAACAAATACATCATTTGACCTGGCAATCAAACCAGTTTTGTTAGGGCTTTCCAAATAACTTTGAAGTTCAGACTTGTTCAAATACCCATGGCCAAACAGTGCATCGGCCAGCGTCAAGAGATCAGAAAAATCACCTGCGGACAAAGCGCTTATGGAGATACTAACGTCCATGCAACTGGGGTTGAAGCACTTAAAGCTACATTTTATTCAGCAGATAATTAGGATAATTTTAGTTCAAGATGAATACGCATGAATCCGAGGTGTGTGGATCTCAGCTAAGAGTTAGAAAAACTTTATTCATTATCCGCTGACTCAGATCTAATCAGCATCCAATCTTATCACCACAACTGCCTTCACTTCATTGCATAGAGACTTACAATGTCACTCATGATTGACTTTATTTGAGCACTTTCCATTTCAGCGTGTATTTATAGTACCCACTAAATCAAAATTGTGTTGAATACTAAAATTTACAAAATGAAAACCTACGTACTACTGCTCCTGATTTGCCCGCTTTTAATGTTATTATCCTTTAATAATAAAGGCCAACCTCTTGAGGAAAACGCCAGCAGTCAGACATCCATTTCAGCCCAAGATGAGAGCGCTCGTGAAGTCCCGCTAATACTTAAGGAGCAGAAATCCCTGGAGTTTTATATTGAGCAAGCAGAAGCCTGGTGGAAGATCCTCGAAGTCAATAAAAAAAATGAAAATGCATGGTTCAACTATTACAAAGCCAATCGATGGGCTCAAATGCAGTACGGACGAACAAACAGCCCACAATTGGACTGGCGTGCTAATACGGAATGGCTGACACAATCCAAGTACTTAAAGTCAGGAGATGATATCGTATTACATGTGGAGCAGGAGCTCCCAAAATCTTTTATGTCCTATTATTTAAGGGTTTGGAACACGAAGAACATCGGAAAAGAGAAAATCCCCCTTCTTGAAAAAGCCCATGCCATCAACCCCAACTTTTATGAAATATATGATGATTTCGTCATGCATTATGAAATTGACAACAAGAGAGAAAAAAGGAAAGAGTTTAATGTGAGGTGGTTCAAATCAAATGACTTTTCCGAAACTTTTTTGAACTTCTATTACAACGTCTTACTAACTTTAAAGGAAAATGCTATCCTTCTGACTTATGGTGATAATCCCTTATTAGCATCGTGGATGCTTCAGGATGCACTCCATTTCCGGCAAGATGTGACTTTAGTAAACATTGCGTTAATGGTTAATGAAGTTGCGTACCGAAATTCAATTTTTAAACAACTGGGTATACCGCCGCTAAACAAAGTGTATGAAACTGGAAATTCGCTTTCGAACCTACAAGAAATCGTGGCGCATGTCGTTGATAATATGCCAGATAATTTACCGATCTACTTTGGCCTTGAATTAGATCAACAAATTAAAGATACGCACGAAGACAAATTATACCTAGTCGGCCTGGCACTTGAATATTCTGAATCCAATATTGATAATCTAGCAGCGTTGAAAAGGAATTTTGAGCATAAATACCTTCTTGATTATCTCACCGTTCAGTTCACCGATGATAGTTACCCTATTGCATCGGTTACGAACTGGTCCTATTTACAAGGAATTTCTCACCTATATGAGCATTACAAAGTCACTGGTGACCTAAACAATGCTAAACGCATGAAGGAATTGGCCCTGACCATTGCCCATTCCGTTGAAGGCGAGTCGTATCAGCAGTACAGGCAAAATGTAATTAACTACTTTCAAAACAATTGAAAGATCAATGAGCCAAGGTTCAGCCAGTGACGAGGAATTGCTACTAATCCTCCAAGGGAGCAGCACTAAAATTAAGCAAAGTGCCCTGGATCAACTGTATGCCCGTTATGCAGGCAAGTTGCTAACGTACTTCTTGTATTCTCTTCACCATGACAGAGAATTGGCTGCTGATTTCGTGCAGGACCTCTTTTTAAAGATCCTCGAAAAGCCGGAACAATTTGATACGAGGCGTGTGTTTAAGACCTGGCTCTTCTCGGTAGCTCGCAATATGTGTAAAAATGAATACCGACGCAAGGGGGTTGAAACCAAGCATCGGGACCACGTAAAAGCAAGCACGAGCCGGGAGGCAGATGTAATTCCTGATAAAGACCATCAGATATCAAGGGCCATCAATCTTTTGCAAGATGATTACAAGAACTTGATTATTTTGAGATACAAGTTTAAGATGTCGACTAAAGAAATAGCCGAGATCCTTGACTGCC
The DNA here is from genome assembly GCA_016764395.1 of Flavobacteriales bacterium. Classification (GTDB taxonomy): domain Bacteria; phylum Bacteroidota; class Bacteroidia; order NORP154; family NORP154. The sequence goes on from JAESRW010000308.1 coordinate 2,878, forward strand.
CAACCGGGACTGTGCGATCYAAATTATTCTATGCCGTCAAGGARCTTTCMAAAACCATTAAASAWTAAAMATTATGGAGAAMAATGAATACGCAGAAATAGTCCAGRAACTGCTAGAGCAATRTGACTTTGCGGAATTGACAGATGCTCAAAAGGCACAGGTRCTGGAATTCATCTCAGAAAAAGAGTACGATGMGCTTCGGCAAACGATCTTGCAGACCATGGAGTATTTTGAGCGCCAATCTGARCTCGGCRCCAGYGSAYCGCCAGCRCCTAAAATMCGGGTYATAGMAWCTGTRAGGAGTATYTTGAACTATAARATTCCRCTRTACAAGGTAGCKGCCATYCTGMTGACGCTTCTCGTTGCGGATTTCATCTTGGAYWYTWCTCGGGAAAGGACCGRTTCGCTAGAAATGGCCAATAAGCTGCYTGACACTCCKTCAAWTGAWGGGCRCRAAAAACWRMTTGACAATAASTTTAYCAGRGAACTCGAACAAAATAAAAAGTATAGCTCGCGCAACTCTATYAAGTATACGGGTTCGTTCAGGGGATTTTAGTGTCGTGCGCCTGTCTGAWNNAAACACCCTTGTTCCATGCTATTATAGTGGGAGMKAGTCAATTAATCCTTAAAAGTTAGAGGCTTTAAAGTTAATGGGGCCATCTTTGTTTATGAAGTTCAGGTATCTGMTCTCCGACAGAAGCGTATAACTTAGGTCTGCCTACGAAGGTGCATCAATCGAGTTCTTATTATCAGAAGCTCTTTATCAAAACTGCAAGCCCACATTGAGACCTACCCAAGCATTCGAGAAATACGATGATGAACTGAATGATTGAGATGTCCAATTATTAATTTGCAACTCCAAAGTTGAAGGGCCATTGTTGACCTGAAAGTTTAGCGTAGGTCCTGCTACAATTGCGAACCTCTTTGCTATGCTGTATCCAAAATTCACATACAATTTACCAAGGAAGTCCTCTTCAAAGACTGAATTGCCAGCGTTAAATGCGTAAACTATGGCCTCCAAATCTGCAAACATACGTCTATCTAGCAACCTTGTTCCAATACCATAACCAATATTCCATGCTGGATCCAGAGTGAATGGATTGTACCCTGCCGCGAATATGTTGTAGAACGTTTTTGATCCTGATTTAAAATGAAACTGAATATATTGGGTCTCTTGATATACTAACTCATATCTTCTAAATCCCTTCTTAGAAAAAGTAAACATTCCAATAGCGACACCGGATTCTATCGAATCAGATATATTGATGATACCCAGTTGCAATCCCCTCACGACTTTCGCGTAATTCAAGAAACCGGAAAGCTGAGCACCCTTGATTTCTTTGGCCACATTCAAAAACCCTGATAACTGGAGACCTGAAACTCTGCCAGAGCCCACGTTTAAGAATCCAGAGGCCTGAGCTCCAGTCCAGTGTCCATGAACCGTATTGACAAAACCCGAAGCCTGTAATCCAGCTCCCCCACCGGTCACCACGTTATTGAATCCGGCAGCTTGCAGGCCATGTACTGAACCACGGACAATATTATTGAACCCGCTTAACTGTACGCCTATAAGGTTAAATCCCGCTATATTGCTAAAGCCGGCCGCTTGAATTCCATCAACTTTCATCTTACCCACATTTGAGAATCCCGCTAGTTGAACACCGGTAGTTTTGCCACCATTCAGATTGCCAAATCCAGCTGCCTGCAAACCAGTAACGTTGAAGCGATCAATGTTGATCATTGATGATAATTCTACGCCCTTTAGACCTGAAGAGTAACCCACCAGTACATTAAGAGAGAGCCCGTTAACCATGGTGGTTGAACTCTTACTTCCGGTTGTACTAACTCCAGGAACAAGAGTCAGACGGATGGACGTCTCTTCAAAATTCACCGTGTCCCGAAGATGATCAATAATCCTTTTAGACAGGAGTTTGGTCGCCCAAAACCCCTCGTGTACCGGCTCCAGTAATTTATCCTTGAAGCTCCTTTCTGGAGGCCTCAAAATAAAAAGCGTACTCGTATCTGGAGCTACACTTTCCACGATGTCGGTTTCATCAATGGGTTTAACCACTTCTACAAACACCTTTGGCGTCTGCTCCATTTGGATATTCAAGGTGAGATCCGATTGAACCCTAATCTCCATTTCTTTTTCTACATACCCGGGTTTGTGAATGCGTAAATCCATCCTGTAATCGGGATTGGGAATGCTCAAGGCATATTCTCCATAAGAATTCGTCATGCTTTTTATGCCGAGGTATTTATCTTCTATAATCACCGAGTCGAGCAAAAAATTACTGTTTTGATCAGTGATCATGCCCGATAGTGTCCAGCCGCTCCTCACTGTACGATGCTCATTTAATGGGAAGAAATTGATCTGCTCCCCATTTATTTTGTAAGTAAGTCCTGCCTGTGTACACAGCACATTTAAGACCACCCCGAGCGGCTGATCCTTGGCTTCAATGGATAGCTGTAAATCCGATGCTATGCCTTTTGAATCATATGAAAAATCAAAGTGCGCCTGATCACTTAATTCGAACAGGACTTCACTCAAGGGATACGCTACCACTTTTATAGTGATGAGTTTGTCTTCTATTTGTCCGATAACCTGAAAAGAGAACAGGAAAGAAATGAAAAGGGGGATGTAAATCTTAATCCACACAACCCTTTCCATCGATGATGATCATGCCCTTATGCTCCCTAATTTGATAATCAAAAGTGTTCTTTATGTTGTCCAACACTTCACTAATAGATCGATTCTTGAACTGGCCKGTCAAGGCACACCTTGAGATGTCGCTATTGGCCAGTTGAATTTTCACWCCATAATGGTTCTCTAAGTCCTTCACCACGCTGCTCATATTGGCTCCATTGAATTTTAACACATTGTTATGCCAGGAAGCGTAATTGAGACTTTCCAAATCCTTCTTTGTGACGGTTCCATTTAGTACATTGTAGATTCCATGTTCCCCCTTGTTGATTATCACTGCGGCCTTCTCATCTGATGTGGGATACAATTTCACGTTGCCGCTTTTCACCATTACCTCTACCAAATCATCCGTTTCCTTTACTAAAAATGAGGTACCCAAGACTTCTATTGTCGCACCCTGTACACGAATCACATAGGCCATCTCTTCGTCTCTAACAACAGTAAAAAAGGCCTCTCCTTCCAGCTCTACGACCCTTTCGCTCCCCTCAAACTTCTCCGGGTAACTCAATTTCCCYTTTTTKCGGAGGCTAACTTCACTACCATCAGGAGTTTGCACATCCWGYTTATCCTTTAGGGCGACCGTATGGATGATATTTACCTCCTCMACTGGTGATTCATTGGTTTCTGCAAGCGGTGTATTTTCTCCCTTATCATTAAACAATAGATAGGAAACCCCTGCAACGACAAGAAGGATTGCAGCGTATTTCATAAACTGATTGATGCTCAGATGTAAAGCTGTTTTTATTCGAGGCAATTCGGTCTGTATGTCCGATGCACCAATATGACTCCCGATATTTTCCCAGGCTAGGTCCATATCTACATCGATGGATTCGGATTGACTGGAATTTGTGACGCGCTCCTGTATTTTCTGGATTTCATCAAAGAATATTTTATGCTCCCTTACCTTTAGTAATTCTTGTACTTCTTGCTTCTCAACCGACGTACATTCCTCATCCAAATACCTGATCAATAGATCTTCTATATGTTCTCTTGAAACACTCATAGTATTCTTAATTACATGACACCTTAGCGCGTAAACACCCTATATCCATTTCAATATTTTTCAAATGTCTAAAAAAACAGCAACGATTATCGATAGAAAATCACTTAACTCTGAGCGTAACGTCTTAAGAGCCCGGGAGATATTGGCCTCTACCGCTTTCTTCGATATTTTCATCTTATCCGCAATCTCCTGATATTTCAATCCTTCAAATCGGCTGAGTTCGAATGACTTCCGGCACTGCTCTGGAAGCGATTCAATGGTCTCCATGATTTTTTGATCCAATTCGGCTACAAYYAGCTGGTCATGCACCGTGRSCTCAYKATTRCTTTCCCCKACGATYGYYGTKTGMSTTTCATGRYTGTSYTTGATCTTTWGGTGCCTKAGGTGATTGAAACAACTRTTTCGAATYGATCGGTACATATAGGATTTGAGYGACTCWTGAATATCAACAGTTTCYCTTTTATCCCAATAYCTGCAAAAGAAGTCCTGRACGRTTTCTTCCGACAGCGGTACATCTTYCAAATACTTATTGGCAAAGCCAACTAATGGTTGATAATAYCTSYTGAAGAGCAGTTCAAACGATTTCTTGTYGCCCTCTTTTATATRTTKCGCAATTAAGCCGTCCTYCACTTASMWTACTTTTTCTCAAAAGTAKATTATAAATGAGGSACTTGTGAMAGKMYGAGMGTATTAAAAATACACACGATAGATCAAATTGGGAATGAGGCTCAGCTGCTCTAGAGGTACAATAACATTATCTTGCCCAACATACTCATTCAATTTTGCTTTATTGTTGGTCACATTCAAGATGTCTAGCTGAAGCTCTCTTGTCGTKTTGCCTTTATTGCGCTTTAGGCTCAGGGCAAAGTTCATTTGAAATATTKGATCTCCCTTMGYTTSATTCCGTTGATCATTCAKSCGYTCCAAGGTGACCGGATCAATTGCAGTATATCTTTTCGGCCCACTTAGGAAAAATTTGGTATCAAAGCTCAATGTTCTATTCTTCTCGGCCTTGCCGATCTTCATGGTCTTTCCAATTAAAAAATTTGCCGTGTAATTGGTGTTGTATATTGTATTTCGTGAAACTCCATCTAACGCAACATACTTGGATTCGAACAAAGAGGCATTTGCCAWAAAGTAGAATTCATTGTCGAGAAAGCGTTCCAATGTCACTTCCAGCCCATAATTTTGTGCCGTCCCTTTACTGACTAAATCCACATCGGAAAACCAATCGATTTCATTGATGCTGGAATAACTATTGGTGACATCATTTATTACAGGGACATTACTAAGCCCTTGATAATATACTTCAGCCTTTAGATTAACTCGTTTAGAGATTCTATAATCGTAGCCCAATACATAGTGATTGGCCCTAATTAACTTAAGATCTTGGTTGACCAAAACACCCAGCGAGTCCGTTACAGAGTAGTTTAGCAAAGACTCATTTTTAGTGTGCGTTCCAAATCCCGCGTTAACCGATTGCTTATCGGTCAGCCTCCATTTCAGTGCTAATCTTGGTTCCACTGAAACTTCTTTATTCAAACTGTAGTACATGCTATGAAAGCCACTTACCACGGTAATATCCCTATTGAACCGGTGTTTCCAGGATACAAATCCCTGGTAAAGCTGCTCTGAGTCCTTGCTGTCAATCTCAATTTCAGTCCGCTGCTTGGATTCGTTATAATATTCGACATAATTCTCAAATTGACTTTGTTTAATGATAATCCCAGACTTAAATTGATTCTTCGCATTGAGCTTGCTATTGAAAGTTACGGCRTAACGCATTCTACTTTTTGACAATCGATTGTATGCTCCATTAAAATTTACTGAATCCTCTATCTTATTCAATTTATTGTCCAGGAACTCCTCCTCATCAGTAAGAAAAGGGTAATAGCTTAAGGTAGCATCATATCCACTGCCATTGGTAGAGTAGGCTACGGATGATTTCAGAAAAGATTTATCGTTTATAAAGTAGGTATGCGTCAATCCACCTACTAGCATGTAAGAGTGGTAATCTCCTTCCCAAGTTTTGTAGGGATCTACTGCTTTGTAAGTTTCCTGGATATTGCTTTTTCCGGCTAATCCAAATACGGAAAACACTCCAGCCTTATTGGTCGGTAGGTGAATTTTCAAGGCGCCATCTGTGTATTTAGGAACACCACCAAAGTCCACAATACCAAGGCCATCAAGCATTGCCAATGAAGAATAGCGATAGTTAAATAGGTAGGAAGCCCTGCTGTTCTTGCTAAACGGGCCTTCTGCGGAGGCATCAGCACCTAAAACCCCTAAGCCTACGGAGTACTCTCTCTTTTCGTTATTGCCCTTTCTCAACTTCATGTCCATCACACCTGAATAGGCATTCCCGTATTCCGGTGCAAAGGCACTGGTATAAAARTCGGAATTGGCGAGAATRYTTGATGTCAATATGCTGATWGGSCCACCTGATGARCCTTCATCAGCAAAATGATTCGGATTCGGGATTTCTACTCCKTCCAACCTCCACAATATTCCTTTAGGAGARTTGCCYCTRACAATGATCTCRTTATTTCCRGTAGAGCTTCCGCTCACTCCTGCAAAKGCAGAAACCRTTCTAGATGGATCGTTAAAGGAACCTGCATATCGTTTGGTCTCTYCTACTGATATGGCYCTRGCACTSAGYAARGCCATTTCATTYTGTGMYTCCATCACATCTTGCTTAGCGGTTATCTCAACCTCACCAAGATTCGTCAGGGATTCAAGAAGKGTAATTTCCAATACSACYTCTTTACCYACAGTGACTTCAACATTCTGAATCTGACGATCTTCGTAGCCAATTGACGTAATGGACARATTGATTCTACCAATGCCWACATCCTCCATCTTRAAATAACCATCCAAGTCAGTKGCYGCACCTTTGAACGGATCAGAGTCATTAATTACGACGTTGGCGCCAATAATCGCCACTTTGGAATCTTCATCCACAATTCTACCCCGAACTACTTGTTTAAGATCTTGCGCWATAAGTRGTTGMGGAAKTRTARTTAAGRTGATAAATAGTAAGGCCTTGAAKTTCATATKTSYCTATTTAAGAATGAATAATKATYGTTTCATCCYTAGACACGCMTAGASWGWTWCACCCTAYAYCCATGGRGATATATCYCYTAATTCATTCCGTGGGAATGATTTCAAAGATGCTTTTTTACGTTTCCYTTAAAATATAATCYGGCGAGAAGCTGASWGTTCCCATCAATATTARCCYGTTAAGSCGGACAAACGAACCGGGGGAACCTATTAGAACTCTRGGGGATTAATCAAATGATTCGGAACTTCGATGTACTGTGAATCAGCCATAAGGGGAGTTGCAGTGTCAGTGGMRTCAACCATATGGGCCATAGCGTGMATAAGCRCTAGRATGAAGTAAGTGGCACCATTGATTGGAGCTACCATAGCCATGTTGGGGTTGTGCAATAAGTAATCATCCTTAGACACCAGTTGCATACCTGTTGAAAAAAAGAACTATCTCTCAGTATCCGAACATTTAAGCACTACAATTAGCATATAAAAGCAGCGATCCAAAAGCTTCTGCTTTCAAACCGCCACTCAGATAAAGGACTCTTTTACTTTAGGTTTGCACGTACCTTCAGTTGATGGYCCTTGTTGTTWGTTRCCCSTMTTTAGTGTTTRGGTGCCATTTTATTGAACATGTACCTGGCAATTTTCCATTCCCCGTTTGCTTTTTCAAAGACAAAAAGTTCCCGATTTTTTTCAGGAACGGTATCCCCAGTGGCGTGAATATGGACCGTGCCTTTTGAAGTTGTGGTTGCGAATGCAATATTGCCTTCAACCAGGATTTCCTCTATATAAAACTCAATATTCAGTTGTATTTGAGAAAATACATATTCATAGGCTCCCAATAAACCGCTAGTACCGATCGCGGTTGGCGCTTCTGAGGGCATAAACACCCCATCCTTTGTATATAAGCCCGCTGCCTGGCTGGCATTAGACGTATTTAAGGATTCCTTATAAATCATTAATAATTGCTCGATCTGTTCTTTATCTTGCTTTTCCATTTGTTGATGTCTTAAATTATGATTTGACTCAGTTTCTGCCCTGKCACTACACGMGGTAAACAAAAGGGACAGTGCWAGGAGTGATGTTGTGATCGTTTTCATACTTACCGGGTTTCAGTTTTCAAGTTATCTTCGGCCCATTCTGTAAAAGGCTTAAATGGCTTTGTACTTATTTCCTTGGCCAGTTCAATAGTGGCGCCAGAGCCCGGACCTAGGAGCGTATATTCCTCAAAGTATCCAAACATTTGAGCTACCTCAAACGCCCCCTCAAAGAAGGTAGCGAACACCTCACCCGGCACTTGTWGAAACGTGAGATCATGCCCCTGCCTGTTGAGCGTTTTAATRATCTCATTAAAACTAAAGAGGGCTGGTGCCAATGATAAGTATTCACCATTTCCGGCTTTGTCAGGCTGCGCAAAAACACCTGCCACAATTTTACCCAGGTCATTAACATCTGACATGTAAATGGCCTCTTTAGTAGGATCAATTGGCAAAACCCATCCTTTTCTCCCATCTTCCTGAACTTGAGGGGCTATCATTCCATTGAAATTTTGATAGTAGAAGGATGCCTGAACAAAGGTGTAATGGTCAAAGCCCGCGTTCTTTACCACCTGATCCACAGCTGCTTTGAGTGTAAAATGAGGCACATTGTATTTGTCGTTGCTTATTTCTTTTACATTGGGCAACGTGGACCATACAAAGTGTTTTACACCTGCCTTTTTTGCCGATTCCACCGCCTTTATACCTTGCTTTAATTCGTCGGCACCTTCCCAAAAATTGGTGACGAGAAATACCCCGTAAACTCCAGTGAATGCCTCATCCAATGAAGCAGGTTCATCCAAATCTGCTTTTGCACGCTCATGTGCATTGCCTGCATAATTGTCAGGATTTCTGGTTAATGCTCTGAGACCTTTGCACAATACCCTCTGTTAGGATTTCATGGCATTAGCCCCTTTATTTGAGGTTGGTTTTTAAAATCTCGGCTAGTTTTAGCTTTTTCGC
>JAESRW010000066.1 GCA_016764395.1 Flavobacteriales bacterium
TGATGCGGATCATAACATCTACTACTTCAGGGATGTTTATGGGTTGGATAGGAAGATTAGGAAGAGACTGTTTAAGCAGTGAATCAAGCCCGTCAGGCATTGCGGACGCCTCAGGCTACCCCCTGTTTATTTGCTTCGCAAATAAACGGTCCCCCTTGATAAGCTACCGTGTGTACACAAATTATTTAGGTTTGTCTCCCAAAAAGGATGGAGATTAAGTTTAAAGGATGTTTTGGAGATAAACGACTTGAAAGACGAGCGGTAAAAATCATTGGTTCTCTTTTTACCAAGTGCATTCATTCCATTCGGCAAATTGCATCAGATAACGCAAGTCAACGTGGTTGGTATCGGTTTTYAAGAAACGACAAAACAACCGAACAAGAAATTATACAACAGATCAGTGTTCAATGCAGTTTTGCAGGTAAAAACAGGATCGTGTTAAGCATTCAAGATACTACAGAGGTCAATCTGTATAACCACAAGAACAGAATTAAAATCGATGACTTTATTGGCAAAACCAACGCCCCTGACTATGGGTTAGGTTTTTTCATTCATCCCTCGTTTGTCGTTGACGCGATAAGTGGCTTTCCTCTAGGCTATTCAGATATTACGGTTTGGAATAGGCCGATAGAGAAAACAACCAAGCATGATCGCCAGTACAATAAGCTGCCTGTCGAAGAGAAAGAATCGTATAAGTGGATAGCATCATCTTTAAAAACCAAAGAAGCACTCTGTGAAGCAGAAGCAGTAATCATCGTGCAAGACAGGGAGGGAGATATATACGAGCAATTTGCCAGTATCCCAGATCAAAAGACGCATCTGTTAATTCGATCTAAAACCAACAGACGTGTAGATAAAGGAATTAAATTGTTTGATAAGTTGTCCGCATGTGATACAGCGGGAACTTATTCAATTGATTTATCTGGTGATAAACGAAAAAAACAAATTAAACGTACTGCTACCCTAGAAGTTCGTTATTGTCCTGTTACTATAACAAGGCCACTTGCGGCCTCCAGGGATCTGAAGCAGAGCGTAGACTTGTTTGCCGTTGAGGCAAAAGAAATTAATCCTAAAACGAGTCAGGCAATCCATTGGAAACTAYTAAGCACYGTACCTGTAACCAGYTTAGAGGAAGCCCTATGCCTTATAGAATGGTATAGTTGGCGTTGGAAAATTGAAGAAATATTCCGRATACTCAAGCAGGAAGGCTATAACATTGAGGCWAGCGAATTAGAGTCTCCCAAGGCCATTAGAAAGTTATGCTTGTTAATGTTAACATCCATAATTAAGCTCTTTCAAATGCACTATTGTTACAACATTCCAGAGGGAGAGACYCTAGATGCAATGATGTGCTTCARTGAGAAGGAACAAGARTGTTTAGAAGAGCAAAGTGCTAAATTGGAAGGAAAAACMGAGAAACTTAAAAACCCATATCGAACAAAATCTCTCAGAAGGGCAACCTGGGTTATAGCCCGGCTTGGTGGCTGGAARGGTTATAAATCCGAAAGRGCACCCGGCATTACRACCCTTTGGATTGGACTTAGAAGATTCAATGACCTCTTTGAAGGATGGAGACTTTACGAAGATGTGTACACACGGTAGCCTTGAAGGGGGACAGCTACATTGAAGTAATGCGCAAGCATAGTTCAATGTAGCGGGGGTCTGCTTCGGCATTCCAATCTATGATCAACCATCAAACTGTTACCGTCAAAAGACATTTTTTAAAAATAGCAGGTGTTTCTACTCTAGGATGTAAATCATAATGTGCTTAAACTTACTACTGTCAAATACCGATAATTAAAAGAGCAAGATATGGCGACTAGAAAATATAAGACGGGGGATATGGTTCAACTGATATCAGGAGGGCCGTTCATGACCGTGGCGGATTATTATGAAGATCAGTTCCTTCAGGAAGAGAGTATGTTGGATTGTGATTGGTTTGATGACAAGAATAACCCTCACCGCAAGACCTTTAAAGAAGATCAGTTGACAATTGTGGAGAAATCCATAGCTGCTTATCCGTTAGTTGTCTGAGAGAGCTGGAGGACGTCAATACTGGACTTGACCGGTCATATGTTTTAGATCCCAAGTCTTTATGGACTTATATACTGTAGCAGTGTGTAGCATGAAAGGCTAGTGTTGTAATATAGTTATGCGACATTGCGCCGGCTTTGCATCCTAATCCGCTCATCATTAGGGTGCTGTTCTATATGATTTTGATCTCAAAAGGCAGCTCAACCATGGAGTGCATTTCTGCCGCTCTGTCAGCCATGAGTTCGTCATTTTTCGCGTGACTCCAGATTACCAGGACGTCGTTGCCTGCCTTGTRTATTCCATCCAATGTCTGRAGCAGCCTCAGCAAATGGAGGGAAGAAGTGGAATTAAAGTAGGAAATRTCAAAATTTGCTACTGTTTTGGTTCYGGGATKGCTCTTRTATTCATTTAACCAATTRATTACAGGGGCGAAAAACTCCTGGGAGTCTTCGGGGAATGACCTTCCGGAGAAATTAARCTCACCACTCGCCAGTAACTGCACWGCAAGAGATTCTTCATCTTCTWTTATTTCAAGATTTTGCATAMCAATTGCGWTTTTCGWGTAAGTRGCTGCAAGTTAATGATTAAGTGATTGATTCACAAYATTKATACRCCTCACMACAGATAGGAATTCGAACCCATCAGCCAACCCATTCGCCGATAATAAGGCGGTCCCACTTCAATACCCAAGGCATAATGCGATCAAACTATCCCCCATGCACAATCCAACTGTCCCCTTTTCAAGGGGATTGTTTATTTGCAAAGCAAATAAACAATGGGTAGCCAGCAAAGTCCGAAATGCCTCCATCGGTATCACTTGCTACACCGAATTCCAAGAAATCCGTATCTTCGTTAGGCAATTCCACCATGTAACCCGAATCAAAATATTTACCCTTATGATGAAAGTTATGCTCGCCTTCGGCCTGCTCTTGCTTTTTATACCAACGACCTACGGACAAGAAGAGCAAAAGCGTTGTACCAGTTGGTCATGTGCGATGGAGGATCCTGCCAGCGTTACGATTCTGGACCTGAGCATGAAAAACCTTAAAGAGCTGTCACCTGAAATTGGTCTTTTTGTCAATCTCAAACGCCTGGATTTGACCAAGAACCGCATTACCAGCCTACCACCAGAGATCGGAAACCTCAAGCACCTGGAAGCATTGGATATTTCTTTTAATAAGATACAAAGTCTGCCTCCTGAGATTGGAAAATGTACGAATCTAAGAGAAATCAATGCGTCGTTTAACCAAATCACCTTTTTGCCACGGGAAATTGGAAATCTGACCCATCTGGAAGCACTTAACTTATCGTTCAATAGAATTACGGCGCTTCCTCCAGAAATTGGCAAGTTGTCGAAACTTAAAGTGCTTACAGTTAAATTAAATCCATTGAATACTGTACCTGTAGAGATGGCAGAGATGAAGGTGTTAACCCAAACGTGTAAAAAGGGTATTTACATGTGCGTGAAACGCAACAATCCCTCCTTTGCCCGAGAAGCCAAGGATAAATATTTCTACCAATACAGGACTGAGCCGGGGAATTACTCCTATTATTCTAAGACAAAGGCAAAAGAAAAACATGACGGTCATTCCGCGCACGCTAAAAAGAAACCTGATTTGGATTTGTCCTTTTTCTCAACAGCCGAATTGAAAGATATGTACCGCGATGCGTTTACCAAGAAGGATTACGAGAATGTGTCATATATTCAGGAGGAGCTGGCCAAAAGGACCGTTGAAAGTTCAGAAGTAGGAGATGACAATCCAGCCTACCGGGGTAGTGGTGATCCCTTGAAGGGGTTGAATATTTCAAAGTCGGTAGCGCCAATTGAAGTGGGCAAGTATTTCGCGCTCATTATCGGAATTGACGATTACTCAGGGGCGTGGAAACCTTTGAATAACGCAGTGAATGATGCCAAAGCTGTGGAGCAGCTTTTGCGATCGGAGTATATCTTTGACAATTTTCAAACCTTGTACAATGCTGACGCATCTGGGCGAAATATCATTAAAGCGCTGGAATGGCTGGTGGCCAATGTCAGCGAGAAAGACAATGTCTTTATCTATTACTCTGGGCATGGTGAATATAGAAAAGAGCTGAATAAAGGTTATTGGGTTCCTGCAGACGTAACGGACAAATCTACGTATGGCTTTATTTCCAACTCTGATATTCAAACTTTTCTAGGTGGGATCAAGTCCAACCATACCCTCCTTGCTACTGATGCTTGCTTTAGCGGTGACATCTTTCGTGGAGAGACCTTCTCAGTACCGTTTGAAGATAATGAGAAATATTACAAAAAGGTCCATGCCCTGGTTTCGCGACAGGCGATTACCTCTGGCGGTATAGAGCCTGTAGTGGATGGTGGCAGGGACGGTCACTCCGTATTTACCTACTACTTTCTAAAGGTATTGCGCAACAATACGAGCAAGTATTACGACGCCAGCCAATTGTTCAACGATATAAAAATTCCTGTAGTCAATAATACGGACCAGTCGCCCCAGTTTCAATCCATCAAAAACACCGGTGACGAAGGAGGGCAGTTTCTTTTTATTAAGAAGTAGGCTCCCCTGAGCTTGCCAATGCAACGTTGCAAGTATCGCCGCGCCGTACAGTCCTACCCACAAAACCCTCCCCCATTCGAAATGTAAACTGTCCCCCTCCAGGGGGACGGTTTATTTGCGACGCAAATAAACAGGGGGTAGCAAGCGGCGCCCTAAATGCCATATTCGAGATGTCCCAGCTCCAAGAACTAAAGTAAAGCCCATAACAATCTTTACTTCTTACTCGGCGCACGATCGATTCGGGCTCCCATCGGCACTGCATCACTCTCAGAAAGTGTCGTCCTTATATAATCACAAGGAAAAATTGCGGGACGAATCGCATACCCTAGCTGTTGTCTATCCTGCTCCTTCTTTACCCTCTTTCTATCGGCCATCTCAAAAGCCCGGTGGGCAAGTTCACTCAACAAATCTTTGGACTGCCCTGTGTGTTTCAAAGCTTTCAGCTTCTTCTCCAGAGAATCAGCGCTTATGGCCAAAAGATCAACGCTGACTTCAGTATTCGGTTGTACATCTTCGATAACACCAAAAGAAATGGCATCATCCTTATAGCCAATACAGACCAGATCGTATTTAAATAGCTCGTTCAGATTTTCTTCATATACTCCGCTCACACCTCTCATACGCATGAAGCTGTTTAAACTATCTGGTAATAAATATACATAGAGGCGGTCATAGCGTTCTGGTTGCTGTGAAACGGTAAGTTTCTCATATTTGATTACTGCCTTTTTGCCATTTTTAGCGGTGTAATTCAGCGTTTTTCTTTTGGCAGTGGCTTCCAATACGTATACATCGAGGTTCTTCCATCCACTTACCCTAACGGTCCCGCTATAGGTTTGCACAGGCGCTGGCGTTAGCTTTTGTCCGATTTGACGATAGGCCTCCTTCATATTGATTTCAAGCTCTTTGGAAAAGTTATCCGCCACTCTTTTCATCTCGTCTTCACTCTTTTTGATTTGTTTATCTCGAGCCACTTTGTTTAGTTTGGCTTGTTTCTGCTGATGATCTCGTTGCGTTTTTGCGACAGCCCTGGCCAAAGCCTTCTGCTTTTTTACGTAGTAAGCCTTCAGTTTAAAGGCATACTGGTTGCCATGCTCAACCTTGCCATCGTTCCTTGCAGCAAATTTTAGAAATCCTGCCCTTACACTGCCGCTCGTAATTTTGACGGCCATCTCGTCAACCTCTGATAGATTTTTGCCGAGGTTATTAATATATAGATCCAATACTGCGCCGTTACAACTTCGATGTATCAAAGGCATTCGCTCCTCAAATTCGCGCGTGGCAAGGTTGGTGTTTTGAAATGCTTCCGACCATATGGCTTTTACCTTGGCAGGGTTGATGCCACGAGGTGGCCCCATTCTAACGTACGATAAAGTCGTGATACTTTCGCCCGTTGAGATGCTTTCTGTAATAATTGTATCTGGATAAAGTGAAGTGTTCCCAGTTATCTTGGCCCCTCCAGAAGTGGGTGGCGGTGCGGCCGGTACTTCAATACCGCTGTCCACTGCCACATCTGTAGCTTGTAAGAAGGTGGGTAAGTACTCCCATGCAAATGAATAATACAAGCTATCGGTAAACGCTTTGTTATCCGCTTCCTCTCCCATATTGGCCAGAGCAGAGAGGTAATTCGAAGGATAGAAATCAAGGGACATCATATCCACAGGCACCAAGAAGTTATCCAGGTCTTTGGCATCCTCCCAATTGATGCTGCCATTTGCCTTTCTCACTCCCTGAAACAATTTCATACCCTCTTTTTTCTCGTCGGTAGGCACCTCGAAATGGATACCCTTGTTCGGATCAATCTTCAAAGATGCTCCACCTTTTCTTCCGTTGATATAGAACATGCCACCAGTTTCCAAGAGGTCGTCACCAGACATGGTGGAGAGGCCGGCTTGCATGATATCCGAAGGTTCCATGGCCTCTTTCACTTCTAGCTCCACATCTCCTTCCACTGGATTGCCATCTTCATCCAAAAAGCAATTGGCGGGAACAACCAGCACAATTCCTCCTTCGGTTTCTATTACGGTATCCTGTTTGCTGTCAATGGTAAACAATTGCGGGGTAAGGTATTTATCAGCGTCAGCCCATAGTGCAGCTCCATTTTCATTGAGTTCCGGCAATCCGGGATGGTCGTTTCGATTGACAAACCACGTAACAGCTCCTGCCAGTGCAACGACAGCCAGCGTGCCGAACAACCAACTCATACCATTGCTGCCTCCCTTATACTTGCGGTATGCTTGGTCGGCACTTTGCTTTAACGCCACTCGTTCAACACCTTCAACGAGCTCTCGCTGTAGCTCCAAATCTTCTTTCAGCTGTGGGTTTGTGTCCAGCTCTTTTTCAAAGTCCGCCTTGTCCTGTGAACCCATGTCACCTCGCAAGTATTTTTCAATTCTTTCTATTTGCTCTAGTTCTGTTCGCATGATGTGTTTTTAAGAGAATAAATTTCTGATTAGATGCCTGCTTCTTGCTTCAGCTCCTTTAGATGCCTCCGAGCCCGTTCCAAACATTTGTATTTTTGGTTTTTGGCTATCTTCTCTGAGCTAAATCCCATTTTGGCAGCGATCTCCACCATCCGCATGCCTTCAAAGTAAAATAACTTCAGGAGGTCCATGCAGCGGTCTCCTAATTTGGAGAGTGCTTTTTCGGCCAGAAGTAATTTCTGCTCTTCGACGATCGCTTCAAGCAACTGCGCCTCGTCTTGTGTACTCAATGATTCGGCTCCATTGACCAACGCATCGCTCTTTATTTCGGACGAGGATTTATTGCGTTTTTTCAATTGGTCCTTCCAAAGAAATCGGCACGTACTGTATAGATAAGTGCCAATTGCCGAGGTCAGCTCAAACGCTTCGTCCTTCGCCTTTCGACAGAAAATGATCAACGCCTCCTGATACACGTCCGCAGCGTCAGCTTTGTTGCCACCTTTTGAGAGGATCAGCCCCTCCACTTTCGGAAGATATTGGTAGAGCTCATTCATCGCCCTTCCTGTATCATTTCTTTTGATCAATTGGACTATCTCGTGGTCGTTCATTTTGCCTGTTTATACTCTTAATGGACAATATACAAAAAGGTCACCCCGCGAAATCACAGAAAATAATTGTCAATCGGGGAGCCCACACCTATAAAACACTCCCCCATTCGAAATGCAAACTGTCCCCCTGTAGGGGGACAGTTTATTTGCTTTGCAAATAAACGGGGGTAGCAAGCGGCGACCAGAATGATAGTTTGAATAACTGGATCTTAAATCGCTCCACCAAAGAAAAGACTCAGCAATTGAAGCGCACCTTACCTCACAATCCTCTGCTTGACCCGCTCCTCAAAGAAAGCGTGCAAAGGAAAGATCATCGCTGCCAAGAGTGCATTAAATCCCAACTTAAGGGCCGGAGCACCTGAGCTGAATGCCTCGATATATGGATCCAATAAAACAAGGGTGAACTCGAAAAATAGGAGGAAAGTGAAGAATATAAGGCCTTCTGCCAACTTAACGGATATAGAGAGTCTGCCCAGTCCAACCAAGGCTGTACCCAGCATAATGAGAAAAATGAGGATACCAGAATATTGTAGATTGTTTCGGCGTCCTTGTTCTTCAGCGAGAGCTGTGAGCCTGGCTTCTTTCGCTCTTTTTCGTTCCGCCTCAGCAGTTTCAAATTCGTGCTGTGCTTCCAATTTGCCTAGCTCCTTGCTCTTTGCTTCGTTAAAAAGGCTGTCCTTTATTCCGGAGTACCTTCGCATGTACTTGTACGCGTTTTTAAAATCTTTCATCGCCTCATAAGTATGTCGCAGATTTTTGTAGGCTTGTTTAATGTCATCCTTAGCACCAATTTCTCTTGATAGTACAAGGCTCTTTAAACCATACTCGATGCTCACTTCATATTCCTCCCGTTGGTAGTTCCACTGCGCTATGGTATTAAGCAATTGAGCCACCCCTTGCCGATTGCTAAGCTCATCCATCATTTGCATAGATTCCTTATAATACTTCAGCGCCTCATCGTATTGATCCTTCTCCCTATATATCATCCCAATATTTCCTATGCTGTGTGAAATTCCTGCCTTATCGCCAATCTCCCTCCTGATATTCAACGATTTGATAAAATTGTCCAGTGCACTATCATGTTTTTTCTGATCCATGTAGATTACCCCAATGTTGTTAAGACTTGTTGCAACACCCTTTTTGTCATTCAACTCCCTTCTCAAGTTCAGCGCTTTCGTATTGTAGTCAATGGATTGATCATAATTTTCCTGAAAGTAATATATGATAGCAACGTTGCTCAAAGCCGAAGCAATCTCTATACTGTCTTGCAATGCTTCCCTCATTCTCAGGGCCTTGAAGTAATATTGGAGCGCCTTGTCATAATCACCCTTGAAATCATAGGCAATTCCCAGATTATTCAAACTCGCTGAAAGCCCCCTTGTGTCATTAATTGCTTCTTGAATGGCTATTGCTTTCTGGATATTCTCTATCGCCAGCTCATATTCACTCTTATTTCTATAATAATTCCCTATAGCGCTAAAGGAGTTGGCAATACCCTTTTTATGATCGAGAGCCTGATAAATTTCCAACGCTTCTTTGCTAAGATGTATAGCGGTGTCTAGGTTTGAGTACTTGAGTTCTTCTGCTAAGAGGCTCAAGGTTAGCGCCTTGGTCGTGTCGTGGTCAGCACTTCCATAGACTTGATTGAGAGAATCAATGATGTGCTGATTTAATGCTGTTGCAGAAAAAGTCAGGAGCAGCAATAAATGAATTATCCAGTATCTTCTAAGCATCTTACTTAACCAATCTTTCTTCTTCCCCTACAGCCCAGCGTTCACAACGTCAATTAAGGCGATGCGGTACTCCAAAACGACTTGGAATACAAGTATGATGAGGATGGGGCAACCAACCTTTCAATTGCTACGTGAGCTTAAAGTCCTAAAGGTAGGCATATACTGGAATTTAATTGCGTAATGCATACTCAAATCACTTAGCCATACAAGTGAGTTTCAGCTATGAAATGGAACTTCCGCTAAAATTTACCAAAGTGACAGAGCTATCGTGAAAGTCATTAAGCAAACGCTATGTGGAATGCCAGGTTTAGAACGTTCCCACGATGGAAATGCAAACTGTCCCCCTCCAGGGGGACGGTTTATTTGCGACGCAAATAAACAGGGGGTAGCTAGCGGCGTCCAAAATGATAGTTCTAAAAGCCGGATCCCAAAGCGATCCACCAAAGAAAAGACTCAGCAATTGAAGCGCACCCTACCTCACAATCCGCTGCTTGACCCGCTCCTCAAAGAATACGTGCAGGGGAAAAATCATTGCGGCTAGTATGGCATTAAATCCCAACGTAACGGCTGGGGCACCGCCTGAATAGGCCTCGATGTAGGGATCCAATAGAACAAGGGTAAATTCGAATAACAATAAGAAGGAGAAGAAAATCATGCCCTCAGCGAGCTGCATTGGAATCGAGAACTTTCCCAAGGTGAAAATGCCTGCAAAGCTGAGTATCAAAAAGATGAGGATGCCGGAGTATTGCAGGTTGTTTCTCCTCTGTGTCCGGGATGTTTGTGCGGCGAGTGCCTCATCCTTCACGCGCTTCCGCTCGACCTCCGCTTTTTCAAACTCATATTTAGTTTCCAGTTTACCAATGCTCTTTGACTTATCTTCGTTGAACAGTGAGTCTTTGTGTATGGAGGACTGCTTGTAATAGAGGAGTGATTGTTGATAATCTCCCATTTTCTCATAGACCTCAGATAAGTTAGCACATATAAGCTGTTGGTAGTTTAGATGTTTTACAGAATCTGCTTTTGCGAGACCTCGATGCATATTTTCCGCAGCCCGTTTGTATTGCCCCATGTATGAGTAGACGCCCCCAATATTGCTCAATGTGATGGCAGCTAAATGAACTGAGTTAATTTCTTCAAATATGGCCAGGGAGCTCTTGTAATATTCCAAAGTCTTCGGATAGTCTTTCCAGCCCTCATAAATTACTCCGATGTTGTTGTATCCAATGGCTTCCGCTCTCTTGTTACCCATTTCTCTAGCCAATTCCAAAGCTTCGGTGAAATAAACGATTGCTGAATCGTCCGTCTAAATGCTATTATATAGGTGGCCAATATTTGTCAAGGTGGTGGAAATGCCATACTTGGTGTTACGCCTTTCGTGCAGCGTTAGCGCTGTTTGATAATATCCCATTGCCTTATCGTATTCTTTCAAGCGCTCATACACAATTCCTATCTTACTGTAAATGTATCCGAGCCTATCTTCAAGCTGCTGCTCTTGTGCTACCTTAAGCGCTCTAAAATAATACCTTAACGCTGCTTCGTAGTCTCCCAAATTAACCAGATTACTTCCCAAACCTCCAATACAGATGAGATAGCCAGGCCAGTCGTTCAGCTCTTCATGATATTGGATTGCTTTTAGCATTTGTTCATTGGCTTTTAAATACATGCTCTGCCTTCCATAGACCAAAGCAATATTCGAAAGCGATGTGGAAATTCCTACRGAGTCCTTAATCGTTTGCCCAATTTCCAGGGACTGGGAGTAGCTGTCCATTGCTTCGCTATAGTCATCTCTTATATAGTGGACATTTCCAATGTTGTTGAGGCTTTTTTCAATTGCCTTTTCGTAATTCAGCTTRCGGGACAATTCAAGTGCTTCTTGGGCAAATGTGAGGGATGMATCCCAATCCGTTTTGAACATAACGGTACTTAGTTGAATAAGCGCATCTGCTTTTTGGTTAACATCGGAGGCAGTTGCTACAGCTAATTCCAGGCTGTCAACCACTCCTTTGACTGCTGCATTGCCTGGTTTAACAAGCGAACATGCAATAAGAAGTATGGTGAACTTTATAAAGTTTTTCACGATTCTAAGATAGGGAATTCCTTTTGTTTTGCTCTCTCCTTCAACAGCATACTGTTCGCAAGTTTTAATGACAAATCATTCTCCTTCGAACTGAGGCCCTAATTTTAATCCAGAATCCAGAATCCAGAATCCAGAATCCAGAATCCAGAATCCAGAATCCAGAATCCAGAATCCAGAATCCAGAATCCAGAATCCA
>JAESRW010000235.1 GCA_016764395.1 Flavobacteriales bacterium
CTACCACTCCTATAGTCAACTACTTGACCAAACCAAAAAGTTTATAGAAAAAAAGAAGCCCGAATTGCTCTATCTCTTCATCAGGCCATTTCCGCTCATGCCGTTGCAAAAACCATGGGTTAAGTACGATACTGCAGACCACAAAGTGACTTATACCTTGCACCCAGCACTCTTCTCTCGGCAAATGGTGTGGAAAGAAGAACTTACAAAGCATCAGGTTATTCGTGAATTTGAATATGTAAAGAAAAGCGTCTTCAGTTTTAGAGACCTTAATTTACTCACGGGCCTTGTTTTGGGACTTCACTTCTGGGCACGCAACTATTTGACGGATCAATTGGATTCGGTCAAAGAAATTTGTTCAGCACACGAAATTAAACTGGTAATCATTTCGCCCCCACAAAACCCCGAATCACTTATAGCCAATCTCATTTGTAAATGGACCGCCAACTATCTTGAGCAATTTTACAAAAGGGGGCAAATCGATTACATCAACATCTATTCATTTTCGCTTAGCTGCTTTGAACAAGACAAAATTCATTTCAACAGCCAAGGGCACAAAAAACTGGGAGAACTAATTTATCACCATTCACTAGCGCTATTGCAAAAAGGACGAACTTGTGAGACTGCAGTTCAAGGACACAGGCCCATAACGCGAGCCCATCGATAAATAACTACTCTTTTATTGATAACCGACCACAAAGCTTCCCGTTGCCTGCTCTGTTAAAACTTTTACAAAAGGTGATTTTTAAGGTGACCGTATGGTATTGAAAGGTGGAAACTGCTTTCTTTGAGGCTCTTTCTAAACAAATAGCGGCTAGCGTATAATGATAGTAAGTAGGCAAAAATTAACTTTTAAAAATAAGACGCTGATGGAGAAAATCGTCATTCAGCCTCCGTTTAGGTTTGACTCTTTCTTTGAAAATCAAGCATGCTACCTCCATGTATCCGGAGCAGAAACGACCTTTAATGCAGCGCAGGAAAAGGTGAAAATAAAATCCCAGGAATCGGTTCTTTTGAAATGCGGGAGTTACTTTACGGATTGGCTCCAATCTTCTACTTCGGAAAAAAGTAAAATCTTTGCCATTCACCTCTATCCCGATGTATTAAGAGATCTCTATAGCAAAGAACTTCCAGCCTATATCAAACAAAAGAGCTACAAGAAAGGGATACAAAAGATCACTTCGGATAAAATCATTTCCAAATTTATTGAGAGTCTCGATTTTTACTTTGAAAACCCAACCCTGGTAAATGAAGATATTCTAGAATTAAAAGTCAAAGAGCTCATTTTAATTCTGGTCCAGACTAAAAATGCGGAGTCCATTATACAGCTTGTAAGTGAGTTATTCACGCCTAAGAAAATCAGCATTAAAGTGGTCATGGAAAATCATATTTTCTCGAATCTCCCAATCAGTAAACTTGCAGAGCTTTCTGGTTTAAGTGAATCCTCGTTCAAGCGTGAGTTTAAGAATACCTTCCAGCAAACTCCAACGCGATACATTAATGCGCAACGATTAACACGCGCCAAAGAATTACTGGAAATATCCGATTTGTCCATCAGTGAAATCACCTATGAACAGTGCCAGTGAATTGCCATCCTTCTTTTACCCTTTGGGTATTGCCATGGAAATAGCCATTGGGAGTGCTCTTCTGATGACGTTGATCCAAGGTCAAAAAATGACCCGAAAAATGCAACACAATATTATTTCAGCCACCAGTGTCGCATTGATTACCATGATGACCGTGGCCTTTTATGTTCATTTTCATCCGGATATTCCCGGTGAGGTGTTGCCAATGCAAATCAAGCCACCTGTAGTACCAGGAATGTTTATGCTCTTTGCAATCGTAAATCTGTTAGCGTCCCGTAAATTTAATCGACTCCCCTAGCAACAAGAAACATTGATTGAAAGGCTAGTCATGTCACCTTTATATTTCTGTTGTTCAATAGATTACCTGGACATAAATAGAGATTAACATTTGCACTTCACGGCATACAGGCATTGAATGAGTTACACTGCGGAAGTATGAGATAGCAAGCACGAAGGCGAAGCATACTTATCGGTTCTGATAAGAAACGGCCCTAGGTTATCATGTGCCCAAAGTTTTCTAAATCCGAATACCATTAAATAAAGATTATTCTATCTTTGCCACCGATGGGTAACAAAGACACATACCAAATTCTTTCAGAGCTACAGGCTCCTGCTAATGGTATGGCACATTACCCCGCCCTATCAAGGCCACTTTTCCCGCGGCGCCGTTCGGCGTAATATATATTTATGCGGCGATACGTACGCTGCCTTCTTCCAAGTTTATTTCTCAATCACCTTTCTAATTAAACGCAAGTTTAAACTCTTTAACCCATGCAAGTAATTGTAACGGTGGCCGATGACAGCCACCACAAATATGCCGAACACATCTGCCAAATGATGGGGCAGGCAGCCGAAATCAAGGGAACCGGTATTGCCAAACGAAAGCCAGGATACATCCAAAAGAAAATGACCGAAGGCAAGGCCGTCATTGCCCTTGATAATGATGTGGCCATCGGTTTTTGTTATATCGAAAGCTGGGAAGGCAAGAAGTATGTGGCCAATTCAGGACTGATCATCGATCCCGATTATAGAAAGACGGGGTTGGCAAAAGCCATTAAAAAAGCCACCTTCAACCTCTCAAAAGAAAAATTCCCCAACGCCAAACTCTTCGGCATTACCACCAGTATGGCGGTGATGAAGATCAATTCGGACCTGGGATATAAGCCGGTCACCTTTTCTGAACTCACCAAGGACGAAGACTTCTGGAAAGGTTGTCAAGATTGTGTGAATTACGACATCCTCAAACGCACCAACCGCTCTATGTGTCTGTGTACTGGAATGGTGTGTAATCTCGCGGATGTCGCGGCACCAACTACTGAACCCAGCAGCGTTCATACAGAACAGATATCATGGGAGAATTTTAAGCGGTTCTTCATACTGCGAAAATTGAGAATACAACGAAAAATCGAACAATTCCCTTCTTTAAAACAAGCATTTAAAAATGAAAAATAAGAAAGTAGTACTGGCATTCAGTGGAGGATTAGACACTTCCTATTGCGTTAAATATTTGACCTACGAGAAACAATTAGAGGTCTACTCAGCCATCGTAAATACCGGTGGATTCTCCGAAGAAGAATTAACAACCATCGAACAACAAGCTCAACGCCTGGGCGTCACCAATCATTGCGCATTGGAAGAAACGGAAGCTTATTACCAACATATCATTCGGTTTTTGATCTATGGCAATGTGCTCAAAAATGGCACCTATCCGCTTTCAGTAAGCGCGGAGCGAATTTACCAAGCCATTGCTTTAGTTGGGTACGCCAAAAAGATTGGGGCAACATACATCGCCCATGGCAGCACCGGGGCCGGGAACGACCAGGTACGATTCGACTTGGTATTTCAGTTGTTGGCGCCAGATATTGAGGTCCTCACCCCTATTCGCGATCAGCAACTTTCCCGAAAAGAGGAAATTGAATACCTGGCCAACTACGGTGTCGAGGTTGATTGGGAAAAAGCCCAATACTCCATTAACAAAGGGCTTTGGGGCACCAGTGTAGGAGGCAGTGAAACACTCACTTCCAACCTCCCATTGCCAGAGGAAGCATTTCCCAGTCAACTGGTTGAAACGAGCGCTAAAGTGGTGACCCTTGAATTTGAAAAAGGGGAAATAAGTGGCTTGAATGGGGAAAAGATGAATCCAGTAGCCGCTATTCAAGCTTTGGAAGCCCTCGCGAACAAATACGCGATTGGCCGGGACGTACACGTGGGTGATACCATCATCGGGATTAAGGGGCGTGTAGGCTTTGAAGCCGCTGCTGCCACCATTATTATCAAGGCCCATCACACCCTGGAAAAACACACCTTATCGAAATGGCAATTGCATTGGAAGGAGCAACTCGCCAACTGGTATGGGATGTTCATTCATGAAGCCCAATATTTTGAGCCGGTCATGCGCAATATTGAACAGTTCCTGGAAGGTACCCAGACCAGTGTGAGCGGGGAAGTTTTTGTAGAGCTCCACCCCTATCGTTTTACGATTCAGGGAATCGACTCGCCCTACGATTTGATGCAATCGGGTTTTGGACAATACGGGGAAGAACACAATCAGTGGACCGGAGGTGATGTGATTGGATTCACCAAGATCCTGGCCAACCCCATGCAAATTTTTAAACATGTAAATAAGGAGTTATGATTACAGTAGGAATTGTAGGAGGTACAGGCTACGTAGCGGGCGAGCTGCTGAGATGCCTGATCCACCACCCAGAAGTGCATTTGGACTTTGTTTACAGTCAGTCCAAATCTGGTGAATGGGTGTCGACAGCGCACCAGGATCTATTTCATGCAACCGAATTGGTATTCACAGATAGTGTGAACAGCCAGGTGGATTTGGTGTACTTGTGTCTGGGACATGGAAACTCAAAAGCGTTTCTTTCCACCCACGCCTTTGCTGACCATACCAGGATTATTGACCTGAGCAACGACTTCCGATTAAAGGAAGACGCAACTTTTGAGGGAAAGCGTTTTTTATATGGGTTGGTAGAACTCAACCGTGAGGAGATCCGACAAGCGCAGTATATTGCCAATCCAGGATGTTTTGCAACCGCGATTCAGTTGGCACTGCTGCCATTGGCAAAGCATCAGCTTTTACAGGACGAAGTGCATATTCATGCCTTAACAGGCTCCACCGGTGCGGGAAAATCGCAATCAGAAACGTCTCACTTTAGCTGGAGAAATGACAATGTTTCGATTTACAAACCCTTCTCCCACCAGCATTTAGGGGAGATCACAGAAACCATAACTTCCAACCAACCCGATTTTAAAAAGGCACTGAATTTTCTGCCTTTGAGAGGCAATTTCACCCGGGGTATTTTTACCAGTGCCTACACCAATATCAGCCAGTCGGAAGATGAATTGTTTCACCTGTATGACGCCTATTATAAAGATGCGGCATTCACACAACTGAGTAAGGACACCATTCACTTGAAGCAGGTTGTCAATAGCAACTATTGCCTGATTCAAATTCAAAAAACAAACGGTAAAGTTTTGGTGAGCTGCGCGATAGACAATCTCCTAAAAGGAGCAGCGGGCCAAGCCATTCAGAGTATGAATTTAATGTTTGGAGTTGAGGAAACCACAGGACTGAATCTCAAAACCAACTATTTTTAAAACGATGGAACTCTTTGACGTATACCCAAGATTCAATATCAACCCCGTCAGCGCAAAAGGGGTTTATATGTATGATGAGCAAGGACAGGCCTACCTTGATTTATATGGTGGACATGGAGTGATCTCCATAGGACACAGTCACCCGAATTATATCAGTCATGTGACAGAACAGTTGAACCAAATTGGTTACTACTCCAATTCGGTGAAGATGCCCATTCAGGAGGAGCTGGCGCAAAAGCTGGCTGCCCAAAGTGGGTATGAAAACCATCACCTGTTTCTCTGCAATAGTGGAGCTGAGGCCAATGAAAATGCCATCAAGCTCGCCTCCTTTCACACCGGTAAAAAGCGGGTTATTGCTTTTATCAACAGCTTTCATGGACGCACCGCAGCGGCCCTTAACATAACGGATAATCTCAATTTGCAGGCTCCGATTAACCAGGACAATTATCCAGTTGACTTTGTGGAACTCAACAATACAGCACAACTTCAATCGATCCTTGCAAGTGGAGAGGTCTGTGCCGTTATTGTGGAAGGCATTCAGGGTGTTGGCGGGTTGGACGAACCATCCACTGACTACTTGCAGTTTCTTGCACAAGCCTGTAAAACCCATGGGGCCTTGCTCATTCTTGATGAGATTCAAAGTGGATTTGGAAGAACAGGAAAGTTCTTTGCGCATCAACACAGCAACGTAGAAGCTGACATTGTGACCATGGCCAAGGGCATGGGAAATGGTTTTCCTGTAGCGGGATTGCTGATCCATCCAGATATCAAAGCCAAACATGGAATGCTGGGAACCACTTTCGGAGGGAACCACCTGGCCTGTTCAGCTGCCATCGCAGTATTAGATACCATGAAAGAAGAGAACCTGATGCACCATGTAAGGGAAGTGAGCGAGCAAATCGTCTCTGGACTTCAGCAAATCACGGAGATCAAGCGCATCAAAGGAAAAGGCTTGATGCTGGGAATAGAACTGGATCATCCGGTGAAAGAAATCCGCACCCAACTTTTGCGGGATCATCACATCTTCACGGGGGCGTCTGACAATCCCAACTTGCTGCGCATCTTGCCACCGCTTGGTATTACCTACAGGGAAATCAAGCCATTTATTACTGCGTTAGCAGGACTTTTAAAAGGGATTGAAACAATCCAACTGACCAGCAATACATGATTTATTCAAAATTTAACCGCAATGATCGCAATAGAGGCGCAAAGGGCGCAACTCAACAATGACCTAAAAGGTTATCAGAAAACTACATTCCTTTGCGAACCTTGCGAAAACCTTTGCGCTCTTTGTCGCCTCGCTCCATAGCTTTCAGCGACGGAGCGCGGTTAAACAGAGTAACTGACACAGAACAATTTTGTTATGAAAACTAAGCTAAGCATCATCAAAATCGGCGGGGAACAAATTGACGATTCGATGCAGCTGGAAACCTTCCTTCAGAATTTTACTGCGTTAGAAGGACCAAAAATATTGGTGCACGGGGGTGGGAAACTAGCTTCTCAACTCAGCCTGAAACTCGGTCTTGAACCAGAGATGGTGGATGGCCGAAGAGTAACCTCAGAAGCGGATCTTGAAGTGATCACTATGGTTTATGCGGGCCTTCTCAATAAAAAGATAAGCGCTCAATTGCAAAGTTTGGGATGCAATGCATTGGGACTGTCAGGGGCGGATGCCAACTGCATTATCTCTGAGAAACGGCCAAAGAGCCCTATTGATTTTGGTTCAGTCGGTGATGTGAAAGTTGTGAATACAGCAACCATTCATGCCCTGCTCCAACAAAACCTAACCCCGGTCTTCTGCGCTTTGACACACGATGGAAAGGGGCAGTTGCTCAATACCAATGCAGATACGATTGCTGCGGAGCTGGCGATTGGAATGAGTGCTTTATATGAAACCCAATTGATTTACTGCTTCAATAAAAAAGGCGTACTCGCAGATATTACCGATGAAGAATCAGTGATAAGCCGCATTGATACTGACCAATACGCTGAATTAAAATCGCAAAAGGCGATTCATGAAGGCATGTTACCCAAAATGGAAAATTGCTTTCATGCCTTGAATCATAACGTATCGAATGTTATTATTGGCAAYACGGATGTCATCAAGGAGGACCGCAAACTATTCACCGCATTGACTTTATAAGTAAGATGGAACAAAAAGAACTGTACGAAAAAGCCCAGSARCTGCTATGCAGCCTRATTGCAACCCCTTCCTTTTCAGGAGAAGAGAGCCACACTGCAAAACGCATTACGGATTGGCTYCATGAATTTGGCATCACCACCCAACACAGYGTTCACAAYGTTTGGGCGGTCAATAAGTATTTCGATGCATCAAAGCCAACGATCCTTTTAAACTCCCACCACGACACCGTAAAACCCAATAAGGCGTACACCAATGATCCCTTTGAGGCCAAGATAGCCGACGGTAAATTATTTGGGTTGGGCAGCAATGATGCAGGTGGTTGCCTGGTTTCATTGATGGCGCTGTTTGCCTTTTATTATGAACGCAGTGATCTCAAATACAATCTTGTTATCGCGGCCACAGCGGAAGAGGAAAATTCGGGGCCCAATGGATTGAACAGCTTACTGGAAGTGCTTCCTAGTATTGATTTTGCCATTGTAGGCGAACCAACGGGCATGCAATTGGCCATTGCCGAAAAAGGTTTGATGGTCGTGGATGCCTACGCACCGGGAAAACCTGGCCATGCTGCCCATGAAAACACGGASAACGCCATTTACAATGCGCTGAACGATATTGAMTGGATCAGAAMCTAYCARTTCCCRAATGTGTCAGAWACWTTGGGCAAAGTGAAGATGTCKGCCACACAAATCAATGCWGGAGAGCAGCACAACGTGATACCGGCCACCTGYCAYTTTGTRYTGGACGTKCGSGTGAATGAATGTTATACCAACCAGGAGATCTTTGAGATYATCGATTCYCATACGATGAGTAAGATGGTGGCGMGGTCCTTYAAATTRAAATCTTCCTTTATACCTGCTGACCATCCWGTGGTGCAAGCWGGWMTTGAATTGGGGAGAACAACCTACGGTTCCCCTACYCTSTCTGACCARGCSGTCTTGAGTTGTCCRTCRTTAAAAATGGGCCCGGGTGATTCGACGCGCTCCCACCAGGCSGACGAATATATTTATGTAMATGAAATTGAGGAGGGCATTGACCTCTATATAAAACTGTTGAGCAAAATTCTTTAAAACACCATACTATGAAACTTTGGGACAAGGGCTATACCACCGATAATATTGTAGAACGCTTCACCGTCGGCAACGACCGTGAACTCGACCTGAAATTGGCCAAATACGATGTGCAGGGAAATATCGCACACGCCAAAATGCTACAGCACATTGGCATTCTGACGGAAGCAGAACTTGCAGACATCTTAGGTGCCCTGGGAGAGATTGCGGAAACCATCGAAAATGGCACCTTCATCATTGAAGAGTCTTTTGAAGATGTGCACAGCAAAATTGAACACGAATTGGTGCAAAAAATCGGCGAGGCTGGAAAGAAGATTCACACGGCCCGCTCCCGAAACGACCAAGTATTGGTGGATCTTCACCTCTATGCCAAGGGAGAGATCCAAAGCTTAAAATCTGCGGTACAAACATTATTTAAAACCCTAATCGAACGGGCAGCACAACACCAAGATGTATTGATGCCGGGCTATACCCACTTACAGGTGGCCATGCCCTCCTCAGTGGGACTTTGGTTGAGCGCTTATGCAGAGAGTTTGATCGACGATGTGATCTTGCTCAATGCAGCCTATAAAATCGCTGATCAAAATCCATTGGGTTCGGCGGCCGGCTATGGCAGCTCCTTCCCCATCGACCGGGGCATGACAACTGAACTGCTGGGATTTGAAACGATGAAATACAATGTCATCGCAGCACAGATGAGTCGGGGTAAGATGGAAAAGTCGGTGTCCTTTGCTTTGTCTTCCGTAGCCGGTACGTTGGCTAAATTCTCTGCGGATGTCTGTCTTTTCATGAGTCAGAACTTCGGATTTATTGGCTTTCCGAAGGAGCTCACCACTGGATCCAGCATTATGCCGCACAAGCAAAATCCGGATGTATTTGAATTGATGCGGGCCCGTTGCAACAAAATCCAAAACCTGCCGGCGGAGATTGGGTTGATTACCAACAACCTCACCAGCGGCTATCACCGTGATTTTCAAATGCTGAAACAGAGCCTCATGGAGGCCATTGAGGTTTTGAAAGACAATCTGGAAGTGTGTAATTTTATGCTGCAGCACCTCCAGGTCAAGGAGGACCTTATGAACAACCCTATCTATGATTACTTGTACAGCGTGGAGGAAGTGAACAAGCGGGTGATGAATGGCATGGCGTTTCGAGAAGCCTACCAGGAAATTGGAAAGGAAATCATGGCTGGCAACTTTAACCCAGAGAAAAAGGTGGAACATACCCATGAAGGTAGTATTGGCAACTTGTGTTTGAAGGAGATTGAGGAGAAGTTTGAGAGGTGTTATTAGGGGGCGAGATTTAGGCATATATCTACCACTTTCATACAGAGGCCTAGTCTTGTAGATTCACATCGTAATGAAAGACGCTCTGTCATTGTCAAGAACTTTATATTTTTCAGATATGAGGTGAATTTATAACGATATATTAAGTGGTCTCTTCCAAAATGGGTTACTTTTTGTGTCATGCTATTTTAGGACGAGACAGGCTGATTAACACGCGTTGAAACCTAGTAGCCGAAGGTTGAAACATTTAGGTGGAAATAACCGATATTGACTAAGGGCAATTATTGAAATACAGAAGGTGGCAAGATGCCAGTGAAAGTACGATGTAACGAAGACGCTACGCAGAATGGGGTAAACTGCGAAGAGCAGAGCGAACATCGGGTAAAAAAATGGAGTTAAAGGAGTCTCTCAATATAGGGAGCTGAGACACGGACAGTGTATAAACAGGTGATAATTAGATGAATAAAAATTGCATCTTATCAATTTGATATATATATATTGCGCCCGATTATTAATTAATTTATCACAAAATAAACCAAGTAAAATGAGAAAATTATTGTTTTTAGGAGCAGCGGTAACGTTATTATCTGTTACAGCATGTAAGAAAGATTATACTTGTAATTGTACCTTTGACTCTACAGGTGGAGTTGCAGATATAACATTTGAAATAAAGAAAGCGAAAAAGCAAGATGCTGAAGACACCTGCAAAGCAACTGAGGATACCTATAAACTTGGGGACCCTAAAGCCACTTGTTCTATTTAAGCTATATTTAGGAAACTTTACTTCTTTAGAAGCCGTTTCAGCGAAGGTTGGAATGGCTTTTTTTTATTCAACTTTAGAATTAACCGATGCTAGGAAAGGCTAAGTTCCTGTACGGCGTTTCATGTGGCTTGGGCGCGCTGGTCCTCTTTTGGGGTTATGAAAACTTGTTTCCCATAGAGCATATGGAAAATAGGCTTGTCGAAGAATACCTTTCTAATTGGTATACGGCACCCATCATTGCCCGTGTGTTTATCGCCCTAAACTTCATAACTGGGGTTTTTCTTCTGCTAAATATTAACCCCGGAAACTACTTACCTAAAGTGTTTTTAGTGATGATGAGTCTAGGTATCTATGACTTGACCTGGGAATCATTTACCACCACCGATATAATCACTCCCGGATACTCCAGGTTTTTTGACACTGATTTGTATGTGTCAATATTGCTCTGTTCCATACTTGTTTTCGCTGCATTGGTTCTGGTAAGGTTGGGTAAAGCGAGTGACATGAAGCGTACATGGCTCAAGTATCCAATAGGGATTTCTCTCTTTGCTTTGCCATTTATTCTCAATCCGGTATACCCTGCCGATTTGATGGATCAATCTGTACGCGTTGGGGGCACTTTTGACCTTAAGGCGTTTGGAAGATTGCCAGAAGAACACCTTAGCAATGACAAAGCACTCTTAACCCTCTATAGCACGAGTTGTCCTCATTGTTTGAACGCTATGAGGCGCTTGGCAATTTCAAGAAACCAGTCGCAGGAATACATTCCCGTCTTCATTGGCTTCCTGGGTTCGGAAGCGGGAATAACGTCTTTCTTCAACGAGGCGCGGGCAGCATTTGATTATACCATTTTAGAAATGGAACAATTCTATAAGCTGAGCGGTTCCACCTATCCATCATTCGTGTTACTTGAAAAAGGGGAACCCACCTGGAGATGGGATGGGAGAACATTTAATTACCATACACTACAGGAATTTGCACAGTAGGACCCGAATGCAAAATGTTCAATGCGGAAGGGATACGAACTAGATTGATTCTTATCTCTCGCCCAGGTCTTGTCGAAAAGCCAGAAGATTATTTATATAGCAGCGCCAAGTGTTATGCAGGTTTGGAAAGTGTTTTCGAAACTGAGTTGGCCTTTTTAAGATGGAAAACGGTA
>JAESRW010000236.1 GCA_016764395.1 Flavobacteriales bacterium
AAAGCTACGCATAATAATCAGACGAAGGCACAGCCTTCGCCTAACGGGGTTCGATTATCTGTTGCCGCTGTCTGTAATATTCTGGGTCCAGGTTAACCCCGTAGTTATTTCGATTTATGTATTGGTACTTTTCCTTTTTCTGCTTATTGTAATCTAACTTATCATTTACACTAAGGATACCAATAGACCAGAAGGCAGGTAATGATAAGGAGAACCGGAGGCTGGCTTCAACAAGAAGCACAATCAACTGCATCCCTAACACACTTTATTACTGGTTAATTTTTGGCAACTTTTACTTTTCAACTTCCTTTTTTAAAGCCTTATTCATTGAGTTCAACATTTCAGTTGCATCAGTACTTAATTTTTTCCAAAATAGTGAAACCATAAGTCCCGTATAGATTTCTCTTTGGATAAAAATAGTGCCTTTTTCTGTTGCTCTTAGTTCGATTATTCTTTCAGCCGAAAACATAAATTTTGCCATCATTGTTGCTATAAAAGAGAACCTTTTGTTTTCATCTAATTCCACAATAATTGATTTATATTTTTTACCATTATCGCCTTTAGAATTAGACATTGTGATTGATAATTCACCGCCTATTTTAAGATCACCTTCAATTTTATTTACAATGGGATTCCACTTCGACCAATTGGGTAATTCCATAAGAATTTGCCAAACCTCATCAGGTGTTGATAAGATTTCTATTTCAGTATTGATCTCTTTCATCTTCTTAACTATTTAATTTTGAAACAAGGGTATCAAGTCTTTCAAAAACAGAACCCCAACCGTTTAGAATTCCCATTTTTTCTTGCTGGATGCGATATTCTTCTGTTGGATGAACTATGTTAAAAGTAAAATTAGTTTTATCGCCATTTTCTTCAAATAATGCTTGTATTTCTACGCCTTCTGTCATTGGTTTGAAGTTAGCAGATGAAAATATTTTTTCAAATTCAACAATTTCCGTATACACTCCATTAGCAATAAATAAATTTCCGTCCTGCATTTCCATGGTGTATCTCCAATTCCCTCCAACCTTAAAATCGTGTTCTACAACTTTGGTTTCCAAGCCATCTGGACTCCACCAGTGAGCGATATGCTCAGGCTGTGTCCAAGCTTCCCACACCAATTTTATTGGTGCATTAAAAGTTCTTTTTAATGTTACCGTTCGATTGTTTGCTTCACTCATTTTTATTATTTTTTGTTTGTAATTTGATTAAATAGTTTTCGAAAGAATCTAATTTATTCTCCCATAATTTTTGATATTTTTCTATCCATAAAAATGCAGGAATAAGGTTTTTGGGTTGAATTTGACAATAACGCTCTCTGCCTATTTGGTTAATTTCGATTAAACCACATTCTTTTAGAATTTTTATGTGCTTTGAAATTGCAGGTCTACTAATTTCAAACTTTTTAGCTACTTCATTAACCGTCAATGATTCATTAGAAACCAACTCTATTATGTCTCTTCTAATTGGGTCAGCAATTGCTTGAAAAACATCTCTTCTCATAACTTAAGTAACCAATTGGTTACAAATATATGGGTAATCATTCGGTTACGCAAATAATTTCACAAAAATAGGAACATGTTAATTGATGAAATTTGTCTTGGGGTTTGTTCTAATTGTCGCCAACGAAGGGGTTTTGAAAATGCCAAAATACCCACCATACCCTTTCAAAGACATGAACTCCAGAGGATTAACAATGTCTTTGTACTGGATTACGTCAACATATGTGTAGATCCCTGTCTTGCCCTGAAATAGGTTTATACTAAAAGTAACCTATTTCAGGACAAGACATTTCTTTACTGATCTCTATCTGACAGGAGGGGCGGAGCAGTTCAGCGCAACAAAAGAAAAAATCAGTGGGAACGGCCTACGCCCACCTGATTTTGGGTTCTGATTGTTCTGCACGCCGTTTTAATGTGTTTTTCAAATTATCATTGAATTTCTTCAATTTGAAAACCTGCTTCTTTTACAGCATCTACCACCACGGAATCATTGTCATCATCTAAATCAACTTCTAAAATTTTATCTACATTTTCAAGATTTACTTTCCAAGTATCAACATTATCTAACTTGTTTAAAAAAGGCGTTACCGATTTTAGGCATCCGCTACAATTAATGTTGGTTTTGTATTTTGCTGTTTTCATTTTTCTGATACTTAAATTGTTATTATTTGTTTTTTAATCTCAAACTATTGCCAAGAACCGATATTGAACTCAAAGACATGGCTGCTCCTGCTACCATAGGGTTTAATAGAAAGCCATAGCTTGGATACAATATTCCTGCGGCAACAGGAATTGCAACTATATTGTATATAAAGGCCCAAAATAAATTTTGACGAATGGTTTGCATGGTTGCTTTAGAAAGCTTTATGGCTTTTGCAATCTGTTTTAAATCGGAATTCATTAAAGTAATACCCGCACTTTCCATAGCGATATCTGTTCCGCTCCCCATGGCAATTCCCACATCTGCTTGAGCTAAGGCATGAGAATCGTTAATACCATCACCTGCCATTGCTACCGTTTTCCCTTCTTTTTGTAATTTTTCTACAAAATCCCCTTTATCAGAAGGCATTACATTTGCCTGAAAATGAGTAATGCCAACCTGCCCGGCAATTACTTTTGCCGTTTGTTCGTTGTCTCCTGTTAGCATATGAACTTCTATGCCCATTTTCTGTATTTGTTCAATGGCAGCCAAAGCAGTTTCTTTTACCTTATCTGCAACAGCTATAACCCCTTCCACCTCATTGGCGGCACTAACATAAACTACAGTTTTTGCGTCTTCTTTTAATTTTTCTGCTTTTTCAGCAAGTTCATTGGGGATGTCAATAGCGTTTTGCAACATCAATTTTTCATTTCCTACTCGGTAAACAACACCCTCAAATTGAGATGCCGCTCCCATACCAGTTACACTTTCAAAAGAAGCTGTGGATACTGCTTTTATATCTAATTTTCGAAGATGATGCACAATAGCTTCTGCAATTGGATGTTCGGATTGGACCTCTATTGCTAATAGTACTTTTTCCAAAACGGCTGTATCACTTTTGTTTGCCCATAAAACATCAGTTACTTTTGGCTTTCCTTCCGTAATTGTACCCGTTTTATCTAAAATAAGGGTGTTTGTTTTATAGGCCGTTTCAAGTGCTTGGGCATCTTTTATTAAAATTCCTTGTTGTGCACCTTTGCCAATTCCTACCATTAAAGCTGTAGGTGTAGCTAAACCTAAGGCACAGGGGCAAGCAATTATCAAAACCGTAATAAGGGTTAATAATGCGTATGTAAATGAAGGGTCTGGTCCGAAAACATACCAAATGCTAAAAGTTAGTAGAGAAAGTCCTATCACAATAGGAACAAATATMCCTGCCACTTGATCGGCTAATTTTTGAATGGCTGGCTTGCTTGCCTGCGCGTTCTCAACCTGTTTAATTATTTGAGAAAGCAAGGTGTCTTCGCCAATTTTTGTGGCAACAATTCGCAAGGACCCTTTTTGATTTATTGTCCCAGAGAAGACAGTATCTCCTTTAGTCTTTTCAACGGGAATTGGTTCTCCCGAAATCATACTTTCATCTATAAAGGAAACCCCTTTTTTAACTTTACCATCTACGGGTACTTTATCTCCTGGTTTAAGAATGATTATTTCTCCCTTGCCTATTTCTTCAAAAGGAATAATAGTTTCTTCCCCATTTCTAATAACGGTAACTTGTCTGGGTTGCAAGCCAATTAATTTTTTTATGGCTGAAGAGGTTTTGCTTTTTGCCTTTTCTTCAAAAAACCGACCCAACAATATCAAGGTGATTATAATTACGGCAGATTCATAATATACATGAGGGGTTACTCCTTTACTTAAGAAGTAATGCGGATAAACAGTATTAAATACGCTAAAAATAAACGCAACACCAGTGCTTAAAGCAACAAGCGTATCCATATTGGCAGAAAAATGTTGCAGTTTTTTCCAAGCAATCGTATAAAACTCAGAGCCACTCCAAAACAAAACAGGAATAGACAGAGCCATCATTATCCAGTTCTCGTATGGAATTTTCCCCATTAAAAACATGGCCATAATAAAAATAGGGATAGAAAAAACAGCAGAAAATAGCAGTTTGTATTTTAAAGTTTTTAGTCGCTTTTCCTCTAATTTTTCAAATGCCTTTTGGGTTTCTTTCGTTTCTCCTAATAAAATATCATAACCAATCTCTTTGATCTTTTTCTGAATGGTTTCAATAGTAATTTTAGCATTATCAAAATCTAAAGAAACCGATTGGTTGGGGTAATTCACGGCTACATTATGTATTCCTTCGAGTGGCGCAAGATAGGATTCTACACTAATCGCACAGGCTGCACAAGTCATTCCTGATACCTTGTAACTTTCTTTAGCATTTCCTCTGTTGATTGCTTGTTCCATAATGTTGTGTTTTGATAACACAAAGATGCGAAGGAGCTAAGCTTTATTTGTTACACAATTCAGAGGAAAATTTATAAGATTTTGAATGGAAAGAAAAAGAGGTAACTGTAGTGGTCGGGTTAATGAGGACAGTTATTTACCCGGCCACTATAGCCAGAAGGGGCGGAGCGGTTCAGTGCAACAATAGAAAAAATCTGTGGGAGTGCCCAGCGCCCATCTGATTTGGGAACCTAAATATTTTACGCGTTGTTACTCAACAGAGAGCATACCTAGTATTCTATCCTTGCAGAAATTGTCTATTATCAACGCTGTATCTCCCTTAGAACAAATAAATATAAAATCCTCCTGCCCACACTTTCGATGCAATCCATAGTTATTAACTTTAATTATTCTGTCCTTAATCGCATCAAACGCAGCATGTGAAAGGGAATATGAATTGTCAGGCTCTCCATAATTATTAGATACGGTAAGTTGTATTGAATCTTGAAAAATCGTAATCCCAAATTGATCAACCGTATGAAAATACCCGTACTGCTTGGCAAGAATAACCATATTTTTATCATCCAAAAGTAATTTCAATTTCTCCTCATCATAGCCAATGTTAATGACGGAGATACATCCGAAGAACAGGGTCAAACAACACAGGGTCAATGCAAACAGTGCTTTCCTCAATTTTCTGCTTAAAGCCATTACTATTTTGTAAGTTCCTTGAGTTGTACCGTTACTTTCTTCCCACGAATATCCTGATAATTAATAACTAGCGAACTATTAGTCAGTTCAATTATTTTACATTCGAAGCCTAGTCCATGGGTAAACGGGTCATAAATGATTATTGAATTGTCTTTGAATTCCCATCGGCCCGATATCACAATCAATTCTCCTAGTTCCTGTCCTATTGTCTGGTTAACCCATGTTTTGTTTTGGTTTAACACCAGCCTCGAAGGTTCTTTGAATTGGTTGAGGGCCGATTGAGCCGTGTCACTCTGCACCCAGTCTTTATTGCTAAGTAGAGTAGTATCAATTTTGCTCTTATTTGTCCCAGCACAACTTCTGAACACGCAATTAACGATATAATAATTATGGATCGCTTCATCTTCATTTATGCCATATGCCGTATGGGTTTCAACAACACCRAAACAGCCATTATCTGATTACTCTTTCAAAGGAATGCAATCCAGCGGATTAACAATATCCCTATACCTATTTACCGCATGTTGGGTATAAATTTCGGAAGTCTTAGTGATGCAATGTCCCAGCAACGTTTGAACCTATATGAGGTCAGTCCTACCTGCGAGCAGATGCGTTGTAAAATGGTGTATCACTGTATGCGGTGAAACATCCCTGAGAATGCTAGCTTTCACTGCACCTCCTCTAATAATAACCGCAGCACTCCTGGCACTGCATGTACCCCTTTGGCCCTTCAAATCGATACCCTTTTGGCCCGTATTTTATCCACTATTGCATATTACATCTTGCCCATTGCATATTGTCAATTGCCCACTCCATGTTAATTCCTACTTTTGTTAAAGACCCAATTAATTGATTAAACATGCACTTATACCCGATAGAAGCAGGCAATTTTAAGTTAGATGGTGGCGCTATGTTTGGCGTTGTACCCAAATCCTTGTGGACAAAGACCAACCCCGCTGATGCCAACAATATGATCAATATGGCGGCCCGTTGCCTGCTGATTGAAGATGGGGACCGATTGGTGTTGGTTGATACCGGAATGGGGAACAAGCAAAGCGAAAAGTTTTTCTCTTACTATTTTATGTATGGTGACCACTCCCTTGAAGGCTCACTTAAAAAACACGGATTTTCTACTGATGATATCACAGATGTAATCTTAACACATTTGCATTTTGATCATTGCGGAGGGAGCTTCAATTGGAACACTGACAAAACAGGATATGAGCCCGCTTTCAAAAACGCGAAATACTGGAGCAACAAACTACATTGGAAGTGGGCCACCGAACCCAATGCCAGAGAGAAAGCCTCCTTTTTGAAGGATAATATCATGCCCATTCAGGAAAGTGGGCAATTGAATTTTGTCCCTAACGAGGGTGGACAATCGGTTTTAGAAACATCGGAGATTCTGCCTGGAATATCCGGACATTTTGCCAATGGCCATACCGAGGCCCAAATGTTGCCMACKGTGCAATACAAAGGTAGAACGCTRRTATTTGTTGCGGATCTTCTTCCCACTCATGGCCATATTCCCCTWCCCTATGTCATGGGATACGAYACGCGTCCAYTGCTGACTTTAGCCGAAAAGRGAACANTTNTCTCGNNGAGGCMGCAAAGAACAATTACGTGCTGTTTCTWGAACATGACCCWGATATAGAGTGCATCACRGTYAAGGAAACGGAGAAAGGYGTCAGATTAAACGAGTCYTTTAAACTCAGTGATTTATAGCCWCTCCTGGRTAATCACRRSGTACCAATYGTGGCAAGACTRGCAAGCTTGAAATCAGYWCARCTACTTCTTAATAAASAGAAACTGSCCMCCCTCATCACCGGAGTTCTTGATGGGTGAGAATTTTGGAGACTGYTGTGAATTATTGGTCACRGGGATCTTTAGTCCTTCAAAAAGCTGACTCGCATCAAAATACTTRCTGTCGTTCTCCCGAAGCAATTTGAGCAWATARWATGCGAACACCGAGTGTCCTTCACTACCCCCATCCATTACMGGTTCCACSCCGCCTGACGTCAATGCYTGTCGTGAYTTCAGCTTGTGAACYTTCTTGTAATAGCGCTCTGAYTCGTCAAATGGRACCGACATGGTTTTTCCTCTAAATATATCACCRCTAAAACAAGCATCTGAAACCAGCAGTGTGTGATTTGACTTGATACCGGCGAGGTAGGTTTGGATATCAGAGTTAGAAATGTACTTGGATACAGAGGCTACATTCGCATCTGCAGGGACCCAGTAGCCTTTATTCAGTGAAGTCTGGAACTCACCATGGCCCGAATAATAAATAAACACATTATCCTCCGGCTTTACATTGTTCACCAACCAGATCATTTCATTGATGATGGCCTCCCTGGTCGCTTCAGCATCGTACAAGGTTTTTATGTGGTCGAATCTATATTTGGAAGCCAGAAGTTCTTTAACAGCCCTGGCATCTCTCACTGCATTATCCAATGCCGACCATGCTCCCGAGTATGCATCAACTCCAATGATGAGTGCATAATACTTACCCACTACGATTTCATCTTCTTCTTGTGCCACATTCAATCCCTTAAGCGGATCACTCGTTCCTCTCAT
This sequence comes from Flavobacteriales bacterium, assembly GCA_016764395.1. GTDB lineage: Bacteria > Bacteroidota > Bacteroidia > NORP154 > NORP154. The sequence goes on from JAESRW010000236.1 coordinate 7,669, forward strand.
CTTTGGCATTTCGGGATCCAGCGTCTTAATGTGCTTAACCCCGCTCTTTCCTGACACGACTTTGGCATCTTGTGCAAAGACGATTGTTGTCAATACGCATAAAGAAAGACAGCAGGCTAATCGGGTTAGTATTCTTGGCATGGCAAACTCTTTATTGTGTTAGAAAGTAATTTTCAAAGATAATCGTTGTGTCAATAATCCGTCAAGCGGTTCATTAGAGTACCCTAAATATACAGATTTATCCTTTCTTGAGGTTGTTGAATCGACTGATTTTCTGGAACTTATAGAAAATACGATGAGGTCGGCGGCCCATATTGCAGCTCCGCCTACAAAGAGAATCGTGGAAAGTTGTTTTTGTGAATCTGCATCATTAAAGAGGTCACTTCTGGCATTCACGTCTTTCGACAGTAGATAACTGTCATAGCTAGATCGAGCCTGACTGTTCAACAAGACAGCGCCTACCATACTTCCATACCCAAGGGCACCAACAGCCAACCAAACCTTGTTAGACCGGACTTTTGCATTTCCAGCACCGGGATACAAAGCGGACAACACCAACCATTTGCCCATATTTACATCTGATGAGGCTGTAGTTTTAGCCTCGTTTAAGGAGCTTGCAAACACTTGGATATAGATGTCATTGTCCAGATACACGCCATCCTTTTTCGGATTCCAAACGATCTTCTTATGGTCTCCCCCCACTATATTCTCACCCACAGCTCCGGTGAGTGACTTGGCCTTCAGTTCATTTTCCAGAGCGGTATAAACTTTCACCCATATCTTAAACATTTCATTGGAGCGGTGCTTTACAATATCATAGGTGATAATGATCTCATTATTGACCAGTTCAAAATCAACATTCTTAACCTGGGCCTTGGATTGGGCGTAGGTGGCCATAGCCGTCGCCATGAAGAGGAGAAGTGTCATTCCTGCAGAACGGATGCATCTAGCACATGCCGTACTAATAATTTTATTTATGTATGTTTTCAAGATTGATTTAGGTTTGGTCTTGTAGATTCCTCCCTTTGGTCGGAATGACGACGATGTTGTTGTTCATTTCGGTTGTTTCCATTGAGGAGTTCAATACTTGGTCATTTAAGAATTCCCATTCTGGATTGAATGACTCTATAAGTGCTTTCTTTTTTCTTTTGCCCCACTTCTTAACTTCTTTTTCTCGCCTAATTGCATCCTCCATGGATTGCTGTTTTTCAAAATAGACCAGGTCATGACAATTGTATTTAGAAGTGAAGCCCTTATATACCTTATTAATATGTTTTAATAACCTTCCTTTCAGATCACTTGTTACACCTGTATAAGTAACCGTTTTGTACTTATTGGTTAAGATATACAAGTAGTTCCCTTTCATGGCCGCGGCCCTAATTAAATGCTATTAATGACGGCTGTCATTTCGAACGAAGTGAGAAATCTCCCTAAACTGGCTAAAGTGATTAAGCAGTAATCCATGAAACTTGCACTGTGCCTGTTTAAGGAGATTTCTCACCCGCTGCGCGGGATTCGAAATGACAGTAATTCTAATCAAATTTATCAATACATCAATTATTCATTCGCTGCCTTTGCTCCTATCATTGATTTAATCTCCGACACCTCCGCCTTCAATTGCTCCAGCTCATTTTTTTGATTTTCTATTATCCGTTGTTGCTCTTGAACGGCGTTCACTAAAATATACGTGAGCGCCGTGCCATCGTACATGAGTAAATTGGTTTCTTTGGTATCGGTTTCGCGAAGCTTCTTGTTGATATGTTCAATCATGTAAGGAGCTATCTTATCAATTTCTTGCGCAATGACTCCCACATACTCTTTGCCATCGGCATTATATCCGGCAAGGCCATTATACTGAAACATAACTGGATCAACTTGCATGAGCACCTCTAGGCCATCGGTGAATGATTTGACGTCTTTTTTCACTCGTCTATCCGAAAAAGTAGCCCATGAGCCTCCCCCAATTTTGGAGGCGCCACCATTTACTGAAAACAACTGATCCGGAGCTGTTGTGCCAATACCCACTCTACCACCAGATTCAATGCGCATACGCTCAAACAGCGCATTCCCACTTTCCGTAAAGAACCTAAGGGATCCATTAAAAGCGCCGCCGTTGAATTCATCCCATCCCTGAATAGATGCTACAGGAACCGCTCGCTCTCCTGCACTGCCACCACTTAGATAATCCACCTTACCAGCAAGGCGAGGCGTTAACGACTTGGCGGCATGAGTTGCTAGCACCTGGTTTCCGACCACGTACAATTTAGAAGTTGGACCTGAAGTACCGATACCAACATTTCCCCCATTAAAATAGGAGTCTCCATTTGAATTAATTTGGGTGGTAGTCACACCAGAACTATAATACCGTGCCATTCCAAAACCACCTTGGTTTGAAATGAAAACATCGGTATTGGTACCATCATGCAATACTATCCCATCATTCACGGCTGCTTGTACCACCAGTTTATTTCCAGGTACGGTAGTGCCGATGCCAACATTGCCTGCAGTTTGAATAACCATCTGTGGGGCACCAGCGGCGTACCTAAATTGAAAAGCTCCGGAGAATTCACTGTCATTCGCCGCTAAATCCCAAAACGTTGTACCGCTTTTATATCTAACAAACCCATAAGTCCCGGTGGGAGATTCCACAATCATACTGGAACTGCCAGAAGTTGTGAGAACATGCAGTTTTGCTGTTGGACTCGTAGTGCCAATGCCGACGTTGCCCGTTGTTGTTACACTCAAAGCCGGGTTGTCTAAGATTCCTGCCATAAGTGTCAACTGATCGTTCGCATCCAAACCGAACCTGGCCTTCTCTACTCCTTGCCTGAACAATCTAAAGAAAGAAGCGTCCTGAGCAGCAATGTTCCTTTCGAACCTCGCTGTCCCGGTAACATGCAACAGGTCCCCCGGACTCGTTGTTCCGATGCCGACGTTGCCTGTATTATAGAAGATAGTACTGCCCGTACGACTCCAAAATGCATTCCTTGCAAAATTGGCTGTGTCGGCTTCACCTGCAAAAATTGACGAGTCAGCTTTATCCGCTAAGTTGGATTTATTTGCCTGCCATGTAAAGTTAGAAGTGTCAGCCAACCACGCAAACTCAGCACTATCTGCAAAACCCGCTGAGTCCGCATAGAGCGCCGAGTCTATAGGGCTTGAGATGGGTGTTTGCCAAGAAGCGAGGCCAATAGCATTCGATGTGAGGACTTTTCCGGCCCCTTCAGTACCATCAGTAATCTTAATATCACCTGCGATATCCAATTTTGCTACAGGGGTAGTTACACCAATACCGACACTTCCGGTATCGTAATGGATATCACTTCCACTCTCCTGCCAATATGCATTCCATGCAAATTGTGCGGTATCCGCTGTTTCCGCATCAAATGCATAGTTTGCCGTGTCTGCCTCATCCGAAAAGAAGGCTGAATCTGAAACTTCCGCTTCGTAAGCATAGCCGGCAGTGTCCGCATAGGAGGAACTGTCAGAGAACACCGTGGAAGGTAAGGTGATTGTATTGCCGTTGCTGATCGTTACGTCATTCCCAGCTATAGATAAAGTTTGCAACTCATTTGTTGAATCTGCATCTGCATCATTTGTATTGAACGAGACTGCATTACCCCCAGAAATGCTAAGGCTATTGCCGGACAAGGTCAACGTTTGCGGAGGAGATGCCGGAGCTGCTCCAGCACTATCTGCGAACAATGCATAAGGCACAGAAAGCAATTGGGAGGTACCCATCAACTGATAGTTGCTCCCCCCAGTTTCATCCATTTCCACCTTGAGAAAGTGGAGATCAGCTCCCCAGTCTATTGTTGTGAAGTTGCCACTTACCGGTGAACCACTTCCTATTTCAA
>JAESRW010000237.1 GCA_016764395.1 Flavobacteriales bacterium
CCTTCGTTGTGTCCATGCTTTCGGTAGCCCAGTATATCTATAAAAACATCGCGTTTAAATTGTTGCCTGAACTCCATAGCCATTTGAACAGCGAACACGATCGCTTCAACATCGTCTCCGTTAACATGAAACACAGGTGAGAGGGTGGTTTTTGCAACATCTGTACAATAGGTACTTGAGCGGGCATCCAGGTAATTTGTGGTGAAACCAATCTGGTTGTTCAGCACAATGTGCATGGTCCCTCCTGTCTTGTAACCATCCAATTGCGACATTTGGATGACCTCGTACACAACACCTTGCCCAGCTATGGAAGCATCTCCATGAATCAATATGGGCATTACTTTGCCGTAATCACCTTCAAATTTATTATCGATTCTAGCCCTGGCCATCCCCTCCACAACGGGATCCACTGCCTCCAGGTGAGACGGGTTTGCGGAAAGTGTCAAATGCACCGAATTCCCAGAAGACGTGACAACATTATTCGACATTCCCAGGTGATACTTTACGTCACCCGCGAAATTCAACTCATCGTATGGATTGCCCTCGAATTCAGAGAAGATCTCTTCATAAGATTTATCAAAAATATTGGCCAACACATTGAGCCTTCCCCGATGTGCCATCCCAATGACAAACTCCTTTATACCTAAATTACCGCCCGTATCCAAAACCGCATCCAAAGCGGGAATAAAATTCTCCAGCCCCTCAAGAGAAAATCTCTTTTGCCCTACAAACTTGGTATGGAGGAACTGTTCAAAACCTACTGCCGAGTTTAACTTTTCAAGTATGTGAATCTTCTTTTTCTTGTCAAAATTGGGCGTGTTTCGAATGGGTTCCATACGGTCCCGAAGCCAGGAAATCGCATCTGGGTCACGTATGTATATATACTCTACCCCGATGGATACGCAGTACGTCTGCTGAAGGTGGGCCACAATATCACGCAGCTTTGCCGGCCCGATACCAATATCCGATCCAGCCTGAAAGACTGTATCCAGATCCGACTGCTCCAGGTCAAAATTCTCCAAATCAAGGGTGGGCCTATACCTTCTTCGCTCACGCACTGGATTGGTTTTGGTGAATAGGTGGCCCCTTTGTCTGTAGCCATTGATGAGATTCAAAACCTTGAACTCCTTATCATATCCTTCCGGAGCCTCGTCCCCTTGGTAATTTTTTCTTGCAAACTCAAAGCCTTGAAAGAAGTCCTTCCACGAGGGATCCACGGAGTTTTCATCTTTTATATAGCTCTGATAGAGCGCTTCAAAAGCAGCTATGTCACCGTTGCTTAGAAAGGAGTGCTTGTCCATTAATTTATGAATTTCAAATGCTTCGCCTACCATCTCCACCACCTCAGGAAAGCCGCTCACCACAAGTTTGTGCGAATATACGAATTGAGCAAGGCTTAATTATGAAAATTCAAGGGGATATATTCCAGCCGACATTTATGCCGAAAGATTGAGCGATTCAAAATTTTCCAGTATTTCCTTCGCCTAGCATTCCGCTTACGCACGTACATTTTGGAGCCTGTATGAGCTTAGTGTTCGATCCCTAACATATCCTCCAGACGAACAGGGATATTGGCATTGCGCCAGCTCATATAATCTCCGGTATACCCGGATTTTTTGTGCATCTCTGCAATTTTTACGTCGAGTTCCGCAACCTTTTCCACCGACAATAAGTTATTACCAGAAAATTTCTCCGCTATAACGGAGGCCTGGTCCTGCACTTTGGATTCGGTAATTCTTAGGTATTCCTCAAAGTGCTCCTCTTTCCAACCCAATGACTCATCCATAATGCGCTCAGACAGCTCATTGCCGTGTTTATATGATTCTTTGATATTACCCTGCCCTGTCACCGCATTTCCCACCGCAAATACATTGTCATACCCCTCAATTTGACAGGTATTTATATCAGCTATTTTAAACATTTGCCACTGAGAAGGAATACCGTCCAATAGCTCAGGTATACTTCCAATTGAGGAGATCACAAGAGGGCTTTCTACGTCGTGTTCGGTTCCCTCAATGGCCGCAGCCTTTCCATCGATAACTTCTGTCTTCTGGAACACAAGGCCCGCCAGTTTTCCATCTTTAACGATCTTACCAATCGGCACGTGACATTCATAAAACTTAAATAGGTACTTTTTGACAAAGTTGTTCAGCAGTTTTGCCCGAATGCCCTGCGCCTTTTCTAAAGCTTCAGGGGTATCGGTTGCCATGGGTGTAACCGGCATATCAATCGTCCTTCTTCGATAATACAAACGACATCCCTTTAGTCCCAGATCATCAAGCGTGTAGCCTAAGCCGTCTAGCACCTTAACAATGCTGCGATCCAAAGTGAACATATCAACATCGTGTCCCTTTTCCAACAGCTTCTCTTTTACCGATTCTATCATGAGTGCTTTCACCACGTCCAGGGATGCGAGCCCACCTCCAACCACAACAGCATCATCTACAATTTCATGTTTCAGCCCTTCATAGCCAGGCTCATGAAAGTGATTATACCAGATAAAGAAAGGGTTTTGATAGTAAAACCCCTTGTTTAGATATTCATCCACTCCATCAACGGGCAGTGGGCGGTCATTAAATGCCCCTGTTGCCAACACAATAGCGGAGAATCCCCAACTACAGAGCTCTTCAAAAGTCACCGCCTCTCCTAAGCGGATATTGGGAACGTAGGTAATATTAGGATGGGCCAATCTTTTATCAATCTTTCCCTCTTCCTTGTCTCGTAGTTTAGCGTGCCATTTCGGCAAACCATCTTCAATTTTTCCGTAGGGTAATGCCTGCTGATCAAAGATTACCGTCTTTATTCCACGACTAGCGAACTGAAACGCAGTCGCCGACCCAGATACAGCTCCCCCTATAACAGCGATATAGTGAACTTGAGTTGACATAATTCTGTGATTTTTTTGTTCCCAATAAAAATAAAACCCGTCAGAGAAATTAATCAAAAAATAACAGATTCTCTTATGATTTTATCCCAGAGTGAAATTTTCGATACTGCTAATCAGGTACTTATCACTTATTGATTCCGCGCAGTTCAACAAGCCAGTGCGAACCAGTTCTTGGGATTCTTAATTAACAAACGCTACGCGTCTTAATAAATTCCCAAGATCAGCACCTTAAATTTGAGGGATCTCAAATTTCCCGGTTTAGAAGTTGTTCAGCCATATGCTTTAGCAGCTTTTTCTTTGAAGTGTCTACGGCCAACGCTTCCAGGTGTGACATACCCTCATCATGATACTTGCGGACCTCAGCCAAAGCAAGTTCCTTTACATTGAGTTCATTGAATATCTGTCTGGTCTCAGCCACCTGAACCTCCGCATTTCGGCTTTGATCGCTCACGAGTATTGCCAATTCACTTTCCAAAGCCCCATTCGCTAATTCCAGCGCTTTAAGCATTAAAAAGGTCTTCTTCCCGGCTACAATATCGCCTCCCACCTTTTTGCCAAACTTCCCTTCTTCACCATATAGGTCCAGGATATCGTCCTGAAGCTGGAAGGCAATTCCAATATTTCTCCCAAATTCCCAAAGCAATTCAGCCTGCTCATCAGATGCCCCTCCTAAAATGGCACCCATTTTCAAACTCGCGGCAAGTAAAGTCGAGGTCTTAAGTTCAATCATTCGAACATATTCGGCTATAGAAACCTGCTCCCTATCCTGGAAATTCATGTCCATTTGCTGTCCTTCGCATACATGCAAGGCCGCAGTGTTGAAGACATGTAACACCTCTCCCAGATGCTCCGGTGCACATTGCGCCAACTGCTGATACGCCATTACCATCATGGCATCCCCAGACAGTATTCCAACGTTGCTTCCCCATTTTTCATGAACGGTGGGCTTGTTTCTTCGCAGTGGGGCGTCGTCCATTATATCGTCATGTACCAGGGTGAAATTGTGGAATATTTCAACAGCCAATGCCGCCGGAAGCGCCTTTTCAGTATCATCGCTGAAGAGTTTACATGCCATGAGCGCAAGCACAGGCCTCGCTTTTTTACCCCCGTTGGAGAGCACATATTCGATTGGATCATAGAGCTCCTGAGGCTCCCGGGTCAAGCGTAGCGCCGCGATTTCACGGTCGATTCTTTCTCTGAAAATTTCTGCTTGCAGCATATCCGACATCGTTACGAATCCTGCTGTTCTTCAATCAAATTAAGAAGATATGTTCCGTATCCGCTCTTTAGGAGTGGCTGCGCCAGGGCCACTAATTCATCAGCGCTGATATAGCCCATTCTGAAGGCCGCCTCCTCAATACATCCAATCTTAACACCTTGTCGATCCTCAATCACCTGTATATACTGCGAGGCTTGCATCAGTGATTCGAAAGTTCCGGTATCCAGCCAGGCAGTACCCTTACCTAAAACACTTACACTTAGCTTATCTTGACTTAGGTAATGTTTATTCACATCTGTAATCTCGTATTCACCCCTGGCACTTGGCTTCAAATTAGCCGCCACTTCAAGCACAGAATTATCATATAGATAGAGTCCTGGTACCGCATAATTGGATTTAGGCCTATCGGGTTTTTCCTCAATGGATATCACCTTTTCATCCCCATCAAATTCTACCACACCATACCGTTCAGGATCCGATACGCGATAGGCGAAAACAACACCTCCATCAGGATTCGTATTGGCTTGAAGTTGACTGTCCAAGCGGGCGCTATAGAAAATATTATCCCCAAGGATCAGTGCAACGCTGTCACCCCCAATAAAATCCGCACCCAATACAAACGCCTGAGCCAGTCCATTGGGAACTTCTTGAACGATGAAAGAAAAAGAACACCCCAGATCTGAACCGTCTCCTAACAAAGCTTGAAAGCTAGCTTTATCTTCAGGAGTTGAAATGACCAAGATTTCCCTGATTCCAGCCATCATGAGTATGGAGAGCGGATAATAAATCATGGGCTTGTCGTAAACCGGCATAAGCTGCTTACTCACTCCTTTTGTCAATGGATACAGCCTTGTGCCAGATCCTCCCGCTAGAATTATTCCCTTCATTTCAAAACGATTTATAAATCTGGTTGTTTAGGCTGGGTCGTCACGTTGTTTTTTGCATTCAATCCAGAACCATTTGAACCTATTTTCAAATTATTCAATTCAATATCATTTTCCTCCTCCAATACATCAATCATGGGGTCTTGCTCCTTAAATGCCTTGGTGGTAATGACTTTTTCGAGAGAGAGCAATAACGAAGGCAGAAACAACAAGTTGGCCAGTACAGCGAGAAGGAGGGTAATGGACACCAATATCCCAAGCGCCCTGGTGCCTCCAAATTCTGAAAAGGCAAAAATGCCAAAACCGAAGAATAAGACGATAGATGTATACATCATACTCACACCCGTCTCGCCTAGCGCGGTATTGACAGAGTGTTTGATGTTCCCCTTAGAAGCCTTCAACTCCTGTCGGTATTTCGCCAGGAAGTGTATCGTGCTATCCACAGAGATTCCTAGCGCAATACTGAACACCAGTATGGTGGATGGTTTGAGCGAGATACCAAAATATCCCATGATTGCTGCGGTGAGTATCAAAGGGATAATATTGGGCGATAATGACACCATCACCATCCTGAACGAAGCGAACATGACAGCCATCAACACCGCGATGAGAAATACGGCCAAGGCCAGGCTGATAAACAAGCCTTTGACTAAGTAACCGGTTCCTTCCAAATAGACCACACTGGATCCTGTTAAGGTCACATCGTATTTTTCAGGATCAAAAATGGAATCGATTCTCATTTTAATCTCATCCTTGACCAACGCCATATCCGTAGTCTTCAGATCCTTAATTCTCACAGAAATCCGAGCAATTTGTTTGGTACTGTCAACCAGTGTATTCAGCAATTGATCCCCTTCCATTTGCTTCTGCGCATAGGGCATAATGAAGCTCAATTTTTGTTTGTCGGGGAGGGTGTATTTACTTTCTCTACCATTGTAAAAAGCCTGATGGGAGAACTTGACGACCTCTGTTAAAGAAATCGGCTTGGAGAATTCACCATATTCGGCCAGAACTTTGTTGAGCTCCTCCATCTTCTTAATGTTCTTCAACCGCATCGCCCCACGCTTTTTCCTGGTATCAATCAATATCTCAAAGGGCATCACACCACCAAAATGTTCCTCAAAAAATACCAGATCCACTCTGGCTGGATCGTTCTTAGGCAAGTCATCAGTAAGATTTCCAGTGGTCTGCATTTTAGTCACCCCAAAAAAACCAACWATTACCAGAATGGCTGTAGCTACATATACATATGRACGGTAATTRTTGACCACCAGCTTGAAGCCCTCTAAAACCTTTCTCACCATTTTGTARTCAAGGTGCTTTGTATGNCNNYSKWYYRKWGGAGGCNNNAAATASGARAATACGATTGGRATAACGAGAATGGATACCACAAAGATCAACATGATGTTYAAGGAGGCWATGATGCCAAATTCAATCAACACCTGAGATTTTGTCAGTATAAAGGTGGCRAAACCGATAGCCGTTGTTGCATTGGTCATGAAAGTYGCACTTCCTATTTTCTGYACCACCCGTGTAAGCGCTYTGGTTTTATTTCCATGTGCCCGATGTTCCTGATGGTATTTATTGAGCAGATAGATACAATTGGTGATCCCAATGACAATAATTAGAGGAGGAATGATTCCAGACAACCCAGTGATCAGATAACCAAACAAWGAAATGGACCCAATCGACCAAATCACCCCAATYGCGACTATCRMCAATGAGACMGCAACCACCCTAAGSGACCTAAAGAACATGTACAGGATGATTGCTGCCAATAAGGCAGCRGCAATGGTAAACCACYTCATCTCGTTCTTCARYAGCACKGTKATSCCYGTTCTGATATAYGGTAAACCRGAAAATTTAACCTTGATATTGTACTTCTCCTCRAACTCGTGMACCACATCCCGCACYGCGTATACGATTTCCTTTCGGTRGGCACTGTTCACYTTGTGCTTATCCAGCGTTACSGGAATGAGTAGTGCACCCGTTTCACTATTGACGATRACACCCTCATARAAAGGCAGGGAATTGATGATTCYRCGWAGGCTRTCCAGCTCYTSYTGWGTCTCCGGTTTGCGTTGAACRATTGGCTTGAATTCAAAAGCCGAATCACCYTTRGTRAGRTTATASGCATGCGCTATYGAWATRATATCYTCMACTCCMGGCAGCTCTTTRATGGCRTTGCCCATCTCATACARGGCGTTGAAATTCTYCAACTGATAAATCTGATCATCCTGAATGCCCAGAACGATCACATTGCCGTGGGATCCAAATACTTCAATGAAGCGTTCAAATTCTTGGTTGGTAGCCTCCTCTTCCGGGAGTAAGCGAGGAAGGTTATAGTCCAATTTGACATGCGAAGCCTTGTAGGCCATGAACACAGTGATCAGGCACAGGCCAATAAGTATAGCCAATCGGTTTCTAAGGGTAAATCTAGCMAGTWGCGCCCACATCTCTAAAAATGTTGCTTTCCCTGATAAACAGGGGATCAATTTCGCAAGAAACAAAGATACAAGAAATCCACTCGATTTATACTGGAAAGGGCATTTTGCCTAACAAGGATTAAAATCTTTTGACTGGAAGAAAATAGAGATGAGGAGGATTGAAAGTCAATTGTCNAAAAACCAATTGGTTCAATTCATTGCAACCGAAAGTTAAGAAACTGTGCCTCTTTAGCATCAAATAATGCCCCATGTGATGAAACTAGCCGCCAACGATACTCTATCTGACCGACTTAATAAAACGTAATTTATAAACAGATGAAATGAAAAACATTATTTTTGGCTTAATAATTGGCTTTCCCAGTGAAAATTTAAGATTATGAGAAGAGTTTTACCYGTTTTAATCGCCGCTGCGGTCCTAGTAGGCTGTGCAAGTTCTAAAAAATATTACCAGCAAGGAAAGTACGATGCTGCCATTAGATTGGCGGTTAAAAAACTGAGAAAAAAACCCTCTAAGGAAAAGGAAATCGACATACTTGAACAGGCCTATGTTCGAGCCAATAAAAAGGACAATGAGCGCCTYAATTACTTAAAATTGGAAGGCAACCCTTCCATGTGGGATGAGGTGCACTCCAGGTATCAATCACTCAAAAGACGCCAAACTCTTGTAGAGGAGGTTTTACCACTTGAGATCTTGAGTACAGGAAGGTTGGTACAGTTTCCTCATGTTAATTATGATGAGGAGATTATTAACTCCAAAAAGAACGCCGCCAAATACTTCTATGAGCACGGAGTGCAAATGCTTGCTAAAGGCGATCGGGAGAATGCCAAAAAGGCCTATCACGATTTCGAAAAGGTTAAGGCCTTTTACCCCAATTATGAGGACGTCGACGAAAAAATGAAGGATGCATTGTGGATGGCCACCCTGAAAGTGATTGCAGAGCCAATACCCATGCACTCGGCGACTTTCTCTTTGAGCAATGAGTTTTTTGATAATAAGATCAATGAATTCCTCGGTACCATGCCTGGAAGTAAGTTTGTACGGTTCTATACCGTTGAAGAAGCCAAGGTCCAAGGCGTGACCAATCCAAGCCATATTATCAAAATTCAGTTTGATGACTTCGTGGTTGGACAGCTTATCATTAAGGAAAAGGAGTTTCAGGTTCAGAAGGACAATGTAATGATGGGCATAAAGGATGGCAATCAGATTAAAACGGGCAATGATAAAGTCAAGATTTGCCACGTAGCGCCTAATAAAACGCCCGTTACGCAATCAGTAGCTGTTACAGGCTGGCAAGCGCACTCAAAACATGGAGACTATCTAGGGCCATGTAGCACTACTCCGACAAAAGACATGGAAATCATGTACGGCACAGCTAAAGCAACCGTCACATTAATAACAAGAACCTTGCTTTCAAATGGCCTGCTAGACTTTAAAATCATCGATTTTCAGACGAATAAAGTGTTGACGCAAGAGAAGTTCCCGGGAGAATTTGGATGGACGAACCAATATGGCAGTTTTAGGGGAGATGAAAGAGCTTTGAGCACTTCACAATTGAAGGCAGTTAAAAACAAACAATTGCAACCACCACCACCACAAGTGCTTTTTACAGAATTCACCAAGCCGATTTACAATCAGCTCACAACGAAGATTAAGACCTTCTACGCAAACTACTAAGCCGATTGCCTACAGGTAAATTTAAAGAAGGAATCCACTTCGCATCTAAATTAAGTTTTAGGAAGCTTCTCAATTCCTCAAAGGTCCTTGGCAGTTATTATTGGTCCAAGCTCACGCGACAACCCGTGGTATGGGGCGTGCCGATGAGTATCTCCATAGAGCCCACCACCTCTTGCAATTTGCGATGTCCGGAATGCCCCAGCGGATTGCGTTCTTTTACAAGGCCCACCGGCATGCTTGAACAGGACACTTTTCACAAGATCATAGACGAGCTTGCACCAGACCTGTCGTATCTTTTGTTTTACTTTCAGGGTGAACCTTATCTTCATCCCCAATTTAACGAGCTTGTCAAATATGCGACTGACAAAGGGGTGTACACCGCCACCTCCACCAATGCCCATTTCCTGGATGACAAGAATGCACGTGCCACTGTTGAATCAGGGTTGGACCGATTGATTGTATCCATTGATGGAACCACTCAGGAATCTTATGAATCCTACCGAATTGGGGGCCAACTTGAAAAGGTAATCACTGGGACCAAGAACATTATTAAATGGAAAAAACAACTTAAATCCAGTACCCCTCATGTGATTTTTCAGTTTTTGGTGGTCAAGCCTAATGAACATCAAATTGAGGAAGTTGAAAACCTTGGAAAAGAGCTGGGAGTTGATGAAGTACGATTGAAAACCGCACAGATCTACGATTTTGAGAAGGGAAGTCCGCTGATTCCAACCATTGACAAGTTCTCACGATATGCGAAAGGAGACAACGGGGAATACCAGCTAAAGAATAGCTTGAGCAACGAGTGCTGGAAGCTTTGGCACTCCTCCGTAATCACCTGGGATGGTCGTGTAGTGCCTTGCTGTTTTGATAAGGACGCCAGCCATCAAATGGGCAGTGTGGCCAATGCATCTTTTCGCAGTCTCTGGACCAATCCGAGCTATATGAACTTCCGAAGCGCCATTCTCAACTCGAGAAGCAGTATTGATATTTGCAAGAACTGTACAGAAGGGACCAAGGTTTGGACGTGAATCCCTTTATTGGCAAGAACCGGAGGAGGACCATTGACCAGGGAAAACTACAACGCAATCATATTGCTATCTCTGGATGACATCCGTTCATGGGAATAATTATTTCTTCCATAACAAGTTATGCGCAATTGCGTGAAACATCATACCGACATTTGTCGTTAAATAAACGACACATTGCACATTGGTAAAGTAAAAACAGATAACCTTATGCCTATAAAACCCTACGTACTTAGCAAGAAAATTTCTTATCGTTCAGTAGATGATAGGGATATCTTATATTTTGTTGAAGCGACAAGACAGGGTATCAAATTCCCCTTTTTCTTAAGTATTGCTAAAAGAAGTCCATTCAATCTGAACGAATGGTCTCATTTTCTCCATCTTTCCGAACGGACCATGCAACGCTATGTAAAAGAAAAGAAGACTTTTAATCCTTTGCAATCCGAAAAAATTCTTCAAATCACGCTTTTGTTTACGCTGGGGACCGATGTATTCGGAGACCATGAAAAATTCCATACGTGGCTTGAGGCTGATAACCTGGCCTTGGGGAAAATCAAGCCAAAGGAATTGCTGGATACTGCTTTTGGAATACTTCTATTGAAAGATGAATTAAGTAGGATAGAACACGGTGTTTTGGCATGATCGTCTTTCGGCTCTCGAAATCAAAATACGCTACCGATCTATCTGGCAGAGGTACTGAAACAAGCGGAGGAAGATGGAATAGCAAAGGAGTTGCAATGCTTTACACCAGTGAGTCAAGAGCATTATGTACAACTGAAATTGCTGTGCATGCCGCATTGGGCAACCTCCCAAATGATTATAGTATCATCATTATCAAAATTCCTGATAAGGCGAGCATCAAGGAATTGGCCGTTTCAAAACTTCCACCGGACTGGCAATCATTTCCGCATTCTCATTCAACACAAAAATTAGGTGACCAATTTAGTGCTGATCACGAATTTCTCGTGCTGAAAGTCCCATCAGCTGTGGTAGACGGTGACCATAACTTTTTACTCAATCCAAATCACAAGGACTTTGGAAAAGTGAGCGTAATCAATATCGAGCCCTTTACTTTTGACGAACGACTCTTCGCGAAATAACACTACACACGCTGAAGGGTTTTGGGTAGAGGCACTACAACAAGAAGGCTAACTGCAACAAAAACATACTGTTATCCGGAAATGATATTGGCTAATGCTTATATTTATTTCGGATATAACAAGATATGCGCAATTAGGTAATATGAAAAAGATCACATCTGTCCAAAACGTTTAAAAATTGGTTGAAGAAATGCCTGCTTTATGCAGGCATTGTTATTTTGGGGTAAATATCCGACTACTAACCCTCAAA
>JAESRW010000004.1 GCA_016764395.1 Flavobacteriales bacterium
CCGATTTTCTTCAGGAAAATGCCATACTTGGCTCACGGGTAACCTATACACGCGCCACGATCAACGGTGTGTATTGGGGTTTGTACACAATGGTCGAACAACTGGACAAAACCTTTCTCACCCATCGATTTGGCAACAAAACTGGAAACCTGTATAAAGCGCTTCCAAGATTTTCTGGCTGGGAGCCTGCCGGCGGTGCGACTCTTGAATATCTCGGTAACCAAGCCAATGATTATGATAGTATTTACGTGCTTAAAACCAATGAGATAGTTAACGATTGGAGCGGGTTTGTCAATCTCCTAGATAAGATCAATAATTCAACAGCCTCTGAATTCTGGGATTCGCTGGAGGTGGTTATGAACACGGATTCATACATCAAGGCCTGGGCAGCAATGAGGCTTTTTGTAAATGGAGACGCCTATCCTTTCCTGGGCAACAACTATTACATGTATGAAAATCCAGCTGACAACAAATTCCAATGGATTGCGTGGGATTTCAACCTTGGAATAGGCAGTGCCCGCAGTGGAATGACCATTCCTCAGGCAGAGAACAGCAGTGTTCTGTTCATTACGTCCAATGGAGGCGCAAGGCCACTTGCAACCCGAATGCTGGATGACCCTGTTTACTATAACCGATATCTGGGTTATGTGTGCCAATTTGCCCAATCCATCCTTGATACAGCCTATCTATCTACTAAGATCGACAGCATCGCCAATATGATTCGCACGGATCTTTATGCAGATCCAAATAAATTTTATAGCAACGTGGCTTTTGAAGAGAACCTGGTGTTCGATATTCTTGGCTTTCCAGGTCTCAAACCCTTCATGGCGAACAGAAGTGTGGTCGTGATGAACGAACTGCAATCCCTGGGATGTCCTATCATAACCGCAATCGCCCCCGCCCCGCCCATTAGAGAGGTGCACGTCTACCCAAATCCTTTCAGTGATTATGCAACAATAAACCTTCAGAGCTTGAACGACCCATATTCCTGGAAGATGTACAATGCGCTTGGACAGCTGGTTCAATCCAGGGATAACATACACGATCAACGCCTAACAATTCTCAAAGGGAACCTAACTGAAGGCATCTATCTTTACCAGATATATTCGAAAGATCGTTTAGTGCTTTCCGGTAAAGTTGTAGTAGAATAATCAATCCATGTCTTCCCTATTGCGAATTGGGAATTTGTGATTTGTGGGCATTGCCCACCGAAACCCGTGTCTTTCCTGGAACTGAGATTTGATTTGGAACTGGAAGCCCTCCTACGCTCCTCCTTTTAGTCGGAGCTACGGAGGGCGAAGGTGGGCGATGAGGGATTCGAACCCCCGACCCTCTGGGTGTAAACCAGATGCTCTGAACCAACTGAGCTAATCGCCCCAAATCGGGGTGCAAAGATATCAGAATTATTTTATTATTGCCCGCATTTGGTCAATCTTATCCTGATATAGCATAAAAATTCTATTCCTTTCCTTTTCAGAAGTACCGCTTACCAAGGACGACTTACTCAGTAAGTTCTTCACAGCACGCTCTGCATTATCATGAAATACAGGATTTGTAGTCATGAGCGAGTTATGGCCATTATTCGTTAAATAAGCCATTTTAAAATCTCCACATGAAGCCAATATTGTATTATCTGTGTGCAATACTTCATTGTAATACAATTGATAATTGCCACGTCTAAGTTCGAGTGTTCCTTCAGGGAGCTCCTTGCCAAAAGGAAACTTCACTTCTACCTCTGCTTGCCTTTGCATATGTTCCACCAATTCTGATAGTTTATCACATAACACCAACGCATCTCCCTTCTTCTCAAACAACCCACTTACATAATAATACTCAAGCTGATTGAGTGTAGAATCCAGCGAACCAGAGTGAAATACTTCTATTGATGGGATATTGCAATAGGATTCAATAAGCTGATTGCCCAACTCTCTCACCCTATCAGAAAATCCTTCCAGCATGGTGAATTTCTTGCCTTTGTGTTCGGAATAATTCAATATGGTCTTAGTCCACACAAACAGTTTAAACGATGCAACTTCATGCACCCCAAAGAGCTGAAAAAATGGGATATCATTCGCAACATAAGTCATTGTCGCACCGTCCATCTGTTCAATCTTCCTGGTGTCCGCCAGTACACTTGCCATATACTCCTCAAAAGAAAACATCTCCTCGTGCAACGGCTGATAGCGAAAGGCTACCGTATCTGAATTGGAGCCTGCAAGGCCATCCAGTGAAATCCCATGTTTAGCAGCCAGCGCCGCGATCTCCTCAAAGCCAAGAGAGGTCTCCCCCCTTATTCTTCGATAGGCGCTGTCATTGCTAATATCTAGGGTGTCGGCAATCTCATCGACAAGCGCTAAGTGGCTGGGCAATCGATCTTTAATCTGTTGAAAAAAGACGTTTTGAATAGTAGGTTCTTCCATATGAATCCAAATTTAGTAAAAAATGCAAAAATAATATGGTAAAGGTTTGAATTATACGGATTTACGCAAATGGAGCTTTGTTGGAATCTCTATTTGGTAATCTTAACCAAACCAAAGAGGCTGATTTTGCCATTTTTGATTGCACACAAATCCGCTCTCATCCACGGCGAATTACCGTTTCATCTCCGCTCCGCTCCCATCTAAATTTGAACCATTAATTGAATGTCATAACTCATTAAAACAATATCTCTCAGTCAAGGCTCATCAACAATATAAACCCAAAATCATGAAGTCAATTAAAACAATAACACCCTATCAGATGATAGTCAATTTATCAATAAAGAAAAGCAACCGCGAAGCCTGTATGGTTTCCCGAAATCAACTTGAATTCTATAAACATAATCTCAAAATCATGAAGTCAATCTCAAAAGTAGTATGTATTGTATTGTTAAGCCTATTTGCTTGCATAGATAGTAATGCACAGGGACGAAAAACAGTTGCGGTATTAAACATCGATACCAAGGGAGTCATTCAAGACCCTGAATCCATGGGATACCTGGTTCGGCTTGAATTGGAAAAAACCGAGGTATATACGGTCATGGACAAATATGACATCGCGGACATCATCGAGAAGAACAACATTGATGTTGCGGGATGCTATGGCAAAACCTGTCTTACAGAGGTCGGAAAAGCACTTGGTGCCGATAGGATGCTAACCGGAAGCGTGGAACGATTTGGCGAGAAAATCGTCATCACACTTAGGTTAATCAATGTCAAAACTGGTGAAACAGAAAGTTCAAATGCAACTGAGTATCTGAATCTTCAACCAGAAATTCAAAACATGGTTGAGATCTCTGTTAAGAAGCTTCTCGATCTTGAMAMTGAYCCYAACCTCGTRAACCTGCTGGTTAATTAYGATCAGCCYATMGCCAGTCCMAAAACYACYTTRAAGCTRAACGGGCCCCGAATGGGMGTRGCWTTCGTWAGTGATCAGGCWGGGAAAAGGCTTCAAGCACCTAAGAGCGAAGGTGGGTATAACATGTATCCTATCACCACACAGTTTGGATATCAATGGGAAACGCAATACCTCAGCGCAGGTGACTTCCAGGCACTTTTAGAATTTATTGGCATGATCGGTGGCCTGGAATCCGGTCAAATTATCCCCTCCCTGGCGATGATGAATGGTTTTAGAAGCAACAAGACAGGATTGGAATTTGCCTTTGGGCCAGTCTTCAAAATTGTCAGGATATCCGAAGGATATTTCGAGAAGACTGGGCCTTCTAACCGAACTGGCGATGGGAAATGGCACAGGACCAATGAATGGGGATCGGATTCTTCCACCTGGATTGATGGAAGTGCCTATAACCTTCAAACTAACCCCAATGAAATCACCATTTTACCTGATAGCAGGGGAGCTACAAAACTCTCAGCCAATCTTGTTCTGGCAGTTGGGAAAACGTTTAAATCCGGTTACTTGAATATACCCGTTAACTTCTATGTCATTCCCAAAAAGAACGCCACCATTTACGGGATATCCATGGGCTTCAATATCAACCAAAGGAAAAGAGTGCAGTAATCTTCTAACACACACCCTGTCGAGCACCATTGCTCGGCAGGGCCAATAATTGAGCTATGAGACAGACGATTACAATACTAACGATAGTGGCTCTGGTTACCTTATTTTATTCAACTACTTCACGTACCACAGCTCAAACACCCAAAACTAAAACCACCTCCAAAAGCGCTAAAACCCAGATAGACATACTGRAGGAGCTTCACAAGAAATATGGTCCTGCCCGGTTGGTTTTAAAAGATAGAGGTGTATATAAAAAGATTACCGTGCATGAAATTAATGAGCATTGGCTGGTTTTTCTCAAAGACGGGAGTCTTCATGATATGTCGATTGAAAGAATTGCAAGAATCGAGTACGGAAAGGCATATGGACGGATTGTCACTTTCAACGAGGATAATAAAATTCTTATCAGCTATTAGATAATGGATAATCAATCAATCGTTTAATCATGAAAATCCTCTTCCTTTTGTCAATTATGAACCTGTATCCACTCATAGGGAAAGGACAGGATTCGAATCTATCCTCTGAAATATGAGTAAGTTACGCCTTGTTTGACAGCATAAAACCTTCCAAACCAAAATATACAGATGAAAAAAATATTTACAATCACCATCCTTACAACCTTTACTTACTGGGGCTATAGCCAAGATTATGTGGATATTGTTAACCTCAATTATAGCATTTCGCCTTCAACAGGTGATACGAATGCACGCGTGGAAAAACAAGGCATACATATTCAAGTTCCCGTTGTACTTAAGAACGAGGATGTCATAATAGCGGGAGTGGGAACAAGCATAACAAAAATTACTAATGACAGTCTAGATTACGCTCAGGATTTACACAACGTGCTGTTTATCCTCGGTTACAAATGGCAGATTAATGAGAAGGTTTCTTGGCTAGGGTTATCACTCAATCAGATTAATGCCGGTTCTGAAAATGTCTCGCTGAAGTATTATCAACCTGGGTTTTATACCGTATTAACCATAGCTAAAACCAACAAGCTAAAGTACAAGCTGGGCGCCTTGTACAAATTTGAGTTCTCAGGCCCTTTTATTATTCCTTTATTCGGTTTGGACTGGCAAGTGACTGATAAGTTGCAGATATTTGGCACCTTACCGATTTCCGCCAATGTTATATACAAACCTGGAGACAAAGTGGGCTATGGTTTATCCTTTAAAGGATCAATTGCTTCCTACGGGTTGGAAGCAGGTGGGACTGATACCTACATCCAGGAGAATAACAATGAAATTCATGCCCTGATGGACTATTATGTGACCCAACATTTTGTTATACAAGCCAAGGTAGGTTATCAGGTCGATAATAAGTACCGACGGTATTTACCTAACGAAAAAGTTAGTGCTAGTATGGGACCGGTGGTAATAGGGGACGACAGAACCCATTTTTCAAGACCGACCTTTGGCGATGGCCTGGCTTATAGATTCAGCCTTATTTATAGATTTTCAACTAAGCAAGATTAAACTAAGCACGATGCATTTAAATATCATAGAATTTTCACTCAATATTTCGGTGGCCATCATCATGTTAGGCATGGGCTTGTCATTGACCATTGCAGATTTTATCAGGATAAAGGAACAGCCCAGATCCGTGGCTATTGGCCTCTTCAACCAATTGGTATTGCTTCCACTTATTGGATTTGGGCTCATCGTCGCTTTTGGCCTAAAGGGAGAGTATGCTGTTGGATTAATGCTCATCGCTGCCTGTCCAGGGGGCGCTACATCCAATCTCATTTCTAATTTGGCGAAAGGAGATATTGGCCTCTCTGTTACACTAACTGCTTTCTCAAGTTTGATTACGGTCATTACGATTCCCTTTATTGTGAATATGGCTCTGTTAAAATTCATGAGCTCGGATGTAGTTGTACAGCTGCCTTACCAATCTATTTTCTTAAAAATATTGTTGATCACGGTGGTGCCAATTGTAATAGGTATGATCATCAGGTTTAATCGCGAAGCATTTGCAATCAGAATGGAGAAACCGGTAAAAATAGCCTCCGTACTCTTAATGACGGCCATTATCATTGGAGCGGTTGCAGTAAATCTAGATCAACTCACCACTGTTTTACCTCAAATTGGACCTGCCGTGATTGGTTTAAATATATTGACTATGCTGTTGGGTTTCTTTTCAGGCAAACTGCTCAAGCTGAATCTCAAGCAGCAAGTTTCCATATCCATCGAGTGTGGAATACAAAACGGGTCACTTGCACTCGCCATTGTTGGGATGGCACTGACTCAGTATAAAGAACTTGCCCTGGTACCGGCCACCTATGGGGTGTTGATGTTTGGCATCGGCGGGCTATTCGCAGGATATTATGCCAACCTGGTCACGAAAAGTGAAGCCATGAGTCATGTTTAAGGGCATTTACATACTGACCCTTATACTCATGACGCTTACATCGCTGCCATCCAAATCCCAAACTGTGTACTTGCTACCAGGTCAGGGAGGAGACGAACGTTTGTTTCAAAATATTCATATCACAGGACATGCTACGCAAGTAATTAAATTCGAAACCCTGCTAAAAGGTGAGAGCCTTCCAGAATATGCAATGCGTTTGAGCGCTCAAATAGACACTACGCGCCCTTTTTCCCTGGTCGGAGTTTCATTTGGAGGCATGATTGCCGTAGAAATAACCAAGATTCTCAATCCGGAAAAAGTAATTCTCATTTCAAGTGCCAAAACCAAAGCCGAGATGCCATACCGGTATAAAATCGTCAACTATTTAAGGCTGTACCAATTATTCCACGGAAAGCTGCTGAAGAGTCTGGCCAATATTGCCAGGCCCATCGCTGAGCCTGATAGCAGAATGGACCATGCTCTTTTCAGCGCCATGATCAACGATAAAGATCCAGCCTATCTACGAAGAGCTGTACAAGCTTTAATACGATGGGACAATATGGAATATCGGGAAGACATTATTCACATCCACGGAACTGAGGACCACACCATTCCCATTCGGAATATCGCCAACCCAATTGTTGTTGAGGGTGGATCACATGTGATGATCTTAACCGAAGGTGAAAAGATCTCYACCYTGMTCAATCAGTACCTTGCAAACGATAATTAATCCTAATTCATCAAACCTCTTGCTCTATAAATTTCTTAAAACAGTAGTACGYCTGGCGATCCATCTTTACTTTAAGAAGATTACCATTAAAAACCTCGATCTGGTGCCGCAAGATGCTCCSATCATYTTCGCGGCAAATCATCCTGGCGCGTTCATGGACCCTATTGTCATTGCTTCGGTGATCAACAAACAGCTGCACTTTTTAGCCAGAGGAGAATCATTTTCGAACTCTGTGAGTCGTTGGATCTTTGGCAACCTCAACATGATTCCCATCTATCGTCCCAGCGAAACGCCGGAACTGATGCATAAGAATAAGGATGTCTTCAACCACGCGTTTAGTCTCCTGGAAAAGGGAGGCGCTATTATCATTTTCCCTGAAGGCAGCAGCAAAACAGAACGACGCATCCGGAAGGTTAAGACAGGTGCAGCGAGAATCGCTATGGGAGCAGAAGCCAAACACAATTTTTCCTTGGGTGTAAAAATCATTCCGATCGGGTTAAATTATGGCCAACTACACCGGTTCCAAAGCGACGTGTTTATCAATATTGCTGATCCTATTGATGTTTCCACCTATGCTAAGGCTTATGAAGAAGATCAAATTAAAGCCGCCAAACTATTGACGAATCGAATACAGGACGTGCTTGAGGAGCATACGGTTGTTGTGACGGACGAAATGGATGCGTTTATCGAGCATGTAGAAGAGATCTATAAAACAGACTTGAAACGAGATGCGAACATTCATGCAGACGACAAGGAAGGAGATTTCAGGGTATCAAAGGATATTGCTGAAGCGGTAGCCCATTACCATAAAGAAGAGCCTTTGAGGTTGCGTCGAGTCCGACAAAAAATGGACGCATATATCTTGGGGTTGAACAGGCTAGACTTGAAGGATCATGCTTTGACAAAAAAGCCCCCCCAAAGTTCACTTGTTAAGGGTATGGTCATGACCATCATTCAAACCATTCTCGGCTTTCCATTTTTTGTATATGGGGCGGCAAACAATATTTTAGCTTATAAGATTCCGGGCAAAATCGCGGAAATGAGCAGGCCGGACTTCCATGCAGCTATTGCATTGACTACAGGTATTCTCACGTTCTCATTATTCTACTCCATTCAAATTTGGAGCTTTGACCATTTCCTCACTTCCATGTATTTTGAGAGCTGGGCCACCCTTATCTACGGAATCACCTTGCCCATCTCAGGAATGTTCGCAATTTTTTATTGGCGCGGTTTGGTTAAGAATAGGGAGCGTTGGCATTTTATCTCGTCCTTCTACCGGAAAACGGTATTGACTGCGAAGTTGATCACCATGCGCGAGGAAATCCTAGAAGAGTTCGAGACGGCGAAAGATGATTATTTGGAAGCGCGAGAGCAAGGTTAATTTCTAATTGAGCTAATTAACCTAATTGATCTAAAGAATGAACAATACACGAAGCTCCAAATATGATTTGGAAGAAAGAACTGGACTTTTTGGAGAGCGAATCATTCTCTTTTGTAAAATAATTCCCCGAGGAATTATTACCGACCCACTAATCACACAACTGGTAAAAGCGGGAACTAGCGTGGGTGCAAATTATGCAGAGGCGGACGATGCGGAAAGCAAGCGTGACTTTAGGCACAAGATTGGAATATGCAAAAAAGAAGCGCGAGAAACCAAGCACTTTTTAAAAATGGCCATCGTCGCGGTACCAGATTTAGAAGACCAGGCTACCCCATTGATTCAGGAGGCGAAAGAGTTGAATTTGATCTTCAATTCAATCTTTAAAAAAGTGTCCTAGGAATTAGGTCAATTAGAAATTTTAATTGGCTATAATCATAAACTCAGTACGCCGATTGTTCTGCCTTCCTTCATTTGTGCCGTTCGAATCTATTGGTTGGGTAGGGCCATAGCCTTTTGATTGCAAGCGAGAAGCAGAGATTCCCTCTTTTTTCAGATAGTCAACTACTACACTTGCCCTGTCTCCAGAAAGTTTCATATTCGCGGCCTCAGAACCTACGTTATCCGTATGGCCACCTAGCTCAATAACCAATGAAGGAACGTCGTTTAGCAAGCTGACCAAGCGTCCCAATTCTGTGTACGATGTAGGATTGATGATCGATTTTCCACTTTGAAAGAACACATTGCGCAACGCGATTTTCGATCCTACGGCAATATTCTTAAGCTCTACATCCTTATTCACCATGTTAAAATCCGATGCCTTTGGAATATCAAAGTTCTCAGAGTGAAAGAGGTAACCATCTTTGTTCACGGAAATCCCATAGTTCTTACCAGCAGGTAAGGATAACAGGAACTTACCCGTTGCACTGTTTGACTTAAACTCAGAAAATACTTTTCCACTTACATTATCCACAATGACAATATCAGCGCCAACTGGTTGTCTTGTAATATTGTCTATAACCTTGCCTTTGAAAACTGTAAGACTCTTCTTATCCACCTCTACAGCAGCTTCAATTTGCACATCCTGAATCGGCTCAGCTATACCTGCTAACAAAAAATCCTCGCTTCCAATAGCCATCTTTTTGTCCGGGCCCCAAAACGTGACCTGGTACAAATCTAATTTCCCTACTCCCCCATCTCTATTGGACGCAATATAGGCATGCTTGCCATTCGCCGTAGAAGCATAGAACAAATCATCATATGGCGTATTAATTGGATAACCCATATTAATGGGCTTGGTCCATTGCTCCAGATCATTTCGCGTGGTCATGAAGATATCATACCCCCCCATCGAATTATGCCCTTGCGAACTGAAGTACATGGTATTGCCATCAGGATGAACAAATACAGACCCCTCATTGTACCTGGTTGTAACAGGTTGTCCAATACTCTGCCCTTTTCCCCACTTGTTGTATTCCGATTTCGTATACACCATCAATCCGCTTACAAAAATCTCCTTGTCTCCCCGAGACATACCGTCGAAGATGTAAAACACTTTAATATCCTGGGGCTCATAGGTGGCATAAGTCTCGTTGAATTCGGTGTTTGGAATCTTGGAGAGCTTCTTAACAGGCTCTCCCCATAACACGCCTTCTAAAGTACTTTCATAAATATCCATATTTCCATTGTCCTCCTTGAACATGAGCAATCGTTGACCATCATAGGCAAGTGATGAAGCGGTCTCATCCTTTGGTGTACTCAAAGGTGTTCCTGCATTCTTTGCCGCACCGAACTTTCTTCCATTGAGCGATGAGAAATAGATGTCGCCATCATATTCGTCATATTTATTCTTGGGGTGGCCATTCTCACGAGAAGAAGTAAACATAAGCAACTCGCCATCCGCTGAAATACAAGGGCTGAAGTCATCACCCTCAGAATTGACTGCTTTCATATTGTCAACCCAAACACGCTCAGGATTGGCCTTGAATTCCTTACCAAATTTGCACTCTTTCTTATATTTTCCAGATATTTTCCTGTATTGCTCAGCCAGCTTATTCTTTGCGTTTTCCTCGAACAACTTATAATATTTAATTGCACCGGAAAAGCTGTAGGTCAGCTGCTCAGCCTGGCCAAGGTAGAAATACAACATAGGGTCCACATCTTTACTGAGTTCTTTGGCTTTATCGAGATATGGTTTTGCTTTGTACTTCTCATTGGTATACAAATAAATATTCCCCAAATTCATGTTCACCTCGGCATTATTGGGATTAAAGGCCTGTGCCTCAATATAGGTTGCCAACACATCCTTAAACTTGTTATGAGGATCCCGAACATTGGCGATATCTTCGTTAGCTGCCTCTAAGATGGGCTCAGCTACCTTCATCTTTTCAATTATGGCGTTGAACGCATCTTTCTTATCCTTAAAATTGGCCGCCTTGAACTCCACATTTTGAGCATGGAGATTGAATCCCCCAAAAGCACAAATTACAACCGCTATTATTAGTCCTTTCATCTTCATAATCTTTAGTAACAATTGTTCATTTGGTATTTCTTAGCTTGATCAGATCCCAGGTCCTTAGCTTTGTCCCAATCAGAGCATGCTCCATCTATATCTCGCATCATCTCCTTGGAGGTGCCCCTGTTAAGGTAAGCATTCGCATATTTGGGATTGTGCTTAATCGCCGCATCAAAATCCGCAATGGCTTCTTTGTACTTTTCTTGCTGGTACTTTACTGAGCCGCGGTTGCTATATGCCGGAGCATATTTACCATTAATCTTAATCGCCTGATTGAAATCTTTAAGCGCCAGATCCATCTTCCCTTGCTCAAAGTACAAACCACCTCTATTATTATAAGCTATATAAAACTCCGGATTTACCTCCACCGCCTTGTTAAAAGCACTCAACGCCTCGGTGTACTTACCCATCCGTTTGCGTGTACTGCCCAGGTTGTTGTAAATGAACGCGAGGTCGGGGCTAATGCTTGCCGCCTTTTGGTAATCCATGATGGCCTCAGCATATTTCTCCAACCTTCGATAACTACTGCCCCTATCATTATAAGAGTAGGCATAGCTTTTATCTATCTTGATGGCCAAAGTAAACTCGTTAATTGCACCTAGATAATCTTCCTTCATGAAATACATATCCCCCATATTATAAAAAGCAACCGCGTTTTGTGGCTGYAAYTTTACGGTTGATTTATAATCGGCTATGGCCTTRTCATATTCACCTATCGCSCCATATGCTTCGGCYCTTTTGAGGTAGGCACTGGCCTTGGAACTATTGGAATCMACCACCGTTGAAAAGTCTACAATTGCCTTTTYATAATCYTTCATTTGCAAGTAAGTAGCCCCTCGGTTGAAGTAAGCATTTARGAACCGKGGAAACAACTGAATAGCCGAACTAAAACTCCCAACAGCGCCACTGTAATCGTTGGATTGAAATTGGGTAATACCCTGATTGTAGGCCTCCTTGGCTTCCTGAACCGTTGCAAAATCGATGTTTAAAGCCTCAATAGAATCTTTAAATGCCTGTTCATCTGCTGTGAGCTCACCATCCTGAGCGTAAGCGTGTGCTGTAAAAAGTATAAAGAGGATTGGGATAAGTTGTATCAGCTTTACCATTTTGTTGTGTTTTTAGTATCCTTTTTTGGGGATGGTAAAAATAGAATTTAATCGCTTTCTTGGAGGATAATTTTATTCACTATTGTTCAAAACATTTGCAACGAAAATTTGGTTAGTGAAAGGGAAAACATTAAGAGGTGTACCACTTATTACAGCGATCAAAATATACCTATTTGATATCAAATGAAATAGGCCTTTTAATGCTCTCCTCTAAAGATAAAATGGTCTCCGTTCTTTGTATTCCCTCTATCGCCTGAATGCGGTCATTGAGCACGTCACGCAAGTCCTGCGTATTTCTACAGAGTACTTTTACAAATACGCTATAGACACCGGTTGTATAATGCGCTTCCAATACTTGAGGAATTGCTTCCAGCTCTTTGATTACGGTAGCGTAGACAGACCCCCGGGTCAAATAGATGCCTAAATAGGCCGTTAGGTCATAACCGAGTTTAGCGGTGTCAATCACCAAGGTGAATCCTTTAACAATGCCCATGTGTTCCAGCTTACGCATGCGCCCATGTACGGTTCCTCCGGAAACATAGATGCGTTTGGCAATTTCCGAGTACGGTGTTTTGGCGTCATTGATAAGAATGGAGATGATCTCCCGATCTATATTGTCGATTTCTAAATTTTGAGCCATTTCTTAGTGTGTATTCTGCGTTATTTTTATCAAAGTACCATTTTATCTATCATTTTTACAATATTTTAATCATTAAGTTACTTTTTTAACACCCATATGCATCTTTAGTTACATTTGTATTGTTCAATTGAGCAGCGTTCTTTAAAAGTTATTAAGTAACAAACAGTATACACTGTGGGGTGATGAAACGGCAAACATGCCCTCTTGTCTCGGGGGTGGAGAATTACCGAAAAACACCGGATATGGGTTGACCACAATTTTTGTCCGGCGGCTAAGGTCTCTTTGCAGGTTCAAATCCTGCCCTCACAGCTTTACCCAGCCCTCTTTCCACGAAGTGGAATGAGGGCTTTTTATTTTTAAGACAAACGTGCCTAAGAAGGCTTAACCACCAACTTCTCCCAAAATCCCGTTTGAACGATTTCCACCAAGTGGTTGTCGGGATCACGGAAGTAGAAGGAGTGCATACCAATACTCCATTCCACCTCTTGTTCGATATCGATACCAGCTGCAATGACCTCCCGCTTGCTGGAATCATAATCAGCCGCATCTACTTCTAACGCGAAATGAATATTTCCTTCTCCATGATGCGGTGGGAGATGGGTTTTGCGCTTCGAAGCTTCGGCAATAAAGCAAAGGAGTACTGAGGACCCTGCCCTGAAAAACACATGATTGCCTTCTAAAAAAACAATCAACTCCAGACCCAGCTTACCATGGTAAAAAGCTTGCGTAGCATGGAGGTCCTCCACATATAAACAAGTCTCTTTTATCTGGTTAAATTTCATTTTATGTACTACTTTCACTATTCGATTTCTTATGTAAATCTATGGAAAAGAGATGGGTAGAAAAAACCAATAGATCAACTTCTGCGATTAAGCATCTAGCAGAAGCTCTGGGCGTTACTGAGCGATTGGCTTCCCTTCTGATCAATCGGGGCATCACCACTTTTGAAGAAGCCAAAACATTCTTCCGCCCCTCCCTTGACATGCTGCACGACCCATTTTTAATGGCCGATATGGATGTTGCTATTCAGCGCATTGAAAAGGCGCTGAAGAACAAAGAGCACATTATGGTCTATGGTGATTACGATGTGGATGGAACCACCGCCGTTTCACTTGTTTACTCCTTCTTCTCTCAATTCACCGATAAAATTGACTATTACATCCCGGACAGATACACGGAGGGATATGGCGTTTCAAGACAGGGGATGGATTATGCTATTGAACATGGGATGACACTAATTATTTGCCTGGACTGTGGCATCAAGGCGAATGAACAAATAACGTATGCAAAGGAGCACAACGTTGATTTCATCGTGTGCGACCACCACTTACCAGGGGAAGCATTACCTCCTGCCGTTGCTATTCTAGATCCCAAAAGAGCTGAATGCACCTACCCTTATGATGAATTATCGGGTTGCGGAATTGGATTTAAACTGGTTCAGGCTTATGCCAAGAGGAATGACATTGCTTTTGAAGATTTGCATCAATACCTGGATCTAACCGCTATAAGCATTGCTGCAGATATCGTCCCGCTTACAGGTGAAAACCGGGTACTGGCCTTCTTTGGATTGGTTGAAATCAATGCGAGGCCGAGGCTTGGCATCAAAGCACTTCTAGAATTAGCGAAAGCCAAAAACAAGTTGACACTGGACAACCTGGTCTTTATCATCGGGCCAAGGATCAATGCAGCGGGCAGAATTAAAACGGGGATGAATGCTGTGTCTCTCTTGATTTCAGCCGATGCGTCCAAAGCGAAGGAAACCTCTGCCCTCATCGATCAGCACAATCTGGAGCGGAGGGAATGGGACAAAAACATTACTGCGGAAGCATTACAAATGATCACTGAGAGTGAACAGCTTCAGCAGCAAAAGTCCACGGTGCTCTTCCATCCTGATTGGCACAAAGGAGTGATTGGCATTGTAGCGTCGCGGTTGATTGAAAACTACTATCGACCCACCATCGTACTGACCAGCTCCAATGGCGTGGCAGCGGGTTCGGCCAGATCAGTGGTTGGCTATAGCGTTTACGAAGCCATTGACGCATGTAGCGATTTACTCATACAATTTGGAGGGCACAAATATGCAGCCGGCCTCACCATTAAGCGCGATAATATTGAAGCATTCCAGAAAAAGTTTGAAGAGGTTGTATCGAGCACAATTGACAAGGAATTGCTCATTCCCACAGTAAATATTGATACCACCATCCATTTTTCGGATATCACCGATAAGTTCTACCGTGTTTTGAAACAGTTCGCACCGTTTGGTCCTTTGAATATGACCCCCATTTTTCAAACTAACGGAGTGCTTGATACCGGGTACAGCAAAACCGTTGGGGCGGATCGTACGCATTTAAAGCTTTGTGTATTTGAGCCTGAAGATATGGAAAGAAGCTTTTCCGCGATTGGCTTTGGCCTGGGAGACAAATTGGATTTGGTGCAATCGGGAGAACCCTTTGATATCTGCTATACCCTTGAGGAGAATGAATGGAATGGCCACGTAACCCTCCAATTGGTGATTAAAGAAATTCGGGCCCATCAATAATGGGGGTTCCAGACCGGAATAATGTAGATGCCGGTTTTTTAATGTAGGTGCGGGTTTATTGTTGTGTAGGTGCGAGACCGGGATTGTTTTTAAATGTAGGTGCGGATTTGTTATTGTGCAGGTGCGAGACCGGGATTGTTTTTGAATGTAGTAGTAGGTGCGAGACCGGGTCTCGCACCTACATTCAAAAACAAAAACAAAACAAAAACAAAACAAAAACAAAAACAAAAAAATCAATTGATCATCGTCAATTAACGACCCGCCCCAGTACTTTGGAGATATATTTTTTCGCCTCCAACAGGCCACCATATTCTTTCAGCAATTCTTCCCGTTGCTTTTCGTCTTCTGTATTTTTGATCTTCTCTCTATGATCGTCAATCATCCTCTTGACTTTGGCCATCTTCAAGGAATAAACGGTACGTTCCACTGCCTTGCGCAGACTCATCTCCTCAGTAGCAACATAAACCTGATGCTTCTCCTCCCAGTTCTTACTCAAGGAATGAGGTGAAAACACCAGATCCACACAGAGTTGGGCTACCTCTGGATCCGGGTGATTGAGAAAATGTTGCTGATCAAGTGTTTTATCCCCCTTAACGGCTTCCACGTAGTCCTGAAAAACTTTACCATAGAGCTCTGATTCAAATCCCAAGCCGTCATTGGTGAGTTCATTCACAATAAATTGCTCAACTGTGATCTCTCCTTCCTCTCGTGGCTCATCCTGGCTGCTCGATTTTGTCTGCAACTCAATCTTAACATCTCCGAAATTGAGCAGAAAGCGTATCACATCTCTTTCCTGTGGATCAACAGAAAGAGCCGTTGTTCTTTCATTTGAAGTCTCGGCCGCTGACGGAAATCCATTATTGTATTCGCTAATTGGAATCTCAACAGGGTCCTGTCTAAAATCACCACCCCGGCGTCTGTTTTGATCGACATTTTTTCGGCGGATTTTATTCAATTCCGCAATCAATATCTGCTCCGATATATCCATCGTCCTACTGCACTCATGCAAGAAGGTAGACCGGGAAATAGGATCAGGGATTACTGCAACAGACTCAATAATCTCTCGAATCAAAGCAGATTTTTTAACGGGATCAGTCGATGCTTCCTCTAACAGCAGCCCCGTTTTAAACGCGATAAAGTCTTTTGAGTTTTGTTGTAGAAATTCATGCAACTCATCCCTACTCACCTTTCTGGCGTATGAATCTGGGTCCTCTCCTTCAGGAAACAAGACGATCCGGACGTTGAGCCCTTCCTTCAGGATCAAATCTATTCCCCGAAAGGAGGCTTTAATACCAGCTGCATCTCCGTCATAAAGAATGGTGATATTGTTCGTAATCCTTCTAATCAGGCGAATCTGATCTTCTGTAAGCGAAGTACCCGAAGAGGAGACCACATTTTGTATACCAGATTGGTATAAGGTGATCACATCGGTATACCCCTCTACCAGGTAACAATTGTCTTTGGCAACAATTTCCTTCTTGGAGAAATAGATGCCGTAAAGCACCCTTCGCTTCTCATAGACCTCAGACTCGGGAGAGTTCACATACTTTGCTGCCTTTGGATCTTTCTTGAGGACACGTCCTCCAAAACCAATGACCTTGCCTGAGAAGTTGTGAATTGGAAACATGACCCGGCCCCTAAAACGGTCGTAGTGTTTATCTTCCTTAACAATTGTGAACCCTGTCTTTTCCAGGTATTCAATTTTGTATCCTTTCTCCAACGCCTCTTTGGTAAAAGCATCCCAGGATTCCAATCCATAACCGAGCTGAAATTGCTCAATGATCTCTTCCGTATACCCTCGTTCTTTGAAGTAAGAAAGGCCTATTGCCTTACCCTCCTTATGCTGCATGAGAATATCGCTATAGTACTTTTGGGCATGCGCCAGCACCACATACTGGCTCTCTCGCTCGCTTCGAATTTGGGTATCCTCCTCGGAAGATGCATCCTCTTCAATTTCAATATTGTACTTCTGCGCCAAGTACCGCAGTGCTTCCGGGTAGGAGTATTTCTCATGCTCCATGACAAACTTCACCGAGTTTCCTCCAGCACCACACCCAAAACATTTGTAGATCCCTTTGGCCGTAGAAATGGTAAACGAAGGTGTTTTTTCATTGTGGAACGGACAGAGGCCAATCTTGTTTACGCCCCGCTGCTTAAGGGCCACAAAATCACCCACTACCTCCTCAATGCGAGCGGTATCAAACACTTTATCAATGGTGTCTTTAGAGATCAAAACGGCTAAAAAATATCAATAAAAAAGGGACACTAAAATTACGAAATTATACCGCAGAGATATCCATGAACATGTTTGCGAGAATGATACTAACGACCATATTGATGAGGCCAAATGTAATTCCTGTTATTATCCAGACAAGGAGCCCTCTTAACACCGCAGAGCCCCAACCAATTTTAAAAAATTGCTGATATCCCCATATGTGATAACCGATTGAAACGCTGCTAGAAACAGCAAAATAAGCTGCAAAGCTGTAGAATGATAACGGAATTATCAGTAGTCC
Organism: Flavobacteriales bacterium; assembly: GCA_016764395.1. Classification (GTDB taxonomy): domain Bacteria; phylum Bacteroidota; class Bacteroidia; order NORP154; family NORP154. The sequence goes on from JAESRW010000004.1 coordinate 17,770, forward strand.
TATCAGGGACGTGTGTGCACCAAGATAGATGTTCAGGACAAAATTCTCCGTGTAATTATAGCCTGCTCTTCTGAAGAACAACCAGCAAAAAAATGTAAGCAGCGGCAAAATTGCAAACTGTATAAGCCGGGCGTGGTTGTCCATCAGCTCATTAATCTCAGCTCCAATGATTTTAATCTGATCTGCATCTGCACTGTCAGTAGCTTCAGGCATGAAATTCTGAGCATAATCGCTCATCTGCAATCCAGAGGATAAGAATACGATGTAAAATATGGCTACGGTTAGCAGGTAGTATTTAAACGGTTGGTAGTAGGGCTTCCTAATGCCTTGAACATAATTGTGGCACATCTTTCCCGGTCTCACTGACAACTCTTTAAGGGTGCGAAGCAATGGCACCTGGAGATCTAGCACATTATCCATGAAGTCCAAGAAAAGATCCTTCGCCACCAATCTCTTATTGGAACTTCTCTCCCCGCAGTGGCTACAGAAATCTACAGAAACAGGCTGGTTGCAGGTTTTACACAGAATTTCAGCCATCTATTTATGCGCTTATCTTCTTTTCAATCTGCTTTAGCTGACGCAGGTGGTGACGGAAATGCATCTCTGACATGAGATACCATTCCTTGGCATTCAGGTATCCAAAAGCTGGATGCTTSGTTTTCTCATCTTTATCGTATGATTCCAGCYGCTGTTCAATAGCTTTTGCCAGCGCAGCAGAGCATTCTAATTTTACCCTTATTGACTCAATATTCTCCGGCTGCCGTGGTGGGACGTTCGTCGATTTGGGCATCTTGAATTTCATTTTCGGAAAACCTTTTATCAGAAAAATAAGCTTGCCGCCTTTGTTCTTGCTTCGGCCTCGTTCCGTCTCCTGCTTATTGAGGCACATGTCTGCTTGCTTGAGAAAGAAGTGATCGTTTGCCAGGATGGTGTGTACGTACACCTGGCCCAGGCTCCAGGAATTTTCATCAGGTTGTTGGAGGAATTGCGCCTCTGAATACCCTTTTATTTTTTCAAAATAGGTAGCCAACGTTTTTTCGAATTTCATAGATCAAATATAAGAATAGTTTAAGCGGACTAGGAAAAAGGRAGGAGGTACARRGGGTCCTGCTTGTTTTTTAACGAATCGCAATTCACAAATCACCATTTACCCATCCCATTTGACTATTTTTGCAAAATGGTAGAAGAAAACAACAGGACGGAACTCAGTGATTTAGGAGAATTCGGATTGATAAAACACCTCGCGGAGTTTGTCACGATCAATAACCCCAGCTCCATAGTCGGGATCGGAGATGATGCTGCTGTCATCGATACGCGGGAAAAGCAGACCATTGTTACTACAGATATTCTTTGTGAAGGAATTCACTTTGATCTCACCTTCACGCCCCTAAAGCATTTGGGATACAAGGCTGTAGTGGTCAACCTCTCCGACGTTTATGCCATGAATGCAGAACCGAAACAGATTACCGTTTCCATCGCTTTGTCCAACCGTTTTTCTTTAGAAGCAGTAGAAGAGCTGTACTCAGGAATCTTACTGGCTTGCAAACGCTACGGTGTTGACCTTGTCGGCGGGGATACCAGCTCGTCATTATCAGGTTTAATCATTAGCATTACCGCGCTCGGTGAGGCGAAAGAGGAGGAGATTGTGTATAGACATGGAGCTCAGGAAAATGACCTTATTTGCGTGAGTGGAGATCTTGGGGGAGCATATATGGGCCTTCAGGTATTGGAGCGTGAGAAGGCCGTTTTTAAAGATGACCCGAATATGCAACCGGACCTGGACGGCAAGGATTATATCCTCGAACGACAGCTAAAGCCAGAGGCTAGAAAAGACATTATTCAATTGTTGAAGGACTTTCATATAAAACCAACTTCCATGATTGATATTTCAGATGGTTTGTCCTCTGAACAGCTACACCTGTCAATGGCTTCACAACTTGGGTGTCATATTTATGAAGAGAAGATTCCTATGGACCCAACCACAGTCAATATGGCCGTGGAATTCAATATTGATCCAACGTTATGTGCACTCAGTGGGGGTGAAGATTACGAGCTCTTGTTTACGATAGGCCAGACGGACTATGACAAGATCAAAAGTGATCCGGATATCACGGTAATCGGACACATGTTATCCAAAGGAGAAGGCTGCTACCTCATCTCCCGTGACGGCAGCGCGCACGAACTCACTGCCCAGGGGTGGGATGCCTTTTTGGATGCCAACCCAGAACCTGGTCCCGACGACTTACCGCTTCCTTCGGAGAACTAGCCGAACTCTAAGTCTTTCCCGCCGCATTCTCATTTGCAGATACTTAGCAGCTGAGAATGGCGTATATTGATCTGATTCATTCAGAACCTCTCCCATTCAACCACCATGAAGAAGATCAAATACACCCTGCTTTTATTATTCAGCATCACAATAATGGGAACATATGCCCAAAACAATCCACCTGTTGCAGTTGACGACTTTTACAGTACAACCTCTGGTCATGGTGGATTTAATCAGGTGTTATCCAATGACAGTGATCCTGATGGTGACAACCTTTCCATTGACACTGTGATTCACAACCCCGACAATAGCTCCTCCGTTGTAATTGGAACATCCGTTGTTGACTATACCGCAAACATGCTTTTTTATGGAGTCGACACCGTGTATTATGTTGTTTGTGACGATGGTACTCCTTCGCTATGTGACACCGGACGCCTTATTGTTGAAGTAACCTATGTTCTTCTGGAGGCATTTGAAGACCTGGATGTCAATAAAGTAAGGGCGAGATTTAATGCAAATGGATGGGATTTTTGGGATAATTCGGTGGGGCATGCTTATGAAGTCCCAAAAGGTGGGGGAAAACACTCCATATTTTTTGCAGGAATCTGGATTGGTGGCAAAGATGATCAGGACAACCTACATCTTTCGGCTAACAGGTTCTATAGCATTCAAAACATGTATACAGGACCTATTATGGACTCTTTATCCTATTCTTTTTCTCAGGATTCGTTGTGGAATAAACTGTGGAAAATTAATAAGAGCACGATTGAAGCCCACCAAGCAGATTGGCAAACTCCAGGGTACACACCCCCAGAAGTTATCCGCACATGGCCAGGCAATGGAAACCCGTTGTTGGGCCAGGCAGGTCACCTGGCTCCGTTTTTTGATCGCAATGGAGATCAACTCTATGATCCTTTAGACGGCGATTACCCTGAAATTCGTGGGGACCAAGCGGTCTATTTTATACGCAACGACCACCGGGGGCCGCATGATGACTCCTTCGGAAAGATTTTAAAAATTGAAATGCATGGAATGGCCTATGCGTATGACTGCTCGGAAGATTCAGCGTTGAGCTATACGACATTTATTAACTACAAAATAGTGAACCGCTCCTCAAACAACTATTTCGATACCTATCTTGGTGTCAACTTCGATATCGAAATCGGAGACCCTACGGATGATTATATAGAGTGTGATGTAAAAAGGGGTAGCGTGTATGGATACAATGGTTCGACTATAGATGGATATGGATCTCCGTACCACTATGGAGCATATCCGCCTGCCCAGGCTGTCGTTTACTTAAAAGGGCCGCGGATGGATCCTGACCTTATTGATAATGCTATGGGGAGCTGTGATGCCGCTATCAACGGCTACGGTTTTGGGGATTCTATTGTAGATAACGAAGCGCTGGGCCTAACCCATTTTCTGTCTTACTGTACCCCAAGTTCACAATGGTGTTACGGTAGTGGCACTGGTGACCCAGTAACTGCAGAACAGCATTACAACTTCTTAAGGTCGAGGTGGAATGATGGTACACAAGCTGTGTATGGAGGCAGTGGACATGTAAGTGATTGTTCATCCTGTGAGCCCACTCAAATTATGTATCCATACATTTCTGATTCCTGTAACTGGAGTACTATGGGAATTGTTCCCGGTGACACATTACCCTGGAATGAGCCAAATGCAGGTCATATACCCCAGGACAAGAGCAGCGTTTCATCGGCCGGGCCATTCACATTTCTAGCAGGAGATACCATAGAATTTGACATCGCATATGTATACGGAAGAGATCATTCAAACCCAGACCCATACGCAGCGGTCATCAATTTAAATGAACGAATCGATTCAATCAGGTCTTACTTTCTCAGTGATCAGACACCGTGTGGAAACTTCTTCCTCGGTGAAGAGTCCGTTGAAGGCCAGAAGGAATTACCGACTCTTAGCGTACATCCCAATCCTGCAACCAATCACATTGAGTTAACCGATTTGCCAACTGATGCCGATGGAGCATATAAGGTCTATAATCTTACCGGGCACCAGGTGATGACCGGCAAGCTTGGCCAGTCCGCCTTGGTAGACATTCAAGGACTGCCTGCCGGTGTCTTTTTTATTACGATCGATACAGAAGACAGGAGACTAAGAGCCAAATTTGTGAAGCTTTAATACCAAATTCTATGTCGTTCCTGCCGAATTCTCATTTCCAGTAACTTAGCAGCTGATAATGCCGTAAATTGAGCTGATTCATTCAGAACCTCTTTAATTCAACCACCATGAAGAAAATCAAGTATGCCCTCTTTTTATTATTCAGCTTCATAGTCATCGGAGCCTATGCTCAAAACAATCCACCTGTTGCAGTTGACGATTTTGACAATTCTTCATCAGGTTTAGGCCTGATTAATTTTGTCTTAAATAATGACAATGATCCCGATGGAGACACCTTGACCATTGATACCGTTATTCATAACCCTAACAACAGTTCTTCCATCTTGCTTGGTGGATTTATTATTGACTATACGGCCGACAAGCTTTTTAATGGAGTGGACACCGTTTATTATGTCGTTTGTGACAATGGTACTCCTTCTCTGTGTGACACCGGGCGACTTATTGTCAATGTAACGTATCTTTTGTGGGAGGCACACGCGTACCTGGATCTGAACATGATAAAGGCCAGATTAAATGCCAATGGAAGTGATTTTTGGGATCCAAATGAAGGAGAAGCTTCATTTGAAATTCCAAAAGGGGGAGGAAAGCACACCCTTTTTACGTCAAACCTATGGATTGGAGGTAGAGATGCAGCGGACAGCTTACATCTTGCAGCTACCTTGTATAATAACGGGCAAGATATCTACACTGGTCCAATAATGGATAGTTCAGCGTACTCATTTTCTCAGGATTCATTGTGGAACAGACTGTGGAAAATCAACCAAAGCACGATTGATTCCCACAAATCTGATTGGCAAACTCCCGGCTACATCCCCGCCGAAGTTATTCGGACCTGGCCGGGTAATGGAGATCCTTTGTTGGGGCAAGCGGGTCGTCTGGCTCCGTTTTTTGATCGCAATGAAGATCAACTCTATGATCCATTAGACGGCGATTATCCAGAGATTCGTGGAGATCAGGCAGTCTATTTTATTCGCAATGACCATAGAGGGCCACATGGGCAAACAGGCGGAAAGGCCATGGAAATCGAAATTCATGGAATGGCCTATGCATATGACTGCCCCCAAGATTCAGCTCTTGCTTACACCCTATTTGTGAACTATAAAATTGTGAACCGCTCATCCAACAACTATACTGACACCTACATCGGTCTTAAGATTGATCCAGACATCGGAGACTTCTCGGATGATTATATTGAATGTGATGTAAAGAGAGGCAGCGTATATGGATACAACGGTGCCAATATAGATGGGTCCGGTGGCTTATCCCATTATGGCGCCAATCCCCCTGCTCAGGCTGTCGTCTACTTAAAAGGGCCCCGGATGGATCCTGATCTAATTGACAATAGTGTCGGAAGCTGTGATGCCTCCTTCAACGGATTTGGTTTCGGGGATTCCATTGTGGATAATGAAGCTTTAGGGCTAAAACATTTTATATATAACAGTATTTTAGGTGAGCCTCTCATTGCTGAGGACTATTACAACTTTTTAAGATCTAGGTGGCGGGATGAAACGCAGCTCGTCTATGGAGGAAATGGACACATCAATAATTGCACATCCTGTGAGCCCTCAAATATCATGTTTCCAAACAATTCTGATTCATGTAACTGGAGTACGTTGGGAATCCTGCCAGCAGACACATTACCCTGGAGTGATCCGAATGCGGGCAATCAACCCAATGACAGAAGAGGAGTTTCATCAGCCGGTCCTTTCACCTTTCCTGCTGGAGATACCATAGCATTTGACATTGCTTATGTTTATGGTAGAGATCATACAAATCCAGATCCGTACGCAGCGGTACTCAACTTGAATAAACGAATCGATTCAATCAGATCCTATTTCCTCAAGGATCAGACACCGTGTGGCAACTTCTTCCTCGGTGAAGAACCCCTTGAACGCTACCAAGAAGTTTTAGGAATCGCTGTACATCCCAATCCTGCAACCAATCGCATTGAGCTAAGCGATTTACCCATTGATGTAGATAGAGAATACCAGGTATTTAATCTAACTGGGCATCAGGTAATGAACGGAAAGCTAGGTCAGTCTGCCTCGGTAGATATACAAAGACTGCCCGCCGGTGTATTTTTTATTACGGTGAATACCAAAGATGGGAGACTAAGGGCAAAATTTGTGAAGCTCTAGACAGTTACCTGACTCATCAGGGCTTCAATCTCTTCCACCTCAATCGGAATGTCGCTCATTAGGTCCATTGGTCCGTTTTGCGTAACCAGAATATCATTTTCCAATCGAATTCCCAGGTTTTCTTCGCGAATGTAGATGCCCGGCTCGCAGGTAAATACATTGCCCGCCTGCATTGGTTTTTCCCAATCGCCTACATCATGAACGTCAAGACCAATAAAATGTGAGGTACCATGCATAAAATACTTCTTATACGCAGGCATTTCCTCGGTCTGATTTTCAATATCCTTCATTGTCAGTAACCCCAGACCAACCAGCTCTTCTTCCATCAGCTTCCCAACTGCAAGGTGGTAGTCCTTCAGCAATGTACCGGGCACGAGTAACTGCGTTGCGGATTTCATCACGCTCAATACCGCTTCATATACTGCCCTTTGTCTACGGGTGAATTTTCCCGCTACCGGTATCGCCCTTGTCATATCTGAAGCATAATTGGCATACTCTGCACCGAAGTCCATTAGGATAACATCTCCGTCTTCACACTTCTGATTATTGTCAATGTAGTGCAATACACATGCATTAAATCCCGAGGCAATGATCGGTGAGTAAGCATGACCCGCAGAACGGTTGCTAAGGAACTCATGCATAAGCTCAGCTTCAATCTCATATTCCATTACGCCAGGCTTGACAAACTCAAGTACTCTCCTAAATCCCCTTTCGGTGATATTACAGGCAAACCGCATCAGCTCAATTTCCGTTTCGGATTTTACAGAACGCAATTGTTCTGTTAATGGAGCCGACTTCTCCATTTTATGCATGGGGTAGGTCTTTTCAAACCACTTAACAAATCTCGCATCCCTGGTTTCAACCACTACCTTGGCCCTAAGGTGTTCATTGGTGTTTAGGTAAACCGTATTGGTCTCCTGCAAAAGCTCTTTAAAGACATCTTCAAATTCGTTGAGCCAATAGACCGTAGAGATGCCGGAAACTTTCAACGCACGCTTTTTGCTCAATTTGGCTCCCTCCCAAATCGCAATTTCATCATTGGTCTCCTTCAAAAAGAGGATTGCCTTGTGTTTCTCCTCTTTAGCATCAGGAAAAACAATCAGAATGCTCTCTTCCTGGTCAACACCACTTAGATAGAACAAGTCGTTATTTTGGCGAAAGGGCATCTCGCCGTCCGCATTGGTAGGCATGATATCATTGGAATTGAAAAGCGCTAACGAACCTTTCTTGAGCAACGCCGATAATCGAGCTCGGTTCTCCACAAAAAGCCTGTGGTTTATTGGCAAGTACTTCATGAGACTACAAATTAAGAATCAGAACGAAATTAAGAATTGATGGTTTAACAATTAAGGGGGGGCTGTCTGTGAGCACATCAGTTCAGCATCATGGCCAGTACACTCTTAGTGTACCGATTACTAAGTTAACTCACTAATTTCACTCCCCTTTTTCCTTTACTCTTCGTTAAAATTTAAAACCATAAACATATGCTTGAAAATTTTGCCTCGATTAAAGAAAAAATTGAAGCAAAATTTCAGTAACCTAACTTAGTAATCGGCACACTAGATCTCCACTCCATTGACCACCAAGATACATCAATTTTATTTCATTAATATGATTGAAAATTCAGCCTTACTTTTTCGAAAATCGCGGATAAATTGGTGACCCATTCCGCCTTTAGCCCGAGTTCAAGCTATCCTAACTGCCGAAAAGTTTTCTTCCAATCATGGCAATTGGATCGTAGTAGCGGTCAACCACTCTTTCCTTGAGTGGGATAATACCATTGTCGGTGATGTTAATATTCTCCGGGCAGACCTCAGTACAGCAACGGGTGATGTTGCACATTCCAGATCCATATTCCTTTTTGATTTCAGGAATACGATCCGCAATATCTAAGGGGTGCATCTCTAAACTCGCCAGGCGAATCATAAATCGTGGCCCTACGAATACATCCTTACGCTCGTGATCGCGCAGTACATGACAAACATTTTGACAGAGGAAACATTCAATACATTTTCTAAACTCCTGAACCCGGTCTACATCTTCCTGCATCATGATGTAATTGCCCTTTGCATCTTTTTTAGATTTATCAGGTGTAAAAGGCTTGATGCGTTGATTTTGTTCGTAGTTCCACGACATTTCCGGCACCAAATCACGCAAGACAGGAAAGGTTTTGAGAGGCATAATCGATATGGTCTCATCTGGGCCGTATTCGTTCATCCTGTTCATGCAGGCCAACTTGGGCATGCCGTTGATCTCCATACTACAAGATCCACATTTGCCCGCCTTGCAATTCCATCTTACCGCCAGATCGTTTGCAGAATCGGCTTGTATACGGTGAATTACATCCAGGACAACCATCCCTTCGGTTACCTCACATTGATAATCAACCATTTCTCCGTGGTTGTCATCTCCTCTATATATTTTGAAGTTTCTAAGTGCCATCTGCTATCTGCCGTTTTTCTGATCTTCTGCCACTTCTTTTTCAAGTTCTTCCAGAGTTGACTCAGCAATTCTCTTCAACTCTGCGTCAGGCTCTGGCCGCTCAACTTTATTGATTTCCATGTTGCCATCGGCGCCTTTCTTTGATACAATGTTGTATTTGAACCACTCTGCACTTTCACCAGGAAAATCTACTCGGCTGTGTCCGCCCCTACTCTCTTCTCTCATAAGCGCCGCTCTCGAAACCGCCTCTGTTGTGATGAGTAAATTCCTCATTGCAAGCGCTTCGTGCCATCCAGGATTAAATTGACTGGCTCCAGCCGCTTTGACATTCTTGTATTTGTCTTTAATGCTTTCAAGGTCCTCGATCCCCTTTTCGAGATCGTCTTTAATCCTAACGATGCTCACATTCTTTTGCATGGTAGCTTGAAGTTCTTCATGCAACAAATAAGGGTTTTCACCGGATTCCCGATTCAGGATGTCCGTAGCATTTTTGATAATGGCGTTGACATCTTCTTCACTCACCTCTGGAAATCCATTTAGCTTTTTGGCATGAGCCGCTGCGCCCTGAGCGGAGATGCTTCCAAAGACCAAGAGGTCCGACAGTGAGTTGCCTCCTAATCTGTTTGCTCCATGCATACCCGCAGCACATTCCCCACAGGCAAAAAGCCCTTCAACATTTGACATGGACGTATCAGCATCTACTTTGATACCGCCCATAAAGTAATGACACGTGGGCCCAACTTCCATGGGGTCCTTAGTAATGTCTAACTCCGCAAGCACCTTGAACTGATGGTACATGGAAGGCAGCTTTTTCTTAATATCTTCTGCAGACCTCTGATTGGCTATATCCAGATAGGCTCCGCCATGTTTGGATCCTCGTCCAGCTTTTACTTCATCATTAATTGCCCTAGCAACCACATCTCTGGTTAGCAGTTCAGGTGGCCTTCGCGCACTTTCATCACCGGCCAGCCATCTTGCGGCTTCCTCCTCAGTATCTGCAGTTTCAGAAGCAAAACGCTCAGGGATATAGTCAAACATGAAGCGTTTGCCCTCGCTATTCAACAGAATACCGCCCTCACCACGAACCCCTTCTGTGACCAAGGTTCCCTTCACCGAAGGTGGCCAAACCATTCCGGTTGGATGAAACTGATTGAATTCGAGATCCATTAACTCAGCGCCAGCTTCATATGCCATTGCGTAGCCATCACCGGTGTATTCCCAGGAGTTTGAGGTCACCTCCCAGCCTTTTCCACCTCCACCCGTGGCAAAGATGATAGACTTGGCTTTGAACAAGGCAAATTTGCCGGTTTCTCTCCACATACAGACAATACCTGAAATCTTACCTTCTTTATCCTTTACCAGATCCAGGGCCGAAGCCTCCATGAAAATATCAACCCCCTGATGAATTCCATGATCTTGTAGGGTTCTGATCATCTCCAAACCGGTACGGTCGCCGGTATGTGCCAAACGCGGATAACGATGGCCTCCAAAATTCCTCTGCGCAATCAAACCATCCTTGGTACGATCGAACACCGCTCCCCATTCTTCCAGTTCTCTTACTCTTGCCGCAGCATTTCGCGCATGCAGCTCAGCCATTCTCCATACGTTGAGAAACTTGCCACCCCGCATCGTATCTCTAAAGTGAATTTTCCAATGATCCCTGGAATCCACGTTGCCCAAAGCCGCAGCCATTCCACCTTCGGCCATTACGGTGTGCGCTTTACCAAGAAGTGACTTACAAATCAGGCCGGTCGTCATGCCCTGAGCTGAGCTTTCAATTGCTGCGCTTAAGCCCGCTCCCCCTGCACCGACAACTAATACGTCGTGCTCATGTACTTCTAACTCAGATAATGGAATCATATAAAAAGTTTAAACTCCCCAGGTATTAGGATCGGTAATGACACCCATGGAGACCAGGCGTACGTACAAATCTGTACCACCTACCCAGATAAGGCTTAACCAGGCCATTAATTGGTGATTTTGATTCAAATTGGTGATCCAGCTCCAATTCCCATGGGCTACCTTTCCTCGAACATCACATGAAAAACAATCTCTTCTCCCGCCCATAAGGTGCCTAAAGGAATGACAACCGAAAGTGTACATGCCCAAAAGGATTGGATTTATCAAAAGCACAATGCTACCCAAGCCGACACCGAATTGTCCATCTCTAAAGAAGGACATGATGGCATCATAAGAAAGAATGAAAATAAAGACCACCGCGAAATACATTGCATAGCGGTGCAAGTTCTGAAACACGAAAAGTCCAGTTTCCCCAACATATTTTGTTTTTCGAGGAAGCGCACCCACAGCACATCCCGGAGGGGTAGCGGTAAACGCACGATAATAAGCCTTCCTGTAATAATAACATGTAAATCGAAACGCCCCCGGAAATGCCAATATCAGGAACGCCGGAGAAGCTGGAATAAATGAAGGCCACCAAGCGGGCCAAGCCCCCAATAACGCGTGTGACAAAGGAGCGCCCCCATCAACACCCTCCAAAATATAAACAAGTGGAGAGTACATCGGCGATAAGTATCCACCGAATCCGTCACTCATGCCAACCGAGTAATGATTCCCCTGCATTGCGGCCCAGGTAGAGTAGACAATAAATGCGAGAAGACCGAAGAGAACCGATAATGGCGCTGCCCACCAATTGTCAGTTCTTTCATTTACACCTAATCCATTTGCGTGTCGTGAAATTGCTGTTGCTGTCGCCATACTGATCTTATCTTCTGCTAGGAGTTCGTCCTACTAATCTTGGGTCAAAAATATAGCTTTTCAAGCAATTGTATCATCTTTTTGGCAAAAGTATTTTAGGTCGCAATTAGAATAAACTAGATTTGTTGCATGGCGACATTTCCCAATTCAATTCCCTCCAAGTTACCCAATTCGGGCACCACTATTTTTACGGTGATGTCGAAGATGGCCCAGGAGCACAATGCGATCAATCTATCTCAGGGGTTCCCAGATTTCCCCTGTTCAGAGAAGCTGCTCTCTTTAGTCAACAAACACATGAAACTGGGTCACAATCAATACTGTCCGTTGCAAGGTGTGCAGGAGCTTAGAGAAGCCATTTCCGAAAAGATGGAAAAGATGTATTCAGCCAAGTATGACCCTGACACGGAGATCAATATAACGGCTGGAGCTACACAGGCTATTTATACTGCGATCACCGCATTGGTAAGAGAAGGAGATGAGGTCATTGTGTTGGAGCCAGCCTATGATTGCTATGTTCCCGCTATTAAGTTGAATGGTGGGATACCCATTTATATTCAACTCAAGGGAAAGAACTTCGACGTCGATTGGGAGGAAGTAAAAAAGGTCATTACACAACGTACCAAGATGATTATTCTTTGTACGCCGCACAATCCCTCGGGCAGCATCCTCACGGCTGGCGACATGCAAGCTTTGGATAAGATCACCAGAGGTACTGACATCATCATTCTCAGTGATGAGGTGTATGAACATATTATATTTGATGGATACGAGCATCAAAGCGTTGCCCGCTTTCCGAAACTTGTGGAGCGGAGCGTGATCGTGTATTCCTTCGGAAAAACACTGCACGCCACCGGATGGAAAATTGGATACTGCGTGGCTCCTGAGAACATCATGAAAGAGTTCAGAAAGGTACATCAATGGGTCGTTTTTACCTGCAATACACCGGTGCAATATGCCATTGCTGAGTATTTGCAAGATGAGCAGATCTACTTAGGGCTCTATGGCTTCTACCAAGAAAAACGGGATTATTTCATCAAGCTCCTACAGGGTTCAAAATTTAAAGTTATCCCTGCATCAGGATCTTATTTTCAACTGTTGGACTTCAGCTCCATCACGGACGAGAAAGACACAGATTTCGCTATTCGTTTGACGAAAGAATTTGGCATTGCCTCCATACCGATGTCCGTTTTTTACCACAAACCCGTAGACGAAAAAGTGCTCCGTTTTTGCTTTGCTAAAAAGAAGGAGACTTTGGAACAAGCAGCGGAGAAATTATGCAAGATTTAAAGGTAGCAGCCATACAGGCTCAGCTCTCCTGGGAGTGCGTGGATGAAAACCTCGTGGCATTTGCCGATCGCATTTCCAATATTGATGGGCATCCACACCTGATTCTTCTTCCGGAAATGTTCAATACCGGATTTTCGATGAATTCAGCTTCCCTTGCTGAGAAAATGGGCGGCAAAACGATGCTTTGGATGGCCCAGCAGGCTGGACAAGCCAATGCTGTGATCACAGGCAGTGTAATCATTGAAGAAGATGGAAAACATTACAATCGACTGATTTGGATGAGGCCCGACGGCACCCATGCCCACTACGATAAGCGACACCTCTTTCGCATGATGGATGAGGACCAAAGTTTTTCCCCCGGAGAGCAAAAGCTTGTGGTAGAGTTAAATGGATGGAAGATCTGCCCGCTCATTTGTTACGACTTGCGTTTTCCGGTATGGTCCAGGAATACCAGAGACTATGATCTCCTGATTTTTGTGGCCAACTGGCCCGAACCCAGGCGGGAGGCTTGGAGAACATTGTTAAGGGCGAGGGCACACGAGAACCAATCATATGTGATAGGGTTAAACAGAGTAGGAGAAGACGGGAATGGAATTGCATTCGCCGGTGACTCTGTGATCCTGGATGCCAAGGGAACTGTGTTATCAGAATCAGGGCCCCATGAAGAAACGTTGCAGGCTTCACTAAACTATGCAGAACTAGAAACGTTTAGATCCAAATTTCCGGTTTATATGGACGCGGATCAATTCTCTCTCGATTAAGGTTCCAGCTTCCAGTCCAAGACCATATCCCAATTCGATCGAATCAATATCTCTTTCTCTGAATACTCAATGCGCTCCGGCTGACGATTCTTCAAATGATTACCACTCTCCCATCGCTTACTATTATTGACATCGTAGATCACCTTTAATTGATATTTACCCGGCACAATGTACGGATAGACCAACTTTGTCTTAATATCCTGTACTGTGTCCATCGGAAGAACATAATCCTCTTTGACTTCATTTCCCTTTGCATCAATCAGCTGCACAATATACGTGTGGGCCACCTGAGGAATATCTAATTCAATTGCAGCATTCCCATAATAGTCTTCCTTACGAACGGTAAAATCTGCGGACATGCTATCGCTGACTCCCTGAAAAAAGTCAGTTAACGCACCTTGTTCCAATACTAACCGATAAGCGATACCCGGTTTCCACGTATGATTAACTGCAAGAACCCTTCGGGCCTCATCAGCAAATTCGAGATTCATTTTCACCTCAACTAAATTCGCAGAATCAAGGCGTTCGTATAGTTTGATGCTCTTGGAATCGTATTTCATGAGAGGCTTGGATGGATTAATCATGAGGGCCTTTCCAATATCCTGGTCTTTCGATTTCGCTATGGAAGTAGAAACGGACAGTTTAGAGAATTCTGCTTTCTGATTTATCCCAACTGTCACCGTATCATCAAAATCCCACCGTTCATCGTGTATGTGCAATTTCAAGCTATCCATTCCGGATGTATTCCAATGAAATACCGTGTCTTTTGTGCTGCTGTAATCAACAATTTCCCAGGCTTTTTTCGAGGCAAAATTGAGCGCGGATATGCTGACCTGATCCACAGGTTGCTTGAAAGCAATATGAATCAATCCTCTCTCTGGGCTCCATGCTTTAGTGATCTTTTGGTTGCCGTCTTCCTGATCAAAAATGACAAGATTCAGTTCATTGGAGTCACCCGCTTCAATGGTATTCCCAATAAAGCCGATGCTCTCATTGGGCAAATCAAACAAGTAATTACGGTTCTTATCAATTAAGGCAAACACCTTATAAGCACCTACTTCGATATTCTCTATTCTAAAGAACCCACTTTTATCAGTTTTGGCGAGATATCTTGGAAGCTGTTTCATCGGAAGAGAATCACATTGACCGTAATCCTGGCAGTTATATAACAGGACCCATGCTTCTTCAACCGGCTCTGAGGATAGCGCTGAGAAAGCTTTGCCAAATACTGACATTGAATCAATGAAGTTGCCGGTTGACAGTACAAATTGGAAATTCTTGCTAGGATTTCCTTCATGAATGTCTACAATAGCATCTCCAAAATTGAAGTTGAATGTTGTGTTCGGCTCTAGTGGCTCGTCAAACTTCATGACCACTGATTTACCCCTAATCACTATTTCAGGCCTGGTCTCAAGAGGCGGGGAGACGATAAAATTATTGTAGATATCTCTTAGTTTGACATACTCGTCAAACTCAATTACGATTTCCTTTGCGGAAAAATTTGTTGCGTAATTGGCAGGCTCGCTGGAAACGACGATAGGCGGTTCAGTATCCTTAGGACCGCCTGAAGGACTTACCTGGATCGCACAGCCAGCGACCATCAGCAATGCACAGCCAATTAAGATCAAATGCAAAAACGGGAAAGGAAATGCTACAACTCTCAAAGCAACGACTCTATTTCATCCACTATTTCGCCAAGGTACTTCACATCTACCGCATCAAACGTAGCCAGATCCGTGCTGTCTATATCCAACACCAGTTTGATTTTTGAATCTTGTCCATGCACAGGCAAAACTATTTCTGAATTGGTTTCGGCACTACAAGCAATATGATTACTGAATTCGTGCACATTGTCAACCAACATCACTCGATCTTGTTCCCATGCAGCGCCGCACACACCGCGCCCTAAGGCTATGCGGGTACAGGCTACAGGACCTTGAAACGGGCCCAATTGCAATTCATTGCCTGCTACCAGATAAAAACCCACCCACCAAAAATCGAACTCGTCTTTGATAGCTGCGGATATGTTAGCCAGATTCCCCACCAATCCAATCTTTCTATCAATGAGCGCCTTAATTCTTGGAACCAGACCGGCATATTTTGAAACTTTATCACTCATATACGTAATGCTCAATAGACCCCGAAATTATATACAATCAGCGAATTTGTGCAAATTAACTTACGGTTGCCGGGATGGATGGGTAGCTTGATAGATAAACCTTATGGCTGAGACCCCTAAGTCTAATATTCAAGGGAGGCACATCAATCGTTAAAGTAAACTGAATTCTTAGAGGCCCTTAATTTGTTTTCGAGTCGGTTGGATTCGTATATTCGTAATGGCTATAGTTTATAATACCGTTGCACTATGCCTGTGCAGCGAATTAGGTGATATTCAGAGACATGCTGAGTATTTTAAGAGGCCATAGGATCTAACCGCCAGGAGCGCAATGGAGGCATTGTTGAATCCCGATGAACGGGGGGATGACTTTAAATATAAAAAGCTGCAGTTTACATCATCATCTTAATCTAAAGCATTTCGTAATTGGCAGGTCGCTGACTGTTTGGGAAGTACGTAAGGATTAAATCCAATTTCACTTTAATATAAACATGCGAAAAAACATTTCATCAGGCTCCCCCTGGGAGGAGCGCGTAGGCTACTCTAGAGCCGTAAGACTAGGGAATACCATAGAAGTGTCAGGCACAGTTTCCAACATAGACGGAAAGATAGTTGGCATAGGCGACCTCTATGCACAAACTCGATGTATCTTGGGAATTTTACAATCTGCTTTAGAAGAAGCTGGAGCTTCAATGAGTGATGTGGTCCGCACGAGGATGTATGTAAGAGATATTTCACAATGGAAAGAGGCTGGAAGAGCGCATGGAGAGGTGTTTGGCGATATCCAACCCGCTACGACCATGGTAGAAGTCAGCCGATTGATTGAAGAGGAGTTTTTGATAGAGATAGAGGCAACGGCGGTTGTAGCGGCAAGCGTGGAGTGACAGGCTGCGGGTTGCGGGTTGCAGGTTGCGGGTTGCGGGTTTGCAGGTTGCGGGTTGCAGGTGGCAGGTTGCAGGTTGCAAGTTGAATGTTGAATATTGAATATTGAATATTGAATATTGAATATTGAATGTTGAAAGTTACAGGTTGCAAGTTGCGGGTTGCAAGTTGCGGGTTGCAGGTGGCAGGTTGCAGGTTGAAAGTTGAAAGTTGAAAGTTGAAAGTTGAAAGTTGAAAGTTGAATGTTGAATGTTGAATGTTGAATATTGAATGTTGAATGTTGAAAGTTACAGGTTGCGGGTTGCAGGTGGCGGGTTGCAGGTTGAAAGTTGAAAGTTGAAAGTTGAAAGTTGAAAGTTGAAAGTTGAAAGTTGAAAGTTGAAAGTTGAATATTGAATGTTGAATGCTGTAGGTTGCAGGTTGCGGGTTGCAGGTGGCAAAGCTATAGGGGTCAAGATCGGTTTCCGTGTTCTAGGCAGAATTAGTGGCTTTAGCAATGATGGTTGACAGGATCTTATTAACTTCTATTGAGTCCTGATGTAGTTTATCAAACATGCTCCTGTCTTCCAGTTCATTTTCCGCTTGTAACAATCCGATACAAACGATGTGTCCTTTGCTTGCTGGTGATTGGGAATTTACATTAGCTTGCCTTCGCACAAGCGATTGCTGCAACTGAAACCTTAACGTTCGGAATCATGTGTAGCACTTGTGCACAAGCCTCCAATGTCGATCCGGTCGTAATAACATCATCTGCCAAAAGCACATGTGCCCCATCAAAGAAATCCGGAGAGCGCACACCGAAAACAGAGCTCATATTGGCCCAGCGATCGAATCGACTTCTGTAGGTTTGAGTGGTGGTGTTCACAATTCTGCAGAGTTTGTCCGTGACACATTCAGCGCCAAAGCCCTTGGCCAGGCCCTGAGCAAAAGATTCACTTTGATTGTACCCTCTTTCCCTGAGCCGTTTTGGGTGCAGCGGAACCGGAATAACAACATCAACGCCTTCATAAAGCTTCGCTTGGCTCAAATCCCTACTAAAGCTATGGCCTAAGGTCTCGCCAATATCCTGGTGGCCCTGATACTTAAGCTTGTGAATCAGTTCCTGCACCTTACCTCYCTTTTCAAAATGATAATACGAAGTAGCTGAATGAATATTTACCCGGCCCCAGAAGAGTTTGCTTACAGGATTGTCCTCATTATTATGAAAGTTTGTTTTGGGTAAATGGTATTTACAAAAAGTACAAATGCACTTTTCCTGATTCATGAGCCCCTTTCCGCATGCATAGCACAACGCTGGATAGATAAGAGCTAAAAAGTCTGCGAGTATTGATTTCATAATTGTTACGTTATATATATGTACCTACAAATCTGCAGAGATTATAATGGGTATGTAAACGGCTTCGAACCGCCTATAAATGAACATTTGCATGATTTAACAATGGCCTAATTTGTGTTGATAAATACTGTTTAGAATTGCAATTTATCCTCATGTTAATGAGTTTATTTGTGCTACTCGCAAAGAGCATTATACACCTAAAGATCGAGTGCCGTATTTTGCTAAAATTTAACCACGTAAACAAAAGCGWCCGATGGAAGCTGAATCTCCAATCAAGAAAGAAAAAAAGTCAAACAAGCTGTACGGTATCATTGCGATCGTGTTGTTTGTGACAGCCGGAATATTGGGATGGCAATTTCTGGAACAGAAGGCATTGGTCAAGGAAGAGCGGAGCGAGAAAAGCGAGATCAAAGCTGAGCTGGGTGAACTTTTGGCTGAATATCAAAATGTAACGACCGATAACGAAGGCCTGCGTCAGCAACTGGATGAAAAAATAGCCGAGATCGAAGAGATGTTGGTGGATATTGAGAAGCTGGAGAAGCTCAAAATTGAACAGCGCTGGCTGATGACCAAGTTCAAAAGAGAAAACCAATCCTTGAGACGAATCCTCAAAGTTTACCTCCATGAAATGGACTCCATGGGTAAAAAAATAACGGTCCTGGTTGAAGAAAAAACGGAGATCGCCAGCAACCTTACGTCCGAAATCAAGAAGAGTGAGAATTTGACCAGGGAGAAAGAGAACCTCAGTGGCCAGGTGGCCCTGGGGTCCCAATTCAAGCTCTACCAAATGGTGACCAGCGGCATTCGAATGCGGGGTGCTGGAAAAGAGAAAGAAGAATCCCGGGCGAGAAGAGTGGAGAAGATCAAAGTGTGTTTTACAATAGCCGCCAATGCGCTCACAACCCCTGGAGAACGGGATTTTTACCTGCGCGTGGCCGACGACAAAGGCAATGTTTTTCCCAAAGATGGTGATAGCACCAATGTATTCACTTCAGAGGGGGTAGAGTTGGCTTTCAGCGGCCGACGCAAGCTCAATTACCAAAATAAGGCGGAAGAAATTTGCATCTACTTCAAAAAGGCTGGCCTCAATCCAGGAACGTATTCTGTAGATATTTTTGCGGATGGGCTTAAAGTAGGCGAGACTGGAATTACCCTCGAGTAGCGGATCGGGACCGGTAAGATTGGCGTAACTTATTGAAAATAGGCCCGTAACTGCACCCCTCCACGGTGTATAGCTGCTGAACCTTCAGACTTCCTGCCATCATACGTTATGCTCAGCTGCATGTGTTTGGAGAGATTTCTTTGGTAGGATAAACTCCATGTTACATTGCCACCAGTCTGCAAGCCCTCCAACATTTCAAATCCCAGCGGTGTATTCTGTTTTGCCGCTTCTCCAGCAGCATCCTTATAAGTGAAATCGATGAAATCCACCTTTAACTCCAGACTTCCTTTAGAGACATTACTCTGCTTAACCTGTATCCCCAAACTATTTTGAATGGCCGTCTCGCCGCCTGTTGCAATGACCGAGGTGTCTACAGAAGTACTCAAAAGTAGATTCTCCTTGTTTTTATACGTGTAGGAAAGACTGAACCGTTGTTTGGTATTGGGCTGAAAGGTAATGCGCGGTTCATATTGTACAAATGTGATGTCAAAGTCCTTTGAGCTGAGAAATTCTGAGGAATTTGTTTTATCCCCAAGTGCATAAAGGAAATTCCACGTAAGTTGCCTGCTCAAATTCCACCGAAAATAAGCGCTTCTCAAGACACTTCTTCTACTGTCCAACCCATTCACCAATAACGATTTACTCCGTGTATCCTGGTACTTTATATCCACACCAAAATGCCGGTTTGTTCTGTTAAAAAAGAGAATATTCCTAAAAGATGAGACCAGACTTACCACACCCGTAGTACTATCGCTCAAAACGCTGTCCCTTACAATGAAAGGGTTATAGGAGGTTGATAAATCAGAATTCGTACTTTTTCTGCTCATTCTGTAAGTAGTTTGATTGGAGAATCTTGAAACGAACTTCTTAACTCCCTCACTATTTTTCCAAACCGCAGAAGGCCGGATATAGATGGCCTCGTTGAACATGACAGAAAATGTAGGAATGTATTCGGTAGTCGGCACAAAAATTTTAATGTAATCGGCTTCGTATTGAAATGCGGCTTCCACGAATTCGCTCAATGACTCCACCCCATTTGAATCCCTATCAATCCACTGATGGGTACCTTGGCCCGGGACAGGAACCTTCTGAAAGAAAAACTCCCGCTTGACCTCCAACCCAGACCCAATTTGATAAAACGTGTTGGTTCTTATCGCCCCTTTAAATAGTTTCATACGGTGTTCCAATCTGCTAATCACGGATTCATCAGACTTGTTGGTCGATAAACTAGAATCCACTTTTAACTTCCTGTAGGTAAAGCTTCCACTGAGCGACTGATTCGGATTGCCCAGAAAGCCAAATGACAATGTCAGGTTCTCCGCTTTTGTTGATTGGGACAGGTCGTTATTCTTTAAAGCGAAATCCGTTCTCTGACCATAACTTAGCCCTATCTTATTTTTAAAGGTATCGGGACTTTGAACGAATACATTCCAATCGTAAAACTCATAAGTACTTGCGGTTAACGTGTCTGTCATCGCGTCCCGAAACACATTATTTTCTTGTTCCTCCCTTATACCGACAGTTATCCTTTTGAACTGTTTCGAAATCACTCCCTTTGATCTGATGAACCTGGACTGATTAAGAAAATTATCACTGGTTACCACACTTCCATTAAAATCCGCGGTCAGCCCGTTTTTACGAAGGCGTCCAACTGCTTCATTTTTGATACCTGTACTTTGTGTACCTTGAATGTATGAGCTGAACATATACTTAAAAGACCCGAAGCTCTTTTGATTTAGTTCAACAGACATACCTGGAAGATACTGGTGATCTTTAATGTTCAAATCCCTGACATTCCAATTCCGCTCGAACTCCACTTTACGATACCGCTCAATAGCCACAAAATTCTTATCCACCTGTTCGTAATTGAGACTAGATATCAGCTGAACCGGGTCTTTGATACTTCCTCCAATATTTCTTTTGTTTAAAATTGAAAACTTAATCGCTCCCCCGACATTATTACCGTCATCCAGCGATGAAAAAGTGTTCAAATCCTCATTACTTGCTGCCGCTTCAAAGGTTATTTCGGTGCCCTTACCTACCCTGATCTTTCCCCCAACAATTGCCATTTGCTTGCTCTTTGGAGTAATCAACTTAACCACCGGTTCATGCGTTCCATTGCGCCTGATCGAAGTCCCAATTGTATCAGGGGCAACCCACTTGAACACCCTGCCATTTGCTATCGTCTTGAAATCCTGCACATAATTTCCGTTGCCCAGGCCGACGTTTGAAAAACCTACCTGAAACACACCTGAATCTGTTGAATGTTTAAATATGGTATAGCCAAGGCTATCAATCCGTTGGTAGAAGACCCCATTGTCAGTATTCTCAGCGCTGTCAATTTTCGGCGCTATGGCTGAGTCCAGATTGTCTCCAATGCCCTGTAATATCATGATGTTATCCCCTTCCAAATCCTGATCAAGCGGTTGATTCTTTGCATCTTGCTCCGTATAGAAGGCACCATATATATTCATCTTATTCTTCTGATAACCCACACGGCCGTATGCCAATGACCTTGTGAAATTTCTATCTGAATATTGGAATTCAACAACGATTCGTTTGTCCTTGGTGAGCAGAATTTTAGGTGTGAATGTAATCTCCGCGGTATTATAGTCTATTATGTAGTCACGGTCCTGGCCGCGTGTTAGCAAGCTTCCATCTAAATACACTCTCTCTGTTCCAGAGATAATGATAATAAAAAGCTCATTCGCATTGCCCTTCAACTTGTAGGGGCCCTGATTCCCCTCAACGCCGACGAAAGTGTTCCTTGCAAACTTACCTTTCGACACTGCCGCGCTCGTTTCCACCGTCAGCAGACCAGGAGCATCTTCTGATCCTATGGCCCTTTTTGTACTGAAGCTACCTCCCTGCGCTTTCTTGAAGAAGTTCATGAAGTGACTTTTCGGCCTCCCTATTTCGAAATCCCCTGCGATCAAGGTGGAATTTTTATCGGAAAGCTGAATAAAAACTTTGTCAAACTCCTGAATTTGCTGGCTACTGCCATCTGGTTGAATTGGAATATTATCATCCGTTATGGCCGCCAGGATGGACACATTGTCACTAATTTTACCCGCCAAGCGCAAGTCAAGGCTTGAATTGATTGTCACATCCTGACTATTACCAAAATTGACACCACGGGATATACTACCGCTTTTGCTGATATTGCCCATTCCCAAAATATCAGTGCTCGATTTCTTGTAGGTATACATGAATGGATCGGTAAGCCCAGTGGGATCTGGGACGAGCAGGTTCGTATTTTTGTGTGAGCGCTCCTCTGTGAACATCAAAGGAAAAACACGGTAGCTGATTGTTATCGGAAATTTTGCATCTCTAGACACAGGTTTGAGGACCAACCGGCTATTGGGATAATCAATCCAATAAGCCTCTTCACTTATCAATTTACCCTCCCTATCATACAAACCGACTGACCCCGAAATGACACTTAAGCTGTCAAAAGTAATCGTGTCCTTGAAAGCAGTAATCACCGTCCTGCGCTTGTTGCTTAAACTTTGACTATAAGCACTCTCGAACACCATACCTATGAAGGCAAGGATGGCAATACACAATCGAACTACTGAAAGACAGTTTCTCACAAGGATGACGCCATTGTAAACCTCAAGATTTTATTTCTATCCGGATTCTATCTGGGGTTTATGGGACAATAATAACGTATAAAAGGCATTTTTGTTAGACGTATTTCTAATTAACACTATTTTCGTGCGCATCTTTAATCGGGTCATATGGCAGTCATAATATCATATAATGTCAACGGAGTTAGAGCAGCTCTTAAAAAGGGGTTCATTGAATGGATAAATGCCTGCAAACCAGATATTCTATGCCTTCAGGAAACAAAAGCGCTGAAGGAGCAAGTGGATACTGATCAATTTGAAGAAGCCGGTTATCACCACTATTGGCACTCAGCAGAAAAGAAAGGATATAGCGGAGTGGCTATTCTTTGCAAAGAAGAACCAGATCATGTAGAATATGGATGTAAGATAGGTGATAACGACCGGGAAGGAAGGGTGTTGCGGGTAGACTTTGGAGATACGTCTATTATATCTGTGTACATGCCTTCTGGATCCAGTGGAGACCTGCGCCAGGCATTTAAAATGGAATGGCTTGCGGATTTTGAAGCATACATTAAAGAACTTAGAAGAGAACGGCCCAAACTGATTATTTCAGGAGATTACAATATCTGTCACAAACCAATTGATATTCACAATCCTATATCCAATAAGAACAGCTCAGGATTCCTTCCAGAAGAAAGAGATTGGATCGATGGATTTATGAAAACCGGCATGGTTGATTCGTTCAGACATTTTAATCAAGACCCTCACCATTATTCCTGGTGGACCTACAGGCAGCAGGCAAGGGAAAGAAACCTGGGGTGGCGCATTGACTATAATCTGGTATCCCAGCCGTTGGCGGGATCTATGAAAGCGGCTCGAATCTTATCAGAGGCAAAACACTCCGACCACTGTCCGGTGTATCTGGAAATCGACTATTAATAATATTTGATAATTATATTTATAAATCTCTATATTTGCAATCTTGGGGTCACCCCTAAGACTATATGGCATTTCCCCAGATTGAGGGGAGAGAAAAGCAGAGTAATTTTTTAGACTTAACATGAGAAAATTAATTTTTGTTGCACTGGTGAGCGCAATCACTCTTTGGAGTTGTGATCAGGGAACTGATCCCAATAGAGAGAAACCAGGAAAAGGGCCTATCACTCTCGGAGGTGTGTTCAGAATGAATGAAGTGGAGGACTTTAGAAATCTATACCCACACGACGTCACTGAAGTTGTAAGCCATCGTATCACCAATCAGATTTACGAAGGATTACTCAAGTATTCTCAAAAAGACTTAGAGATTATTCCTTCAATCGCTGAGTCCTGGGAAGTAAATGAGGATGCTACGAAGTTCACTTTTCACTTGAGAAAGGGAGTAAAATACCATGACGATCCTTGCTTCGACGGGGGGAAAGGCCGGGAAGTAACAGCTGAGGATTTCAAGAAATGCTACACACTGCTTTGTACATCTGCTCCTCAAAATCAAGGATTTTGGGTGTTCAAAAACAGGGTAGTTGGAGCGGATGAATACTATCAATCTACTATGGATGGAAATCCATTGGCAGAAGGTGTTACTGGCATTAAAGTAATTGATAAGTATACACTACAGATTGATCTTGAGTATAGCTTCTCCGGATTCTTACAGATCCTGTGTACTGCTTTCACATGGGTATTCCCAATGGAAGCTGTTGAAAAGTACGGCATAGAAATGCGTGTTCACTGTGTAGGTACCGGCCCATTTAAAGTTAAAACGATTAGGGAAGGGGAAGCGGTCATCCTATCTAGATTTGAAAACTACTGGGACAAGGATGAATGGGGTAATGAAATCCCTTATCTGGATCGCATATCTTTTTCTTTCTTAAAAGAGAAGAAGTCTGAATTGCTAGAGTTCAAGAAAGGCCACCTGGATATGGTGTTTGAATTGCCGATTGAAATGATTGACGAGGTAATGGGAGAGTTCGCAGATGCCATTGACGGACCTAGTTTTGAAGTACAGGTAACCCCAGCCTTGGCATTACAATATTATGGATTCCAACATCAAAGTGATCTTTTTAGCAATAAGCTTGTCCGACAAGCCTTCAACTATGCGATTGACAGAGAGTCCATTGTAACCTATACACTCCAAGGAGAAGGTCGCCCCGCTATCTATGGTATGGTGCCTCCTGCCTTTAATAATTATGACTTTGAAAATATCGATGGATACAATTATGACCCTGACAAAGCAAGGTTATTGCTTGCGGAGGCAGGTTATCCGAATGGCAACAATTTCCCCAAGCTAACGCTATCGCTAAACTCCGGAGGCTCCCGGAATGTTCAGATTGCCGAAGTTATCCAAAAGCAACTTAAGGAAAGCTTGAACATTGATGTCGTACCTGACGTAATTCCCCGGGCACAGCACTTGGATAACCTTGAGACCGGTAAGACGTTATTCTGGAGAACAGGATGGATTGCTGATTATCCTGATCCAGAGAACTTCTTAAATCTATTGTACAGCCCTCATATTCCTGCCAAATTAAGCGACAAGTCTTACATTAATTCCGTACGATACAGAAGTGCAGAATTTGACTCACTCTTCAGCATCGCTCTTCGAGAGGTGGAGGAAGAAAAGAGACTTGAGTTGTATAAGCAAGCAGATCAAATTGCCATGGACGATGCGGCTATCATGCCAATTTACTATAGCGAACACTATCGTTTGTTGCAATTGAATGTTCGCAACTTCGACATTAACCCTATGGAATATAGAGACCTTTCTCGGGTTTATTTTGCGGGCGAAAAAGAGAAGAAAGCGAAGGATGACGAAAAGAAACCAAGAAAGAGGCCTTCCAAGAAATAGTTAAACCTTATTGAAGAACTCCGCGCATGGTCCATGTGCGGAGTTTTTTATATCTCCAGAATTACGATTTCCACGCGCATATTGATAAGCCTGTCTTCGTAATCATCTGGGTCAGGAACCAGCATCTGTTTGCCACCCAAACCAGTTGCAACCAATCTATTTGGATCAACGCCGTGATCTGTTAGGTAATCGCGAACAACACTTGCCCGGAGCTTTGACAGCTTCGTTGATGATCCCCTAA
The DNA here is from genome assembly GCA_016764395.1 of Flavobacteriales bacterium. Taxonomy (GTDB): domain Bacteria; phylum Bacteroidota; class Bacteroidia; order NORP154; family NORP154. The sequence goes on from JAESRW010000004.1 coordinate 43,687, forward strand.
AATTCCAACCCGCACTCAGGTGTGTATATTCAGCCCTAGGCTTAATTCTATAGTCACCATTGGTATGTCCTTGAATTTCAATTCGCGCATTTACATTACTATTTAAATAATGTAAGAGTCTCTGCAACTCTTYATCCGCACCTGGCCTAAACACATAAGTATTTGGATGAAAGTAAATATCGTTGAGCACAATGTTGGTACCAACAGCCTGAGGTTTTAAAAATACGCGTTCAACCTTCAGCTCTGACGCATCTGCCCTAAAAGCCATTTCCATCTGCTTTGATTCATAGCCCAGACTCGTATAAAGGATCGTGTAATCCCGCTCTGGATTTAGGTTAAGCTCTGTCTCCCCATTCTCATTAACCAGGCGATCTACCCTATTTCCACTTCCCGTCTCAATGATCATATAATCTACCTGAATCGGTTTTTCTGTTCGTGCATCTAATACCGAAGGCGAAAATTTGATCTTCTTTAATTCCGCCCCCAACCCTAAGCTTTGATCTTGCGCTTGCTCAATATCACCTACTTCAACCTGAGGTACATCTTCAACCACAAGTTCCAAAAGAGGGGCCGATGCAAGTGAAGCAATACTGGTTATTCCCTTCAGTCGTTCCATCGCCTCAACAATGGGCTCGGGTTCAATGACCGGCTCATAACAGGGCTTGTGTTTCGCCTCAATGGCAAGTGACTTTTGACAAGAGGCAAACACGATAGAATGTCCACAATCGTCGCCCACCAAGTGGTGAACATTCAAATAATAAATGTCACCCTCCTCCGCATCTATCACCTGATTTCTAGGCCGGTAATAGAAATAATCATCGCGATCCACTGATTCCATTCGCTCTCCATCAATACTTGTATCGATTCTAGCGCTTCGGTCAATTCCACTCCGTTCAAAGAGGTTTGCACGAAATGGTACCACCGAATTATTGATTATCTCCCTACAGAAGTTGCTCCCCTCGTATTTGTATAAATAGAAATTATAGAAATCATGCTCATCCGTAGGATAGATGTCAAATTGCAGGTCACAAGAGTAGCTTACCGCTATTTTGTACCAAAATGAATACTTATCACTCTCTTTATAAAATACAACATGGTTGTCATCCGCTGCCGATTCGTAGCTCCCCGATGAGATCAATTCAATGTTATCCTTTGACACCTGAACCAAGGTAGGCTCAGTACAATCCACTGATCCATCCAGATTCTTCACCTGGCCCATGGTAATAATGGGACAACAGAACCCCATTAACAAGAACAAAAACAAGAAAGAAGTTTGTTTTCTTAACATTTCTCAACTTTATCCGAAATTCGGCATAATGCCGAGGCAGCAAACATTGATTTGAAATAAGTATCAACATAGGTTTTCAACAATGTCCCAAAGGGATTCCAAACTAGCCAGATAGAAATGAGGCCTATATGGCACGGCCTCCTCATCTTGGCAATGATGATTATAATTGGTAACTTTGAGAAACTTTTAACCTTATTTAGAATGAATCTAAATAAGAAACGTTTACATATACAGATAAGACAATAATCAATCAGGAAATGATCAAAGTAACAGAGTCAGCTAAAGTGCAGCTTGTTCACGAAATTGCGCAAACGGGTTCACCAGAAGAAAGTTTTGTGAGAGTAGGTGTGAAGAGTGGAGGTTGTTCCGGATTATCTTATGTACTAGAATTCGATACAAAGCTAGGAGAAGGAGATCAGGAGTTTGAGGATAGAGGCGTTAAAATCGTTGTAGATAAGAAGAGTTTCTTGTATCTAGTAGGCACCGAATTGGACTACTCTGGAGGCCTCAATGGAAAGGGATTTGTATTTGTCAATCCCAACTCTACTCGCACGTGTGGTTGTGGCGAGAGTTTCTCCGTATAAGGAGAACAAAGTCAAAAATCACCTAGAACATTTTATAGCTTATTAATGTCAAACGAGCGAGAAATAATACAAGAGGTAACAGACCGTGAATATAAATACGGTTTTGTCACTGAAATTGAGTCTGAGTTAGCACCGAAAGGGTTGACAGAGGATACCATTCACTTCATATCCAACAAAAAGAATGAGCCTGAATGGCTATTGGAGTGGAGACTTAAGGCATTTCGCCACTGGCAAACCCTAAAGGAAGCGCCAAAATGGGCCCACGTCAAGTACTCCGAAATTGATTTTCAGGATATCATCTATTACGCAGCACCCAAGAAGAAACCTGAGCTCGAGTCTCTTGACGAAGTAGACCCTGAACTGCTCAAGATGTATGACAAACTTGGGATTTCATTAGATGAACAGAAAAAGCTCTCAGGAGTGGCCGTGGATGTTGTAATGGATAGCGTATCAGTTAAAACTACATTTACGAAAAAGCTAAAAGAGTTAGGGATCATCTTTTGTTCATTCAGCGATGCGGTACATGAGTATCCCGAGTTGGTTAAGCAGTACCTGGGTACTGTAGTGCCTTATACAGACAACTTCTATGCAACACTCAACTCCGCGGTATTCTCGGACGGCTCTTTTTGCTATATCCCTAAAGGAGTAAGGTGCCCTATGGAGCTGTCTACCTACTTCAGGATTAACGAAGCCAACACAGGGCAGTTTGAAAGAACGCTATTAATTGCTGATGAGGATGCCTACGTTAGTTACCTGGAAGGATGTACTGCACCTATGCGCGATGAAAACCAGCTGCACGCGGCGGTTGTAGAATTAGTTGCTCATAAAGGCGCAGAAATTAAATACTCGACGGTACAGAACTGGTACCCCGGTAATAAAGATGGTATAGGTGGAATCTATAATTTTGTCACCAAGAGAGGCATCTGTAAAGGTGACTACTCTAAGATCTCATGGACCCAAGTCGAAACAGGATCAGCAATCACCTGGAAATACCCCAGTGTTATCCTACTGGGGGATCATTCCGTTGGTGAATTTTATTCCGTTGCTGTGACCAACAACTATCAACAGGCTGATACGGGCACCAAAATGTTGCATATTGGGAAAAACACCATGAGCACAATCATCTCTAAAGGTATATCAGGAGGCTTTAGCAACAACAGCTATCGGGGTCTTGTTAGAATTGGGAAAAACGCGCACAATGCCAGGAATTTCTCACAATGTGATTCTCTCCTTTTAGGCGACCGGTGCGGAGCACATACCTTTCCCTATATCGAGACCAGTAACAAATCGGCTGTTGTCGAACATGAGGCTACCACATCAAAAGTCGGGGAAGATCAAATATTCTATTGCAATCAAAGAGGACTGGACACCGAGCAGGCCATCGGACTAATTGTCAATGGATACTGTAAAGAAGTCATGAAACAGCTTCCAATGGAATTTGCCGTTGAAGCGCAGAAGCTCCTTTCCATCAGCCTGGAAGGAAGCGTTGGATAAGTTTGCTCTTGTTCAGATGAATCAAATGAAGCATAAAGGAAGTTAAGAATAATGGTATTGGTGTAGAGAATTAGTGGGACAATAGCAAGTTGAAATAATGCCAAAGAGCAAACCAGAATAACCATTTAACTCCAAAACATTATTCCTTTATTCCCACAAAATATGAGTAAGAATACGTTTATATAGGTAAGAACTCCAGTTAAGATTGGATTCTCAAGTAAGGTTATTAATAATAGGACAAAGAGATGTTAGTTGTAAAAGATCTAAAAGCGTCGGTTGACTCGACTAAAATTTTGAAAGGGATCAACCTTGAAGTTAAAGCGGGAGAAGTGCATGCGATCATGGGACCGAATGGTTCTGGAAAGAGTACGTTCGCCTCTGTATTGGCGGGAAGGGAAGAATATGAGATCACTGGAGGAAGTGCCACCTTCTACGGAGAAGACCTGCTAGATTTATCGCCGGAAGACAGAGCGCGAAAGGGACTGTTTCTTGCCTTTCAATATCCTATCGAGATCCCAGGAGTGAATACCACTAACTTTCTACGCACCTCACTCAATGAAGTGAGAAAATTCAATGGCCAGGAACCGCTGAATGGCGCAGACTTCCTGAAACTGATGAAGGAAAAAATGAAAGTCATAGAAATTGATAAGAGCCTAACCAAACGCTCGGTCAATGAAGGATTCTCAGGGGGAGAAAAAAAGAAATCAGAAATATTCCAGATGGCTATGCTTGAACCGAAGCTGTGCATTCTCGACGAGACAGACTCCGGATTGGATATCGATGCACTACGCGTTGTTGCAGATGGCGTGAATCGCCTGAGAAACAAAGACAATGCAACGGTAATTATTACGCATTATCAGAGATTACTCGATTACATTGTTCCAGATTTTGTTCACATCATTTATGATGGGCGCATCGTCAAGTCAGGGGACAAAAGCCTGGCATTAACGCTCGAAGAAAGAGGGTATGACTGGATTAAAGAAGAATTTGGTGAAATGACAGAAGCATGATGGCAGAAGATTACAGATCACTATTTGAGGGCCACCGGGAAAGCCAACCAGGAGTCGCCTGCGCTACCTTATCCCATGCGAGAGAGAACTCCGTCCTTGAACTCGAGTCTTTAGGGTTGCCCAATAATCGGTTAGAGTATTGGAAATACTCAAGAATTGGCAAGGTTCTCAAGGGACTGGAAGTGAACGTAAATGCCAATGATGATGCATTGAACGTTGACCTTGGCCATTTAAAAGACGAACAATTTGAAATTTCCTCTTTACGGGAAGCCATCCTGGCCAACCACCCTGCCATTGAACAATATCTCACCAAATTGGCGGGCACGAAGAATACCGGGCTAACGGCGTTAAATACCGCCTTCTTTTCCAATGGCATCTTCATTCATATTCCAGATAATACAATTGTAGAAGAACCCATTCGACTGCCCAATCAAACATGGAATGTAGATGGAGGAATCATCCACCCCAGGAACCTAATTGTAGTGGGCAAAAACAGTTCGGTGAGCATTATCAGTCAAACGAATACGGCATCGGCACTTATAAACACTGTTGAGGAAATCCATATTAGCGAAAATGCGGAATTAAAGCATTACGTACTTCAGGATACCGATATCAGCCAAGTGACATCAAGTTTTGTGGTGCAAAAAAGAGACAGTCGTTACACAAAAGTCACAACCACATTAAACGGCACGTTTATCAGAAACAACGTCAATATTCACCTGGAAGGGACCGGTTGTGAGGCCAACCTATATGGCTACTACCACATCAACAACAAGAACCAAGTTGATAACCACACCATCGTGGAGCACAAAGAACCTGATTGTGTAAGCAACGAACTTTATGTTGGATTGCTGGATGATAATGCTTCGGGAATATTTAACGGACGCGTTTGGGTCCATCAAGATGCCCAACGCACGAATGCCTTTCAGTCAAATAAGAACATTTTGCTTTCGGATAATGCGACCATGAATACCAAGCCTGAATTGGAGATTTATGCGGATGACGTGAAGTGCAGCCACGGCGCGACCATAGGGCAAGTGGATCAGGAAGCTTTGTTCTATTTACGTTCCAGAGGCATCCCTGAAAATATCGCTATGTCAATGTTACTTCAGGGGTTTTCCGTGGAGGTAACGGATAAAATAGCTGACGCAAAATTTAAACATGAGGTTGTTGAAATGATACTTCAAAAGCTCGGTCAACACCAATAAAACGATGGAATCTGTACAGGACACATATACCACTAACGCAATTTCACTGGATCCTCTGAAAATCAGGGCAGATTTTCCTATCCTAGCACAGGAGGTGAATGGCTATCCTTTGGTGTATCTGGATAACGGCGCTTCTTCTCAAAAACCAAAGGTGGTTATCGACGCTATCAGCCAATACTACACACACGAACACAGCAATATACATCGTGGAGTGCACACCCTTTCTGGAAAGGCTACGGAGCGATACGAGGAAGTAAGAATGAAAGTCAAGACCTTGATCAATGCSGARCATGMGCATGAAATCATATTCACCAGGGGAACTACCGAGTCCATCAACCTGCTGKCAAGCTGTATGGGCAAGMGTTTAATCTCTGAAGGGGACGAGATTCTGGTKWCTGAATTRGAGCACCATTCCAATATTGTACCCTGGCAGTTGTTATGCGAAGAAACAGGCGCCAMATTGAAAGTRATTCCTATMGATGACARAGGGRATATCATGCTGAATKCGTTGGATGAGTTACTCAGCGAGAAAACAAAAGTCGTCGCGATAGCGCAYGTTTCCAATACRWTGGGAACWGTAATTCCATTAAAAACAGTRATTGAAAARGCGCATGGCGTCGGTGCATTAGTGGTSGTAGACGGSGCCCAGGCRGTTCCGCATATGGCTGTRGAYGTRCRGGAMCTTGACGCAGATTTTTACTGCTTCTCTGCCCACAAAATGTTCGGACCGACGGGCGTTGGGATTCTGTATGGAAAGGAGAAATATCTCAATGCACTACCGCCATACCATGGAGGAGGAAACATGATTAGCAAGGTGACCTTTGAAAAGACTGACTACAACGAATTGCCCCATAAGTTTGAAGCTGGCACACCCAACATTGCAGGTGGTATTGGGTTAGGCGCGGCTGTTGATTACATCAATGAATTGGGATATGAGAACATCCAAGCCTATGAGCATGACCTCCTTGCTTACGCACTGGATAAATTAAGAGGTATTGAGGGCCTCAAGTTCATCGGGGAACCAGACATTCAGTCCGGTGTAGTCTCTTTTTTGTTAGGCACACACCACCCGTTTGATGTTGGGGCCATACTGGATAGATTAGGTATCGCAGTAAGAACAGGACACCACTGCACCCAGCCGCTGATGGACCGATTTGGCATTGCCGGTACAGTAAGGGCATCCTTTTGTTTTTATAACACAAAGGCGGAGGTAGATAAACTGGTTTCTGGAATTGAGAAGGCAAAAGAAATGTTGGGTTAAGAGGTGATTATCATGTCGAGTATTAAAGAACTTCAGGAAGAAATTATTGATGAGTTTTCCATGTTTGAAGACTGGATGGGGAAGTATGAACACCTGATTGAATATGGGAAATCCTTGTCACTCCTGGACGACAAGTTTAAAACAGAAGAGTATGAAGTTAGGGGATGTCAGGCGAAAGTGTGGTTGCATACCCAAATTACAGAAGGCAAATTGATCTTTGAAGCGGACAGTGACGCGATCATCACCAAAGGGATCATTGGCTTATTGGTGTATGTATTGTCCAATCACGATGTGGACGAAATTCTCGAGACGGAATTGTATTTTATTAATGAAATAGGTCTCAGGGAGCATCTGTCGCCAACGCGCTCAAATGGATTGGTTTCAATGATTAAACAAATGAAAATATACGCCTTGGGTTACAAGGCTAAGGCTTAGCAAATGAGTATTACAAAAAACTTACTGGAGGGAATTGTCATTGACATGATAAAGACGTGTTATGATCCCGAGATCCCTGTTAACATTTATGTAATGGGGCTTATCTACGAGATCAATATTGACGATGATTTTAATGTGGAGATTATCATGACGCTGACGTCACCAAACTGCCCAGTGGCAGAATCCCTTCCTGCTGAGGTGGAAGCCAAAATACAGGGGATCAAGGCAGTTAACAAAGCACATGTAGAAATTGTATTTGAACCACCCTGGCACATGGAGATGATGACCGAAGATGCACGCCTGGAACTGGGGATGCTGTAAACAATGGCAGAAGAAATAGTAAATAAGGTAGCTAAGAGTGCACTGGTAAACTTCAATCTCGAAGACTACTATCCAGATGGAGAGCGTTCGTTGATCGATATCAGCCATTTTTTAGATGATGGTTTGGTGTTGCGCGAAAAACTATTTAGAGAGCAAGTAAACATGAAAGAATGGTCAAATTACAAGGACCACTATGTTGCGCTCTCCTGCTCTACGGAAGCCATTGTACCCACATGGGCCTATATGCTCATCAGCTCCCAGCTGGAAGGGGTGGCTAAGAAAGTAGTATTCGGAGATGTGGAAATGCTTGAAACCATCCTCTATAATGAGGCCCTAAAAGAAGTCGACTTAGGAAAATACAGGGATAAACGGGTGATTGTAAATGGCTGCAGTCATAAACCAGTACCTGACGCTGCTTATGTTGCACTCACCCTTCTACTGAAACCTGTTGTTAAAAGTTTAATGTTTGGGGAAGCCTGCTCAACCGTGCCAATCTACAAGCGGAAATAGGCTTTTATTATTATATTTGATTAACAATCATTTTCCTAACGCCCCTGATTATAGGGGCAAAAACTCATACAAAAAATGGCTTTCGAACTACCCGACCTACCCTATGCACATGATGCTCTTGAACCGCATATTGATGCGAGAACTATGGAGATTCATCACGGCAAGCACCACAACGCGTACACCACCAATCTCAACAACGCGATTGAGGGAACAGACTTAGCTGATTCATCAATTGAAGATATTCTAGCTGGTATTTCAGGACACTCACCTGCGATCCGTAACAACGGTGGAGGTTTTTACAACCATCGTTTGTTCTGGGAGATAATGGGCCCCGATGCTGGAGGCGCTCCCGCAGGAGACTTGGGAGCTGCCATCGATTCAGCCTTTGGTTCATTTGAAGAGTTTAAAAATAAGTTCGCCACCGCTGCCGCAACTCGTTTTGGATCTGGATGGGCATGGCTGGTAGCGACTGGAGATGGTCTTGTGGTCACCTCTTCTCCTAATCAGGACAACCCTTTAATGGATATTTCAGAGGTTAAAGGCACACCCATTTTGGGAATTGATGTATGGGAACACGCTTATTACCTCAACTACCAAAACCGTAGACCCGATTACGTTTCCGCATTTTGGAATGTGATTAACTGGGACGCGGTGGCTGAGAAATATGCTGCATCGGTTTAAGAATACTTTTGGGGTCATCGTGCTAACAGCGCTCTGCTGTTGGCCGATCCTCAACCCCGTGCAGAGCAAGATTCCGGCGTCTGTTCATCTTCAAGATACGCCTTCAGTAAATATCAATCCCCACGGATTGGCCTCGCTCGAGGTAGCTTCTGCCGCCTTGTACGCCGAAGGTGATTCTACTCAGAACAAGAACAAAGTACTCGCATCCATCCTGGCCTTTCCCTTCCCGTTTGGCATGCTTGGTTTGCACAGAATTTACCTTGGTGCCAAACCGATTATTCCTATTCTTTATGTGGTCACGCTTGGGGGATTTGTAGGGATACTGCCATTTGTAGATATGATGGTTATGATCTTATCTGAAGACACTAAGCCTTTCATCAAGAATTCCAAAATACTCATGTGGTATCGTAAGGACAAGAAGGCCAAGCCTACTCCACAGTAACGGACTTGGCAAGATTTCGTGGCTGATCCACATTGCACCCGCGCATTACGGCGATGTGATAGGAAAGAAGTTGTAGTGGAATTACTGACACCAGGGGCGTAAACACCTCAGAAACCTGGGGAATTTCAATGGTGTGATCCGCGATTTCTGTCACCGCATCATCACCCTCAGTGACCACCGCGATAATTTTCCCTTTCCTTGCTTTTACCTCCTGAATATTGCTCACCACTTTATCATAAGATCCCTTTTTAGTGGCGATCACAATCACGGGCATTTCCTCATCTATAAGGGCAATCGGCCCGTGCTTCATTTCTGCTGCAGGATACCCCTCCGCATGAATATAAGAGATCTCCTTCAACTTCAATGCGCCTTCTAAAGCAACGGGGAAGTTATATCCCCTTCCTAAATACAAACAGTTTGTTGCATTTTTATAGATGTTGGCGATATATTTGATTTGATCATTGGCCTCTAAAGTTCTTGCTACTTTATCAGGTATTAACTCAAGCTCCCTCAGCAATTGACGCAATTTCGATTCACTCAGGCTGCCTTTCTTTCGCGCTATGGAAAGGGCCATTAACGCCAGCAGTGTAATTTGAGCAGTAAATGCCTTTGTAGACGCCACTCCGATTTCCGGGCCTGCGTGGGTATACGAACCCGCATGAGTAGCCCTTGGAATCGAAGATCCCACCACATTGCAAATGCCAAGAATAATGGCGCCTCTCTCCTTGGCCATTTCTATCGCGGCCAAGGTGTCCGCAGTTTCTCCAGATTGAGAGATCGCGATTACAACATCCCCCTCTTCAATAATCGGGTTCCGGTATCTGAATTCAGAAGCGTATTCTACTTCAACCGGAATGCGTGCCAATTCCTCAATTAAATACTCCCCCACAAGCCCTGCATGCCAGGATGTACCACAAGCCACTATAATGATTCGTTTGGCATTGGCCAATTTTGTTTCATATTCCTTAATCCCACCCAGTGCCACATGTCCTTTTGAGGAATTGATCCTTCCCCTCATGCTGTCTTTTATAGATCGCGGTTGCTCATAGATTTCCTTGAGCATAAAGTGGTCATACCCACCTTTTTCCAGTGCTACCAGGTTAACTTCAAGTTCTTGCAAGTAGGGTGTTTTGTCCTGGTTCTTAATGGTCTTGATCTTAAGCTCCTCATCGCGATTCATGATCGCAATCTCATTATCTTCCAGGTAGACCACATTCTTGGTATGCTCCACAATAGGTGTGGCATCCGATGCGACAAAAAACTCATCCTGCCCGACACCGATTACCAGTGGACTTCCTTTCTTGGCTGCTATCAGCTGATTGGGATTGTCCTCAGACAGAATTACAATAGCATACGCACCAACCACTTCGTTGAGCGCAATTCTCACTGCCTCGAACAGCACTACTTTTTCCTTTAACTGAATATCCTCGATCAGATGAATCAGGACTTCAGTGTCCGTGTCACTCTGAAATTCGTAACCTCTTTTGACAAGCTCCTTTTTCAGAATCCCATAATTCTCGATGATTCCATTGTGGATAATCACATGCTTCCCACTCATGGATGCGTGAGGATGCGCGTTGACATCGTTGGGTTCTCCATGTGTAGCCCAACGGGTGTGACCTATGCCTATGGTCCCCGTTAAGGCCTTACCCTCCAATACTGCTTCAAGATCAGCTACTTTGCCTTTAGTCTTATCCAAATGCAACTTGGAGTTCAAAACGGCAACTCCGGCACTATCATATCCCCTATACTCCAGCCTTCTAAGACCCTTGATCAATATTGGATAGGCCTCTTTGCTTCCAATATATGCAACTATTCCGCACATTAAAGCTCTGTGTAAATCATGTTCAACTTCATTCCGAGAGTGGTATGTTTAGGACCGCCAAGAACCACCCTGTTTGCACTTACTACGCTCCCGGATGTTAAAAGGTTATTGGGAACAATTAGAAGGATTCCGTCATTCGGACGGCCTTCATATAACACCTCATGGACATATCTGGCAATATTGAAAGAATAGGACTTTTCAACTGGATCATAAGTGCCTCCGAAATGGGCAGCTCCTTCAAATTGATCCGTAATGATCGTGTTGACTCCAGCACCTAAAATGAACAAATTTTGAGGAACATCAAAGGTACTCACCGTGCCATCATCATAAACAGGAAAGACGAGTTCTGCCTTGTTCACAGCAATTTTCGTGTTGCCTTTTACCCAATTGTTGAGATAAGGCATTTCCAATTTAACCATGACACCTTGATTTGGTTGGATATATACCAACGTATCTCCAATACTAGGATCATCTAACTGGGATCCGACCACCGTGCCGGCATAATTGTGGTGAAATCTATTGAACCAGGCACTCTCAGCATCAATTTCAAAATCAAAGCTCATTGAGTCATTATAGTACAAAGTGAGCTTGGTGGTGTTTGAAGAAGCATTTATATCCAAATAATGCATACCTCCAGGCTGCATCACATTGGTGACCACATAAAACCCCTTTAAGAAGTCTTGAAAGTCAGTATTGTTGGCAAATGACGAATCCGCTGAAGTGAACAAGGGGTCATTTAATTTAAACGAGACTGATGCATCGGTACTTGCTGGGTTGAGTGTACTCCCTCCGAGGTCGTTACTAAAGTCAATCGCTACATTAGTGCTTGTATAGTATACATCGTCCGGATCAAGAGATTCAGTTAGTTGATAAATCATCATGGTTTGTGCCGTTGGAGTGGGGCCATAAAAACCATTATATGCGAAGGTCATCACCAGGGAATCGGGCGTGAAACCACTTCCGAAGTTGACATTGTTGGTAGGCAATGAGTACATAATGTAAAAAGACGCCGTACTGTAACCGAAAACAGGATCAATGTATGATCCCAATGGAGTTAAGATAGCCTCATCAGATCGCAGCGAATCAGCTAAGATCGTTGAAGCCACAAGCGTAGTGGTATCACTAAATATTCCATTGATGGCATCTCCAGAAGGCTGCACCGCAAGTCCTATGGCACCAGGTTCAGTGCATCCGATACCGCCGATGAGCAATACGGTACACAAGTACAGCATGAAAGGAGCTGTTACCGTCTTCACTTTCACCAGGTGGGAGATCCGCTTAAGGGAGATATGATTGGAGCAACCAGCTTCAGATTCTTCTATTGACATGCTTACTTCTTAAACGCAGTTTCAAAAGAGGTAAGAACTTTTTCCCGAAGCTTTTATTGTGTACTGTCTAGGATGACAAAATCAATTCAGTCTCCAAAAGTTCGTCATAGAAGTCCGAATAGGCATCTGCATAAGTCTCCAAAGGTTGATAACCCAGGGACAATTTATCACAAGCCTTTACGGATTTCTCTGATTCTGCAGTCAACTTTTCAGAACCGACAATTACACCGTCAGCCAGGTCGATGGCAAATTTATTCAGATTATCAAAGGTAGGCTCTTCCAACACCTTCAAAGAATCTGCGAAGTCCTCACTCGCTTCAAGCTTCAACGGCAATTTCTTGTCCATCGTTTCCGAAAAACCTTCATCGTAAACTGAATATACAATCCTTGTATTGGAGAATACAGGATCATCGTTGTATACTCTCTTCAAATAGTAAGGCATAAGACTCGTCATCCATCCGTGGCAGTGGATAATGTCTGGCGCCCACCCTAATTTCTTAACGGTCTCTAGCACTCCCCGGCAGAAAAAGATCATTCGTTCATCATTGTCCTTATGGAACCTCCCTCTCTCATCCTTAAATATTGTTTTTCTCTGGAAGTACTCTTCATTATCAATGAAGTAAACCTGCATTCTGGCCGCCTGAATCGATGCAACCTTAATAATCAGTGGATGGTCCGAATCATCAATGATCTGATTCATCCCCGAAAGTCTTATGACTTCATGCAACTGAAAACGCCTCTCATTAATACATCCATAACGAGGCATAAATGTCCTAATCTCCTTACCCCTTTCCTGAATACTCTGTGGGAGGTGTCGCGAAATATGCGCCATATGCCCATCTACAATGTACGGTTCAATATGCTGTGAAACAAAAAGTACTTTGGCTTTCGACATAATTTTCTGATTTAAATGCAGTGCAAAGGTAATAAATATTCTCCTAATTTTCAAGTTTTACTCGTAGCTTTACCGTATGCAAATCTTCTATAATATTGCGGCTTATAAAGCCTGGCATGCCAAGCTAAAGAGCAAGCATGCAAGCATTGGATTTGTAGCAACTATGGGCGCCTTACATCAAGGACATCTCTCTTTGATTGCCTCAGCTAATCAAGAGAATGAGTGCTCTGTTTGCAGCATTTATGTCAACCCAACTCAATTCAATGACTCTGGAGACTATGAAAAATACCCCAGGATACTTGATGACGATATTGCGGCATTAGAAAAACAAAACTGTGATGTGCTATTTGCCCCGGAATCCGGAGAGATGTATCCTGCGAACGAAGAAGAGGCACCAAGATCGAAGTTGAATTTGGGAGTCTTGGCAGAAGTAATGGAAGGGGAATTTAGGCCTGGCCATTTTGATGGCGTTGTAACAATTGTCGAAAAGCTCTTCAGAATTATTCAGCCTCAACGCGCTTATTTCGGCGAAAAAGATTACCAACAATTGGCGGTCATTCGAAAAATGAACCAAGAATTCGGCCTGCCCATAGAAATAATTGGCTGTCCAACAATTCGTGAAAATGATGGGCTTGCCATGAGCTCAAGAAACTTACTCCTCTCCTCAGCAGAGCGAACAGAGGCCTCTGCCATTTACAGATTACTTGTCAAAAGCAAAGAACAACTTAAAAATCTAGAGGTCCAACAGATAAAACAGCGATTAATTGACGATATTAACCGCTTTGAAACGCTGGATGTGGAATACATTGAAATAGCGGATGCACAAACTTTAAAACCTATTGATTCCTGGGACAGCGCAGAAAGTGCGGTTTGTTGCGTTGCAGTGCTCTCCGGTAATGTGAGATTAATTGACAATATAATGTTGTATAACTAAGTTTACCCTTCACGTTTAAGTTTACTCACCTATAAATTCACTGTGAAAAAATCAATTCTCAATATTGCAAAAGTCGTATTGCCATTGGCCGTAGGCATTTACATTATCTGGGAGGTTTTTGGCCAATTGGATCCGGAAGAAAAAGCATCGATGTTCGTTTCGCTGCAGGAGGCCAATTATAGCTGGATTATACTGTCAATTGGATGTGGTATTCTCAGTCATATCAGCAGAGCATATCGATGGCAGTACTTGCTGGCTCCTCTTGGATATCAACCAAGATTTTGGAACAGTTTCTTTTCAGTGATGATCGGCTACCTGATTAATATGATTCTTCCCAGGGTTGGCGAAGTCAGTAGATGCGGTGTCATGAGCAAGTATGAAAAAGTCCCATTCAGTAAATTGTTTGGAACCGTTATAGCAGAGCGCATCGCTGATGTAAGTATTCTTGGCACCATGATGTTCCTGGTCATTATCTCCCAATTGGCCATTATTCAAACGCTGCTCTTATCCATTCTACCGCAGGACCTTGACACCGGAAACTTAATGATGATCATAGGAATTGCCATTGTAGCGGCCATTGTGGCTGCCATTATCGCCTATCAAGTGTTGAAACGATCTGTCAACACTTTTATGGTAAAACTCAAGGAGATTTTAAAAGGCTTCGCAGATGGCTTAAAATCCATCGTAAAAATGGAAAATGCCATGCTATTCATTTTGCACACGATCTTCATTTGGTTCATGTATGTCATTATGTTCTATGTCCCCTTCCTCAGTTTGGCGGAAACATCCAACGTGCCAATCCCAGGCGTGATGGCTGCATTTGTTTTGGGCGGACTGTCTCTGATATTTATTCAGGGCGGCATTGGTATTTATCCAGCTGCAATTATGAAAGTGCTACTGCTATATGGGGTAGCTGAAGGAGCTGGGGCGGCCCTTGGTTGGATTATCTGGACTTCCCAAACTGTCATGTTACTATCTTTGGGATTAATGGCCATCGCATTGGTTTCATGGTATAACCGAAAAATAATTGGAAATGAGCCAGTTGAAGCACATACAGTCCAAAATTAAATCGCTGGACGAGATCGTCACCTGCAGTAAGGAATGGCGGTCCAAGAAGAAAAAAATAGTGTTTACCAACGGGTGCTTTGACATCGTTCATTTGGGCCATATCGACTATTTGTGTAAGGCTTCAGAACTAGGGGATGTCTTGATCATCGGAGTCAATACAGATGCCTCAGTAAGGAGAAATAAAGGCGAGAGCAGGCCTGTGCAGGATGAGATGGCTAGGGCAACCTTACTCGCTTCGTTCGTTTTCTCGGATGCCATCGTGTTATTTGATGAAGACACCCCATACAATCTAATTAGCGCCATTGCGCCTAATGTGCTTGTGAAAGGAAGTGATTGGAGCGAAGACGAGATTGTAGGTGCCGATATTGTTCTTCGTTCTAGAGGTGAGGTACGAACGATTGATTTCCTTGATGGCTATTCCACTACGTCGATATTGGAAAAAGCTCTTAGGGCGCATTAAAGTTTGACATCTAATCGACAATTGTGAATGGAACATTTGGTACGAATTACTTAAGTTTGCGGAAGCTTTGCTAGAAAGGATATGAAAAAATTAGAATTCGATAAGAGCTTCTTGGTGTTCCTCGCCGTCTGCCTGATGTTTACAAGCTGCACTATACAAGCGGATAGGAAGGAGAAAAAGATCGTGGGAAGATGGTTGGCAGTTAATGTCATAGATCCTGCCGCTGATTCCTTGCAAGAACATTGGATTTTTGACGGTGATGGAGGATGTTCTATCCTCGTCATAGGGTCTGATACGGTAGTCGCAGACCAAGGAGAATGGAACGTTTCTCAAAAAACCACCAAAGCATTTCTGAACACCGCCTTTGAGGGCAAGTACAGTGCAGCTTTTAATTATAACGTTTCATGGCGCATTAAAGATCTCAATAAGGACGTACTATTCATTACCTTCGACGATAGCGGGATAAGAACCAAAGAGTTCAAAAAACTATAACGCGCTTCAAGTTTCTCGCGCCAGAAATGTCAAAAACCAAAACCTCCTTTTTTTGCCAAAATTGCGGAGTTCAATCAGCCAAGTGGATAGGGAAATGCCCCTCCTGCCATGAGTGGAACACCTACGTAGAGGAAATCATATCATCCGGAAAGGAAGGAAAATCCTGGAAATCCAACACGGGCAATGGCCAAAATAGAGCGAATAAAGCACAGCTCATTTCTGAGATCTCTTTCGCCGAAAAAAGCAGGATTCAAACACCAAGCACTGAGCTAAATCGACTTCTGGGAGGGGGAATTGTACCTGGTTCCATCGTCCTGCTGGGAGGCGAACCCGGAATAGGCAAGTCGACCCTGATGCTTCAGGTAGCCCTGAGCCTGGCCTCGCTGAATGTGCTTTATGTCTCTGGCGAAGAAAGTGAACAGCAATTGAAAATGCGTGCCGACCGCGTGAGCCCTCTGGCAAAAAATTGCCTCATCCTCTGTGAGACCTCAACACAAAATATTTTCCAGCAAATTGCCGATATTGAGCCGGACCTTCTCATTGTTGACTCCATTCAAACGCTCCATACCGCTAGGATTGATTCTTCCCCAGGGAGTATCTCTCAGATTCGTGAATGCGCAGCAGAGCTCCAGCGTTTTGCCAAAGAAACCGGAACACCAGTATTCCTAATTGGCCATATTACCAAGGAAGGAGCACTCGCCGGTCCAAAAATTCTTGAGCACATGGTAGATACTGTATTGCAATTTGAAAGCAATACCAACCATTTATACAGAATTTTAAGGGCGACGAAAAACAGGTTTGGAAGCACTTCCGAACTTGGCATTTATGAGATGAATGCTAAGGGGCTGCAAGAGGTTACCAACGCCTCAGAAGTGTTCCTAACACAAGGAGAACAAGAGTTAAGTGGAACCGCCATTGCAGCTACTGTTGAAGGGGCACGACCATTGCTTATTGAGATACAAGCGCTTGTCAGCACCGCAGCCTATGGTACGCCTCAAAGATCTTCTACTGGCTTCGACTTAAGGAGACTGGGAATGCTGCTCGCGGTATTGGAGAAGAAATGCGGCTTTCTGTTGGCTGCTAAAGATGTTTTTTTAAACATTGCCGGTGGGCTCAAAGTTGATGATCCAGCTATTGACCTCGGGGTAATCTGTGCTATCCTATCCTCTAACGAAGATGTGGCGATACCTGTAAAGACCTGCTTTGCGGCAGAAATTGGCTTGACCGGTGAAATTCGTCCAGTGACCAGGTTAGAGCAGCGAATTACGGAGGCGGAAAAGTTAGGATTCGAGCGAATTTTTATCTCCAAACATGGTAAAAAAGGCCTTGATATATCAGGCAAATCAATAGAAGTAGTTGCGAAAGGGAAAGTAGAAGAAGTATTTGCGGCCCTATTTTAGAAGAATCACGCCACTAGTCTTTTCTCAGGATATCCTGATGGGTAGCATCCTTTTCATGTAGTTTATCCTTCTGTTCGGCGTCCAAAGCGCTATTTGCGCCGGGAATGTGCTTGTATACTTCCGCTGACACATCAGGAAAAGTTTCCGCAATGATTTCATTCACATGGTCCTGCTTCTCGTAAATCCTATCCACTGCCCTATTGCCATATAACTGCTTGCCGTTTTTATTAAAAATGGAATAATGAACAATCACCTCTCTTCCATATTTACCGTACGCTACATCTTCGCCTGTACCAAAGCTCTTCTTCAACTCAAATTGATTGACAAATACCAGAAGATCAACGTCGTATTTTGCCGATAGATGCGTAATAAAAGAAGAGTCCGGGATGGATACATTCATGTATTGCCTGGACCGGTCGATATCCCTTGACGAAATCTGTCCTCCATGGATCCTTGTTTCCACATCTTTGCTGGGCCTTTTCTTCCGGGCATTACCGAGATTACGCAGCTTCTTGGACTCTTCAATTTCTACAGGACGCTCCTCATAATTGTAATTGGCTACTCCATAAACCCGATGCAAGTCAATTTTGCTGGAATCATTGGCGTGAAGTAACGAAGTAACGATAAAGCCCTCTTCGAACTTCTCAGACATGATCATATCCAAGGCCTGTCGAAATCGCTTGTGCAATCCGTTTAAGTCCTTTCCAGACTTCATCACCAGTTCTACATCTCCTCCTGGATCCGGTAGATGCATAACGGGCTTGTATGCAATCAGCAAGAGCTTTTTCTTATCCTTCTTCTCCCCTTCGGCATAATACTCCACATCAGATTTTACCTTCTTGTCCGGATCGTAAATAAAATCTTGACCGAGCGCAAGTGAAAAGCAGCCAAAGATGGCGAAAATCGAAATGAGAATCTTCTTGCTTACGCAAACCATGCTTCAACCAATTTACGCAAATCGTTACCAATGATGAGTGTCATCAACGCCAGAAGGAAAACCATGCCTACCAATTGCGTCTTTTCCATGAATTTATCACTGAACACCTTTCCAGATAGCGCCTCGATTGACAAGAAGATGACGTGGCCACCATCCAGTGCCGGAATTGGTAAAATATTCATAAAAGCCAATATCATTGAAAGGATGGCTGTTATACCCCAGAACTTTTGCCATTCCCACGTACCCCCATAGATCTGGGCGATCCCAATTGGCCCGGCCACAGAATCTCCGATTGAACCTTTTCCCTGAAATAATTTCCCCATTCCTTTAATGTTCAACCACAACATCGACCAAGCCTGTACAGATCCTTTGTGGAATGATTCCATCAAACCATATTTCTCAGTTACATATTCAAAATCATTGGTGGCAGGCATGAATCCCAACACCCCATCATCGCCACTCACTGCGACCAATGCGGTTAACGCAACAGTACTCCCGTCTCTCAAAACTTCCAGCTCGACTTCCTTTTCTTTGTTCTCCCGTAGCAGTGATTTGAATTCATCAAAGTAAGTTATGGCCATCCCATTCAAGGAGGTCACCACATCGCCATTTTGTAACCCTGATTTCTCGGCATTGCTTCCAGATTTCACTTCCTTCACATAAAAGGTCCATCGATAACTCATGTATTTCTTGTCCTTGGACAATTGAACTAAAAAGTCATCAGGGATAGGAATGTCAATTTTTTGCCCATCTCGTTCAATGTTCAATACCACATTTTCCTCAATGAATGTTTTTGAAGACATAAAGTCCGAGAAGCGCTCAACCTTTTCTCCGTTAATGGAAAGCAGATTATCTCCTGTTTGTAGTCCAATTTCTTCGGCTAGTTCATAGGCCACAATGCCATTTTTAACCTGCTCAGCAGGCAACCATTCGCTACCGTAGTAAAACAATGACATTGAGAAAATTAACATGCCAAGCAATACGTTTACGGTCACTCCACCTACCATCACGATCAACCTTTGCCACGCCGGCTTGGATCTAAATTCCCATGGCTCAGGTGGTTTTTCCATCGCCTCTTGATCCATTGACTCATCAATCATTCCCGAAATTTTGACATATCCACCAAGTGGTAGCCAACCTACTCCGTATTCTGTATCTCCTTTCTTAAACTTAAAAAAACTGAAGTTCCAGGCGTCAAAGAATAAATAAAACTTTTCCACTCGCATGCCAAATAACCTGGCCGCTAAGAAATGCCCGCCCTCATGTAATACTACAAGAATTGACAAGGCAAGTATTAACTGCGCTGTCATTACCAATCCATCCATATTCTATACTTTTTTCAATAATCTTACTGTTTCAACAATCAAATTAAACCGTTCGACCGATCAATTCCCTTGCCAAGTTCCTTGCTTCCGTATCCGAGGATACATAATCTTCATATTTAGGTTTCTCAATGAAAGAACATTGGTCCAAGCAAGCTTCAATGAGCTCCGGCATTTCATTAAATCCAATTTGATCTTTCAAGAAAGCTTCAACCGCAATTTCATTCGCTGCATTGAGCAGACAAGGCATGTTGCCCCCTTTTTTCATGGCCTGAAATGCGAGTGCAAGATTACGAAAAGTTTCTGGGTCAACCGGTTCGAAAGTCAAAGATGGATAATCCATAAAATTAAATCTCGGAAAATCTGACTTTAGCCGCTTGGGATAACCCAGCGCGTATTGAATGGGTAGCTTCATATCAGGCAAGCCCATTTGTGCTTTCATAGATCCATCCTCAAACTGAACAAGAGAGTGCACAATGGATTGAGGGTGAACAATTACGTCAATCTGATCTGCCCTCAATGAGAAAAGCCACTTGGCCTCTATTACTTCTAAACCCTTGTTCATCATCGAGGCCGAATCAATGGTAATCTTATCCCCCATATCCCAATTGGGGTGTTTGAGCGCCTCCATCTTAGTGACCGTTGCTAAAGCTTCCTTCGACATCCCTCTAAACGGGCCCCCAGAAGCCGTCAGATATATTTTCTCAATCTTATTGTCAAACTCCCCTACCAGACATTGAAAGATGGCAGAGTGCTCAGAATCCACGRGAAAWATATTCACCCCTTTTTCCTGGGCCARGCGTGTGATCAATTCTCCCGCCACCACCAATGTTTCCTTATTTGCCAGGGCAATTGTTTTGCCAGCTTCAATTGCAGCCAATGTTGATTTCAATCCTGCATATCCAACCATTGCTGCCAACACCAAATCGATGTCTTCCATCTGAACAATTTGGTTGATCGCATCCATCCCCGCATATACCTTGATATCCCTTGGGTCAAGCGCTTCAAATACCTGATCATACTTAGCGTCATTCCCAATAACAACTGCGTTTGGTAAGAACTTAATGGCTTGCTCAATGAGCAGATCAGCATTGTTATTCGCCGTCAGCACTTCAATCACAAAATTATCGGGGTTGGCATGGATCACTTCCAATGCCTGAGTACCAATGGAACCCGTAGATCCCAGAATAGCTATATGTCTCTTATTGTCCTCGCTCATTATCTCACGTCATTCTACCACAAAGTTAGACAAATCATCAGCAAAGGTCCGCTCATTGGCCAGACGGGGAATCTTATTTTGGCCACCTAACTTGCCTCGTGATTTCATGAACTTCACAAATCCACCCGGTTCAACTTTAGAGATTTTCAGACAGCACAATACGTTTCCTTCCAACAGGTCTCTATAGTAACTGTTTTTATGCTGAAGTATTTTATCCAGCACCTGCGCTACTTTTCCTAGGTCTTTGGGGGTCTCTCTAAACTCCACAAACCATTCATGATACGCCAACCCTTCGCTGGGATTTACCTGAGGTGCTACATGAAACTCAGTGACTTGTAATCCCTCACGTTTAATCAGCTCTTGCATGGCAGATTCAACTTCTTCCGCGATCACATGTTCTCCAAATGCCGAGATAAAATGCGTGATTCTACCTGTCACAACAATTCTATAGGGGTCTTTTGAGACAAATTTGACGGTATCCCCAATGCTATAACCCCAAAGACCCGCATTGGTATTGAGAATTAAGGCGTAATTCACTCCCATCTCTACATCCTGCAGAGAAATTCTTTTCGGGTTTTCATTGTGCACTTCTTCCAGCTTCACAAACTCATAAAAAATACCCGAGTTTAATACCAACAATAATCCCTCCTCATGCTGTGAATCCTGAAAGGCAAAGAATCCCTCAGAGGCAGGATACAACTCCACAGAATCCAATTTAGCACCAATTGTGTTCTCGAAAGTAGACCGATAGGGCTCATAATTTACACCGCCGTAGACGAACAAGGAAAAGTTTGGGAAAATTTCCTTGATCGACTCCTTGCCCGTTTTTTCAAGCAGCTTTTCAAAATACATTTGAACCCAGGCAGGAATCCCGCTGATCAGGGTCATGTTCTGGTTCCATGTCTCTTCCACAATAGCATCCACTTTTGATTCCCAATCCTCAATGCAGTTGGTATCGTAAGACGGCAATCTATTCTTGAGCAAGTAAGCCGGGACGTGATTGGCTACGATACCAGACAGCCTTCCCACCGGAATTGCACCGCTTGTATCCAAAACAGGACTCCCTTGAAGAAAAATCATTTTTCCGTTCACAAAATTTGATTTTCCGGTCTCTGCAATATAGGACAGCAACGCGTTTCTTGCTGAACTTATGTGGTTGGGCATCGAAGCCCGCGTGATCGGAATATATTTATTGCCAGATGTAGTGCCTGATGTTTTACAAAGATATATGGGCCTACCTGTCCAAAGCACATTGGATTCTCCATCGACAACGCGGTCCACATACTTTTTAAGGCCTTCATAGTCTTTTATGGGTACAGCTTCCTTGAATGAAGCGTAATCATGCACCTGAGACAAGCCGTGATCCCGGCCAAATGCAGTGCCTTTACCATTCTTGATCAAATATTTCAAAACACGCTCCTGCTCCTGAATGGGATGGCTGCTCCATTTCTTAATTCCACGAACCTGAAACCGGGCGAAGGGAATACTCAATGCTGACTTTATACCCATAAGCGATTAAAGAACCAAGTATTTCACCGGGTCAATGGGTACTCCATCAAACCAGAGCTCAAAGTGCAAGTGGGGACCGGTAGTCAGTTCTCCAGAATCTCCAACAATTCCAACGACCTCCCCTGCCCTTACTTTAACGCCGACCTTTTTCAAAATGACCGAATTGTGTTTATAGAAAGAAACGATGTTGTTTTCATGTTGAATGCCTATCACATATCCCGTTTCACTGGTCCACGTGGATAACACTACCGTTCCATCCAACACGGCTTTTACTGCTTCATTGGCGGCCGCGACCACATCGACTCCGAAATGTCTTTTATTTAAATTAAACGTGTCTGTTACAATCCCTTTAAGCGGGGTAAAAAAGAGGAGACTGGAAATATTTACATTTCTATGGCCAGATGCTCTTCCTTTGACAAAATTCAAATTGAAACTGGACTCAGATTCCATTCGAACACGCAACAATGAGTCTTCCTTTGATCTGCTTAGCTTTATATTTTGATACTTCTCTGCGTCGGCCGGCCCAAGCGTTAGGGATGCTGCATTTGACACTAGCCCACCTGAAGAATGCCCCAGCGTATCTATAGCCCGATCCTCCAAAATTTCTTTTAGATTGTCAATGTAGGCTCCTTTCATTCTGGCATCCTGGGCAAGTGAATCCGCAACAAATGTAGCCCTCACTAAATTACGGGCCAGGTTCACGTCAGCATACCCGGGGATGTACTCCCGCATCGGGGTGTATGCGATAAGCAAGACCACAAGA
Organism: Flavobacteriales bacterium; assembly: GCA_016764395.1. Lineage (GTDB taxonomy): Bacteria > Bacteroidota > Bacteroidia > NORP154 > NORP154. The sequence continues at coordinate 67,073 of JAESRW010000004.1, forward strand.
AGGACAATTAACAGAAATGTCGACCCCAAAAGTGAGATTACGTTGAGGCGCGATAGGCGATACGAAATCTTCTTCTCAAAGGTCTCTTCATCTCTTATCTCCAGGATATACTTATCGACCAGCTTCTTCGACGGCTTTCTTCTTTTTTTAGCTGATGATCCCATAAATGCCCCTTGGTGACTACTTGTTGATTGCAAAGATAAGCATGCAAGGGGAAAACCGATTGGTATTTATAGAATAATCAGGGATTGAGTTCTCTATTTTAAATCAGGTATTGCGCCTTAAATGAAATACAATATTTTTGTGCTTGCGTAGTTATAATTGCTCATATGTGTCCACCTGAAGGGAATCGCAATAAAAAGATGGTTAGAAACCACGTATTATACTATCTAAAGGCCGCTATTCTTGTAATTCTGGTTTCAGCAGGATTTCAGTGCTCTACAAAAAAGGACGCCGTAATTAACCGGGCATATCACAATATGACCGGCCATTACAATGCCTACTTCAACGGGCATGAGAGTTTCAAGGAAGGCAAGGCTAAACTTGCCAGGGAAAATGATGATTACACAAAGATCCTACCCATATTTCAATATGGAACTGAAGCCTCAGCAAAGACCGTTTACCCAGAGATGGACAATGCTATCCTCAAAGCCTCCAAGGTCATTCAAAGGCATGAAATAATACCTAAAGGGAAGTCAAAGAAAAAGAAGAAGAAAAAGAAGAAGCGCAAGAAGAGGAAGAAAAAAGGGAAAAAGAAAAAAGGGAAAAAGGATGAAAGCGTACACAAGAATTGGATCGATGACAGCTACTTGCTAATAGGTAAGGCCAACTTCTACAAAAGGGACTTCCCCAAAGCGCTTGAGGCTTTTGAATACGTTTCCCGCAAGTACAAAAAGCACCCCATCAAGTTTCCTGCGATGATCTGGATTGTAAAAACACATATTGAGCAGAACCATTTTACCCTTGCCCAAACAATTCTCGACTTGATTGAAGATGAAAAGAATAAACCGAGACTTGATAATCAGCCACGTAAAGTTCATGCCTTCCTAGCCGCAACTAAGGCAGACTTCTTCATGAAGAAAGAAGCATATGGACAGGCCATCAAACCTCTTCTGGAGGCTATTGCACTCTCCAAGAAACGCAAGGAGCGGGTTAGATATACCTTTATTCTGGCTCAACTCTATCAACACAAAAGAGATTACCAAAAAGCATCTCGGCAGTTTTTGGAGGTACTTAAGATGAGTCCTTCGTATGAAATGGCCTTCAATGCGCAAATCAACAGGGCAAGAGGCATGTCGGGAAAAGACACCAAAGCGGTTAAAAGAGAGCTGGAGAGGATGCTTAAGGACGAGAAGAATTCAGATTACTTTGACCAGGTTTATTTCGCGCTTGCTGACCTTTCACAGCGCGATGGCGAGATGGAGGAAGTAGTTATGTACCTGAACCTGTCGATTAGAGCCAGCAAATCCAATACCCACCAAAAAGGACTGGCTTACGAGAGGCTGGGCGATATCAATTTCGATATACCGGATTACCCAATTGCTGAAGCTTACTACGACAGCGCGCAAAGCAACCTGAACCCCGAATATGATAAGCTTAGGGAGATTGTCAATAGGAAGAATTCCCTTAAGGATATTGTAAAATATCTAAAAATCATTGCATTTGAAGACAGTGTGCAGAGACTAGCGGGTATGACTTACAAGGATCGCAAGAAGGTCGTTCAAAAAATTATCGAAGATGTAGTAGCAGACAAAAGAAAAAAGAAGGCAGAAGATGCAAGTCCAAAATATGACCCCAATGCCAACAAGGGAGTTGGGAGGTCCGGCGGTTGGTACTTCTACAACCCAACTGCACTGAGTTTTGGTTATACCGAATTTTCAAAGAAATGGGGTGATCGGAAATTGGAAGACAATTGGAGAAGAAAGAACAAGCGCTCCAATGACTTTGGAATTATCGACGAACCTGACTCCCTTGACGAAGATTTGAGCGCCATGGAGATTACCGGTGACGTGACGAACATGCAGTCCTATATGGATCTCATACCTACCACAAGAATTAAAATGCAGGAGTCGGAAGAACGCATGATTGATGCTTATTACAATTTAGGTATTGTCTATAAGGAGTTAATGGATGATAAAAAGCAGGCCGCAGTGCAATTTGAGGAGCTCCTCAAACGGTTTCCTACCTGCAAGTATCAATTGTCATGTTATTATCAATTGTACCGTGTGTTTTTAGATCTGGATAAGGTGCCCAAATCCAATTATTATAAGAATGCCATCTTAAAAGAATTCCCGGACAGTGATTATGCCAAGTTGATCAACAATCCTGACTATATCAAGCAGTTGGAGGCCAGGCAGAACAAATTGGAGAACTACTATAGTGACACTTACCGTGCGTATAGAGCCAACCAATATGTGGTTGTCATCAACCGATGTGAACAAGCTGATTCGTTATTCAAAAAAAATGAATTAAAACCCAAGTTCTCTTATCTACGCGCCCTGGCGATCGGAAAGCACCAGGATATCTCACACTTTGAAGCGGCCTTGAAAGATGTGATTGCCAAATACCCCAATGATCCGGTTAGAGTGGAAGCTCAGAAAACGCTGGCCTTGATAGCTTCCTTGAAAACCACCTTGCAGACTTCAATGGAAGACGGTGATAGCCTTTCTTCAACAACTAATGCGGGAGGCACTGAAGATATTAGCGATGGACCCTACTCCCTGGATAAAGGCACTGCCCACCTATATGTTATCGTAGTTCCAGATAGTGCCGTGAACATTAACGACCTCAAGAAAGACATCTCTAATTTCAATACCCAATTCTTCAGGATGGAAAGACTGAAGACAAGCAACTTACTGCTGAACACTGAACTTCATATTATTTTGGTAAAGAACTTTGGAGACAGTAAAAAAGGGATTAAATATTTTGAGGCCATCAGTGAAAACATATCCACTATTCCATCCCTTCCCAAAGAGGGTTATCAACAATTCATTATCTCGAAAGACAACCTCCCGGTCCTCTACAAAGAGAAAGCCGTAGACGGATATTTGGGCTTCTTCCAGAAAAATTATCTTGGCGGATAATCTATTACCAGCTGGAAACCCTTGCCGCCCCGATTCAACATAGGGGGTCACAAACTAGCTGTAATCAGTAATAAACCGCCTTTTTTTGTACTTTCGCACCAGCGACCAGAACAGACAGCGCTTCTAACACCTCACAATATGTTTAAAAATTCAGATACACAGGGCAGAAACGGCGAAAGCGAAAGCCATTCAGTGAACCTTATTGGAGCAGGTACCAAGATCAAGGGTAACATCGAGTCAGAAGGTGATATTCGCATTGATGGAACACTGCTTGGAACCATCAGGTCAAAGGGAAAAGTTGTTGTTGGATCAACGGGGGTTGTCGAGGGTGAAATATTTTGTGAAAATGCCGACATCTCAGGGACGGTAAAGATCAAGATCACCGTTTCTAATGTACTGCTTCTCAAACCGACTGCGAAGCTGGTTGGTGATATTATTACCAGCAAGCTGGCTATTGAATCTGGTGCTACTTTCTCAGGATCCTGTAGTATGGGCGCCGTGGTGAAGGACATTTCCGGGTCCAGCTCGGCCAATGATTCCGCAGACATGCGTCAAAAGGCTGCTGAGAAGACGGCGTAATTACACCAATTTTTTCCGGGTCTTTAAGTTGAACTCGTTCCTTTGAGCTTGTTTCATTCCTTAATTCAATATCCCACCATAACCAATCCGTTGGATTGTGTAACTTGGTTGCCACTTGACCAGCGCTGATGCATGATTGTATACGCTAATCCCCCCTGTTATAAACTATGAAGTCCATTCAGAAAGGGTTTTTGTACTTTTTGTTTTTATTGGCCTTGGGTTGTCAAAATGACCGTATTGACACCAAGGTGACGAATGATATAATCGCGTGTATTGAAGCAAGCGATTCCTCCATCACAAAGAATCTCTGGAAATTTGAACAGTACCTTATAGACCGTAAGTACATTATTAAAAACTCCTTAAGCTCTTATACCGAATTTAAACATGAATACTTGAATGGCAATGTTCAAGTTGATCTATCTGATTTGCATCAATATATGCATGGAAGCTCAGGTGAGGACTGGTTTTATGCCAGCATATTAAGAATGTCGGTTATGATTAAGTGTATAAATAATAGCGCCCTCCAGAGCTCCCATCCGAAATTCATGGAATCACTCGCTTATGTATTCTCAATGCATGAACGTATTGCAGCTAAACAGCTTGCAGAGGAGAATAACTTGGAAGTAATTGGTGTTGATTATGAATATAACAAGATACCTGAGAACTACATGAATAACAGACTTTTCAGGATGGGTGTTTTATGGAGTTTATATCCTGAACGATGACGGCTAACAAAGCTTACCACCGGGTATGAAAAATATCGGGAAACTCGGATTGCAAAGTTTGAAAGCTGTTAACGATATAACGCTTCAATTGAAAACGCCGCCATCTGACGTTAGCTAGATGAAAAACAATCAAAAAATGCTAGTAACCGACAACCACACTTGCATCATTTGCCAGATTGAAACGGTGGGAGAATACTGCCATCAATGCGGTCAAAGAAATACGCGAAAGCGGCTGCGTTTAGTCACTTTTGTGAAGGATGTGCTGTTTAGTCTATTTGATTTAGAAAGGTCAGGACTTGCCACCTTTTTATTGCTGATTAAAACGCCTTCAAAAGTCATTCACAATTACTGGGAAGGATACCGGAAATACTATGAGGCCCCTGGTAAGTTGATGGCCTTTTCCGCCGTGATTATTGGACTTCACATTATCCTACATGATAATCTGATTTTCGGGCTCAATTTTACGGATAGCCCGCAATGGTTTTTCCTGATCTTTTTTCTATTCATTCTCACTATTTCATCCTACCTCACCTACTTAAAACTTCGAGGCAACTTCCTGGAACATGCCGTGACTAACATCTACCTTTTCTGTACCTGGGCAACGATCCTGATTATTCTCTATGAAGTCTCCTTCTATTTCACCAAAGAAAATATGGGGGTTAGCGCCACAGCCATGTTCGGCTTAATCGCCTTAATGCTGATTTGGACAGCGCGCACTTTTTGCAAGAATAAGAGCTGGATAATTATTGCCCTAAGCGCATTGGCACAGCTTGTTGTTTTATCTGCATTTCTGGCCTTTTTGATATTGCTGATGTACACGTTTACAGATGGGGAAATTAGCTTTGGATAAAAGCCACTAGACTGAACAAGCTTTGGGATAGTGCCAATCAATTCTGCTCAACCTCAGGATAAGTCCACAAAAGGGGAAGCGTAATAATCAACCTACCCAACCATCAACCCTTCCTGGCTATGCTGATTTTCCTGGAACATCCCTCTGGCAGTCTCCATAATCCCTTCCGGATGAAAACCACATTGTGTGTGCAGTTCCAGCTGAGAACCATGTTCTATCACGGCATCTGGAATGCCCATTCTTTTCACCTGCGCAGTGTAACCATTGTCAGCCATAAACTCAAGCACGGCACTTCCCATACCGCCTATCACACATCCGTCTTCAACGGTGATGACTTTGTTGAAGTTTTTGAATACCTCATGAAGTAACGCTTCATCCAAAGGTTTCACAAAACGCATGTCGTAATGTGCAGGATTGAAGCCTTCCTTGCCCAATTCAGTACAAGCCTTAACCGCATAGTTTCCGATATGCCCAATCGTCAAAATGGCCACGTCCTCTCCTTCACAAATGCGGCGCCCTTTTCCTACCTCCAGATATTTAAGCTCAGTTCTCCACTTAGCCATCACACCGGCACCACGGGGATACCGAATCGTAAATGGGCCCATATCGTCCTGTTGAGAGGTATACATTAAATTCCTAAGCTCTTCCTCATTCATCGGAGCCGCGACGATCATATTCGGGACACATCGCATAAACGCCAAATCATAGGCACCGTGATGTGTTGGGCCATCAGCTCCGGCAAATCCCCCTCGGTCCAAACAAAAAACGACGTTCAGGTTTTGTAAGGCCACGTCATGCACCACCTGGTCGTATGCGCGCTGCATAAAGCTTGAATAGATGTTGCAAAATGGTATCAAACCTTGGGTGGCGAGTCCTGCTGAGAAAGTTACCGCATGCTGTTCTGCAATGCCCACGTCAAACGCTCTGTCAGGCATGGCCTCCATCATAATATTCATGGAACTACCTGAGGGCATCGCAGGCGTAACACCCATTATTTTAGCATTTTTTTCTGCGAGCTCCACGACCGTGTGTCCGAACACATCCTGGTACTTAGGCGGTTGGGGGCCCTTGGGAACAGACTTTAAAATCTCCCCGGTATGCTTGTTGAACAATCCAGGCGCATGCCACTTGGTTTGATCAATTTCTGCTGGCTCATAGCCTTTGCCTTTTACCGTAACACAATGCAATAACTTGGGGCCAGGTATGTCTTTAAGGTCGTTTAGAATTTTAGATAGATGCACCACATCATGTCCATCAACGGGGCCGAAATACCTAAAATTGAGCGATTCGAAAAGGTTACTCTGATTTAAGAGGGATGTTTTAATGCCACTCTCTACCTTGGATACAATCTCTTGCGCGTTCTTCCCAAAATGGCTCAGCTTCCCTAGTAAGTTCCACACTTCATCCTTAACACGATTGTAGGTATGAGAGGTAGTAATGTCGGTTAAATACTGCTTCAAAGCTCCCACGTTGGGGTCAATTGACATGCAGTTATCGTTGAGAATTACCAGGACATCCTTGTTTACATAGCCCGCGTGATTTAATCCTTCAAACGCCAAGCCAGCAGTCATGGCACCATCCCCAATCACCGCAATATGACGGCGGTCCTTCTCCCCCTTATAATCAGAGGCCACAGCCATACCGGTAGCAGCGGAAATAGACGTTGATGAATGCCCTACGCCAAAAGTATCATACTCGCTTTCCTCCCTTTTCGGAAATCCTGACAGTCCCTTGTAAACTCTGTTGGTATGAAAAGCACCTCTTCTGCCAGTAATGATCTTATGTCCGTAAGCCTGATGCCCGACATCCCAAACAAGCTGGTCATAGGGCGTATCGAAAATGTAGTGAAGCGCAACGGTAAGTTCCACAACACCCAAACTGGCTCCAAAATGCCCTCCTCTTACGGAAACAATATCTATGATATATTGACGGAGTTCGTCACATATCTGGGTCAGGTCATCTTCAGAGAATTTCCGGAGGTCTGATGGAAATTCAATTTGATCGAGCAGTTCACCTGGTTTAATATCCATAGGCCAAATCGGGATTATCCAGGGCAAAGATAGCATGTTTTTGAAGAACAAAACTGAACATACCGCTGTGTCCAGTCATTGCCTCCATGTGTCTGTTTTTCAACACATTGAAGCTGTGTAATTTTGGCGTGTACAAATCAACAATATTTGAGCGGTTCTGCGTTACTCTTTTTGAATCTTATTCGAATTATCGTGAACATGTTCTTAGATTTGCAACGTTAAGTGCCGATTCCTTGAACTTTAATAACCGCAAACCAGATTAAATATTTTAACAATGGGACAAATTGTAGCCAACGATCAATACAGTATTGCAGAGACATTAGCCGAACTGGGTATAAAAGACATCAATCCTGGTGCTTGTACCGGAACCAGGTGGCTCGACACCTCAGGTGACCTTCTGGAATCTTACTCACCAGGCACGGGTGAACTTATCGGCAAAACCCAACAAGGAACCTGGGACGACTACGAAAGAGTAATGGCTACGGCCCAATCAGCATTTATTGATTGGCGGGTCGTTCCTGCTCCAAAGCGTGGAGAAATTGTACGCCAAATCGGTAATGAGCTGAGAAAGTACAAAGAGCCACTGGGGCGGTTAGTGGCGCATGAGATGGGCAAAATTTACCAGGAAGGCTTGGGCGAAGTACAGGAAATGATCGATATCTGTGATTTTGCCGTAGGCCTTTCCCGTCAGCTACATGGGTATACTATGCACAGCGAGCGACCCGGGCACAGAATGTACGACCAGTACCATCCATTGGGAGTTGTTGGAGTGATCTCAGCGTTTAACTTTCCGGTAGCCGTTTGGGCATGGAACGCCATGTTGGC
>JAESRW010000067.1 GCA_016764395.1 Flavobacteriales bacterium
GTCTACCAAAAAATTGGCAAACATTATTAAAAAGAAGATTATGTGCATTACACTAGCAGACAAGTACTACGTGAAGGCATTCGACGAATACCCTTATGATTTGGAGAGCTCAATTGATAACTTAAATTATGCTTTGAGTTACGATGCAGATCATGCGGGTGCAATTTGYYTGATGGGMCGGGTACAATTTGAACARCTCAGAAATTATAAAAGKGCTGAAGAACATTTCATTGAAGCGCTAGCTTGCGATCCATTTCATTTGGATACCTGTATGTACTATAGCAGTTTACTAATTCAGATTGGAGACTTTTCTAAGGCGSATAAGCTGATCAGGCATTCTTTTACMATCAARGGYGTAGATGTAGCTRTGATGAAAGCACTGGAAGGGCTGGTATTTGAGTATCAGAAAAACTATTCAGAAGCCATTAGCGCCTATGAGAGTGCGATGTCTGAAACTTATAACAAAGACTACATGGAATCGTTGCTTGAGGATATTAAGCGAGTTAAATCCAAAATTAAGGCATTGAACAAAGACCATTATCAATACTACTTACAATCAAATTAATACTTAGAAATCATGTGGGCTTTAGTTTAAGATAATCTAATAAACTGTAACTTTTTCTTTAAGGCCAAATCTCCTTTGTTCAGAGGACTTTTACTATATCGTAAATCCAGTTTAACCGCAAGGGGCGCAAAGGAGGCGCAAGGAACGCAATGACTTATCGATCTACTTTTACCTTTGCGTTCTTAGCGCCTCCTTTGCGCACTTCGCTGTTAGATCACATGGCTTTTTGGAGGACTAAGGAACAAGGAGTATGATGAATTTAGTGTTGATTTAAGCCTAATATCATGAGAAGGGCTTCCTTAAACGCCCTATTAACAGGCTTGTGAGGTTCCAGGCAATCACATAAAGATTCAGGAAATGAAGGCACTTTAAGAACAAAGTGGAAAGTCGATTCAAAAATATCATTCCCATTATTTCCATTAGTCACTCCCGGGAATTACCTTTGTCCAATTAATCAGAGCCCTCACAGTTCAACAGGTAAATTAGGAGCTTCCTAAGATATCACCGTATGTCTAATTCTTGCCAAGGGCAATACATTATTTTGAGTTTGAGCACCTACCATTAGGTGCAGCATCTAGACCAGCTAATACTTCCAAGACAATATGATATTTACATTTAATTCACTTCGCCATTTTTTAGTTGCTTGCATCCTGACCCTTGTTTCCGCTGATGTACGTTCGCAATGTGATACCACATTTATTACTGGAAATTTGATCCCGACCACGGATGTCATTCTTACAGGAACTTATATTATTGACGGCACTTTTCAGGTCAATAATGGGATTACTGTTTTCGTGGAACCTTTTGAATTCAACGGCTGTGGCAGCCTGGAGATTTTCGCCACAAAAATCATCGTAGAAGGGGCCATCAATGGAGACAACGCAGGACATCCAGGTGGAGCAGGAGGCAATGGAGGAACCTCCGTGTTAAGTCTWACKGRYGACACGCTTNGCWTYNGAYGRTTGTAGYAAYTCTGGTGATCCYGGACATATCAGGGTTGAGGAAGGRTTGGCCGGCRWYGKCGGTSAWGGGAATGGCGGAGGARACACCGCTACCGAYGGYACTTCGGGTTCKGGCCCCAAACAAGATTGTGATGTGTTTGATGATGAGGCCGGTGTTGTCGCAGGTGCCGGCGGTGCTGGTGGCGGTGGCGGCGGAAGTTACGGAGGTGATGGTGCTATCGGAGGTGATGGCGGTAACGGCTCCAGTGTCTTCACCAACATTGATGTTTTAGTATCCTCGGCCTTTGGCGTATTGGCGGGAGCAGGCGGTACCGGTGGAAACGGAGGATCCGTGTACGGTACTTCTATGGGTAATGATATTGAAATTGGATCCGGTGGTTCAGGAGCCGGTGGGGGTGGAAGATCTTTCTTGATTGCAGTACCAGGTGGAAATGGAGGTGCCGGAGGGGGCATGATCTTGTTAAATGCAACAGACTCCATGTTCATTCCCGGTACGCTCTCTGTAAATGGGCAAAACGGTGAAGCAGGTGGCAATGGATCTGATGGAGGCGGTTCACCAGATTGTTGTAGCGACGCCTGTAACGATTGCGGTGARTCCACCTATTCCTGYGGTGCCGGCGGTGGTGGTGGAGCCGGTGGCGGATCTGGCGGTGGAATCCTWTTRGATGCSGGATCGTACATAGCKGTTACCGGWACTYTAAATTCAAATGGTGGRAATGGKGGTATTTCYGGTGACGGGGGCCAGGGAACATTCTGTGCCAATGGCYTGAGTTCYTGYGGCGGATCAGAAGAASTCTCTACCGGAAATGGAAGTGATGCCAGCAANNNCGGCGGTGGCGGCGGCGGCSGMMKTAWSNNNCTCTTTTACTTTGACTGTATAASCAATATMACTACGCCCTCCACAGCTATWTCTGGAGGAATTGGGGGAKCKAACACWGCCATGAGCGGAAGCTTTGAACTCATCAGTATGCCTTGTAGTTTATTATCRGTCAATGACCTTACACAGAGGGACCTCGCGCTCACCGTAGCTCCTGTTTATGCGTCAAACGCCATCCGAATAAATTTAGGTGCGTCTGACGGTTCAACCAGGGCTTTCTTTACCTTGGAGATCGTGGACAACTATGGGCGCATCATCGAAAAGCGCCAAATGCACCTCAACAGTAATGTACCGGCCATGATTTCCGTTGGAGATATCGCTTCAGGAATTTATAATGTGCGCCTGTATAACGAACAGCATAAAGCAACCCAGAGGTTCTTCTGGTATTAAGAAAAGATTATGAGATTTAAAGAAGTATTCGGTGCAATCCTTATTGTATGCACGTTCATCTGCACCACAAATTTTACTTATTCCCAATCCAAAACGCCCATTCGCACGGCAAGTTCGATACAACTCAATGCATCCCTCAAGCCTTTTTACCATGGCGTTGCCTCCGGAGACCCTATCGCTGATGCGGTGATTATTTGGACCCGTGTTACGCCTGACAGTAATTTTACCGGTGCTGTAGTGGTCAGCTGGTCACTTGCTTCTGATACAGGTATGACACAAATCGTGCAAAACGGAAGTATGATTACCGATGCGTCTCGTGACTATACTGTCCATGTGGATGTTACGGGATTGCAACCAGACAGCTATTATTACTATGAATTTTCTGCTTTGGGAAAATGCTCTGTTCGGGGACGTACCAAAACGGCCCCACAAGGTGATGCAGACAGTTTGCGCTTTGCGCTGATTTCTTGTGCCAGTTTTGAATCCGGTTTTTTCAATGCCTATGCCTCAATTACTGAACACAATGATATAGATGCGGTCATCCATTTAGGGGATTATATTTATGAGTATGAGTCGGGAGGCTATGGTTTCAACCCGGCAACCGGGAGACTTTCAGAACCCGCTAATGAAATCATTTCACTGGCTGATTACCGAACCCGGTTCTCCCACTATCACCTGGATAAAGACCTGCGAAATCTGCATCAGCAATATCCTTTTATGGTGATTTGGGACGATCACGAAACCGCCGATAATGCATGGAGAAATGGTGCCGGGAACCATGACCCTGCCACCGAAGGCCCCTGGCCCATCCGAAAAAGCGCTGCAATTCAGGCCTACAATGAATGGTTACCGCTCAGGTACCGTGACCCCCTACACAAGGATGAAATTTTCCGGAAGGTGCAATACGGGGATCTCTGTGAATTGTTTTTCCTCGACACCCGCCTGCACGGCCGGGATCAACAAATGGGAACAACAGGCACCCAGGTGAATTCACCATCACGGACGCTTCTCGGAGCTGACCAGTTCGAATGGTTTACGGACGCGTTAAAAAGTTCCCAGGCGCAATGGAAGGTCATTACACAGCAGGTGATGATTGCTCCTTTAAAAATAGCAGGTATTGCCGTGAATGAAGACCAATGGGACGGATACCCTGCTGAAAGAAGAAAGATATTTGATACCATATCAACCCATAACATTTCAAATATCGTGGTTCTGACAGGGGACATCCATACCTCATGGGCAAATGACATCCCGGATTCCAACTACAATGCATCAACAGGCGCGGGCTCCTTAGGTGTGGAGTTTGTGGCCCCTGGTGTTACTTCCCCAAGCGAATTGACTACTGGCGCCCCTATTATCTTGGCAGCCAATGAGCATATTAAATATGTGAACCTTTCGGAAAACGGCTATGTCATAATGGATGTCAATAAAACCAGAACGCAAGCAGATTGGTACTATGTTGTTACCCTTGATTCGTCCAACTCTACAGCCCTACCCGCCCAGTCACTCTTTGTAAATGACGGGGACGGTTTCCTAAGTTCTGGAGGGGCGGTTTCTGTAGCAAACGCTGAACTACTCTCCGCGATACAGGCTCCAGCAGGAATTCGTTCTTGTATCCAGGTGGTAGGGTCAGAAGATTTATCAAACGCTTCGGTCATTCTAGGCGTGTATCCCAACCCCATAGATGATCATTTCACTGTTCATTACTATATGGAGCAGGCGCAAGAAGTTCAGGTTAGCTTATTCGCGCTAGATGGAAGGGAAATTTTTCGCACTTCCATAGGAAGACAAAACCCGGGATTACACCGGTCCAGGTTCTCTGTAGATGAAGATTTGACTGGAGGATTATACATTTTGGAAATAAAAACGGGAACGGGGAAGACTCACGCCAAAGTTTTAATTCAGTAAATCCTGGTGGTTAGCTGTTTTCTTTAGTTCGGATTACCTCGTTAGCGGCTGCTGGCACTGTTTGAACTGAAATCATTGGCACTGATAATCCGAAATGGGTGGCACTGTTAGAGCCGGAATAGCCAAGGACACGTATCGAACCGATCGAGTCAACACTTTACTTCGTTTAGTATCCTTTTGGTTAGGCAATTTGGCCAAAACAAAAAGCGGACAAGGGTCAGAAATTGATCCAAAGTCCGCTTTAGTGGGCTTAAAGGCCGAATTATCGAACTTTCTAGAAAAAGACGTGAATTCAATATTGCTATATAACGGTCAGGTATATCACTTGTGAAATTAGTAGCCTCTCAGTTAGTAATTGGCGGTGCAATATTCCTTTGATAACGCGTTATCTTCTTTAAAGATGAATAAGAGATAAAACGTCTTTTCAATATTTCATTAATCGACGCAGTTAACAAGTTGTTGTTAGCAAGTTCGAATGCTATGAACAGGGTGCTATCTGATAATCTTTAATTTGTCTAGAGAAAATTGTGGAAAAGTTAATCATGACAGGCATAAGACCTTCATTTAAGTGGGTGGAAAGAATTTGGATATTAGTTTGTGGTGACTAAATTTGATCTAACTAATCATAGTGTTATTCTTCAATTTCTTTGCGGAGATATTTGAAAACATAAGTATCAATTCTTCTAAAACCGTTTGAGCATGGCAACTGCTAAAAAGAAAGCGAAACCTACGATTCTTATTCATAATGTAAAGAACCCTAATTATAGACAGATTCATGTAGACGGTTGCAATGGGAATATAACACCTCGATTGGATTTTAGTTTCCAATTCTTCGCGGAAAGACCGACACTTCCAAAATCCATCGAACAAGAAATTAATCGAAAAACGAAATCGTTAGGTAAGATAGTCAGGCAAGGAGATGATTCCCTTGACGGAGTTGCTCGAGAATTCGAGTTTGGTATCTATCTTGATTACTTTTCGTTAATAAACATTCGAGATGAAATGAATGAACTGTTGGAGCAACACGACAAAATCTACCCTAAAGATAAATAGGAACAATGTTTTATATGCAGGACATGCTGGATGCACATACGCCTGAAGGAGAGGTGCAATTTGATTCTACAGAGCCAGAATTCGTGAAAGAGGAAGGCTCATTAAATTTTTCACGAAGAAAAGAATATCGAGATGCCACGGCAATATACTTAGATCATGACACTCACGGCCCACCGGAACATTATTGCTTGGCAAAGGAAATGCAATGGAATTACAGAACGAAAGTCGAAAGTTCTCTGGTCAATCACGGAGCGTATTATTACTTTCCAGGGAACCAATACCTGGATTCAGGAATTCGGGAGACGATGAAAACTCTTTTCATTCACACCGGTATGGTTGAGCGAAGTATGCGGGATGATCCAACGAAGAGAGTCCTTATTCATAGTAAAATAGATAAAAACCGCAGATTAATGTCTGCTGAAATGTATAAAAACAAAATTTTACAATATTATATTTTGAACCCTAACTGGGATACATACGGAGCGGAGGTTATCTCAAGAGCATCAATTGCCAAGGCTTGCGAATATGTTGATCATATCTATGAAATTGGTCTTAGGGTTAACCATGTGTCTCCAACCAGACAGTCAGGAATTGCCATGGAAGTGGATAAAGGAGGAAGAAGAGTTAAATTCAGATTTCATGACCACCTTGGTGCAACGTTTAGTATGATTGAAGATAATTCGGTTATTAATAAGGGAAAACTCAATGCTAAAAATGAGAAAACTTGCCTTAGTTGGCTGACTGAAGAGAAACAAGCATGACCAAAGGGACAGTTGAATCGAAGATAATAAAGATTAAACCATCTGAAGAATTACGAAGAAGACTGGTGCATGATTGGGTGCGCAAAGATGGAACAATTGACGAAGAGGCGTTTTGCCCCAGACTCATAAATGAACAACTGGAGGAGGGGGTATCTGTGTCGGTCACATCGTTTAAGGAGAAGAGCATTAAAAGGTTTAACCAGGGAAATCGGTTTTCCTCATGCGTTCTGCTTGCAAGGACCCCTAATGAATTGGGATATAAGGTTGTTCATAAACCAATACCACCTAATCAAATAGAGCACGCTGAAGTTAATAGCGATATGGCAGCCTTAAGTGAAGATGAAGATGCACGACTTAAGATAGCTACAGCTTCTAGTTTGGCATATCATCCGCCTAACCAAGACTTGGTTCTAATCTAGTGTTGGGACTCGAATTGCTGAGGATTTCCTGTTTATACAAAGGAAATCCTTCTCACTTCTTGTGGCAATCTGCATTTAGCTAGGTCGTTTCTTAACTTACCATTTAGCCAACTCGAATAGCTCCCAGTATAGGCTAAAATGATGAAAGCCTCTTGCTCTCTAAAATATTATCTAGTCATGTCTTTTAGATTTAGATCTAATTCGGTATTTCCGTTACAGCACCTTTCAAAACATAGTTTGAATCCTATTTCATTTGTCTGCCTTACAAGCTAGGGAGGGTATTAAATTCAGTCAACGGATGAAGCGGCTTTCTTCTCACCCAACCGTCCACTTTTTTGTTGCAAGTCTAGTATTAGGCAGCACTGGAAGAAGCCTATCCTACAGAGGAAAAACCTCCTGCGGCTGGGCATTTCTAAGGGTTAGGCTTATGCGTGGTCAAACACCCTTATGGGTGGGTGGTCAGTGGCATGCAGCCCGATATTGCATACCACTATCATAGTCAAACGCATTAACCGGAGAGGACATCTATCTTACTATGAATTCTATGAGCAGTTATGGCATGCTTGGTAGCCTGTCCGCCTCAGGCGGAAACCGTCTTATACGACCACACTTGGTTAATCCTGAGCAGCTTACCCTGAACGGCACTAAAGGGAACCGAAGGGCTTGGTGGTTTTTTCGATTTGGTTTTGATTTTAAAGGTGTCTCATGATTCCGCTGCGCTCAGTTGAGAGGCGCACCTCGTCAGTTTTTACCGGCGGAGACGTTTACATGATTGGCTTTAGTTTTAATAATCATAAATGTGTTCAACTTCTATATTGCGATTTTTGGCATATTTCAGGAAGGGTAACAACCTATTTACAGGAAGTAAATAAATGATTCTCTTGACATCATTATTTGTGACAACTTGTGATTCAAACAACATTTCTATGTTATTGAAATTGACATTTTGAGATTTATCCTGTAAAACAGAAACAGCAATTTCATCATTGCCCCCTATTTCATGTATTTCAATGTTCCTGTCGCAGAGCTGAAGTAATGTTTTTGTGAATGCGCCCCATCTAGTTATCCCTATAATCTTCTTCTCATCCTGTTCTTTTATGATCTTTATGTCTTGAGTTGCCTGTATGGGCTCGTCACTTGAAACCAACAAATAAATATCTGTGACAGGATCTTCATAGCTGCCCTTTGCAGCAAGTTCAATTAGCTGCGCGTAACCTGCCTTAAAAGCAAATTCCACAGTAAAAAGGATTGAGCGTTCCCATTTACGTAGCCAGCTACCACCTGATGAATCGGAAACAGCCCACACTTTGTTGATCCAGGGTGTAAATTTAAACTCGTACCAAGCCGTGTGGTATATGAAGTCACTGTATGCTCGTTGTGCTTTTATGATGGTTTTTTCTTCATCAGATATGTTCTCATTAGCAAACCATCCGAATAATTTTCCGACCGTGTTTTCATAAATTATCTTCGCAGCATATTCCATAGTTATACTTACCCCAATGACTTGAAGCATGGTGTTGTACTCTTCATTGATAGGATAAGCTTCGGAAACCAGTTTAATAGAACGGTCATAAATTTTCCAATATTCATCAAGAGATGCATAAAATGGAAAATCTGATGGATTGTTACCTTCTTCCAAAAAGTCTGCATATTCTTTTGGGTTAAATACTAAATACCATTCAGGAACTGTTAGAACGGTTTGCTCTTCAGCCCTGAAATAACCGTTGATAGTCGCTCTTTCCTTCTCTATTTTGGTTTCTAAATAAGGATTGTATTTATCCAAAAGTTTATTGGTAAATCGATGTAGTGAATCGATTTCGTGTTTTACATCAAAGTACTTTTGGAAACCTGGATATCCTCTCTCAAATTGAGCCACCGTGGCATGCGGTTGATAGGGTAAGTACCACGTTCCTTTTTCGCTGAGTATTGCATCGGTCATCTCAACGGTCCATTGTTTTACAAGTGCCTTTGATTCCTCGTCAGTTCCTTGTTTGTAGTAAATGACAAAAGCGAAAACTTCTTCATGTGCCCATGAAAGAAATGATTCATGATCAGGAAATGCATGTCTCAATGAGACGTTAAAGACATTCACATCATATTTATCATATATCGCCTTCATTTTTGGTATAAAGGACAGTATGTTATTTACAGGTATAAAATACTCCTGCAAAACGTAGGTATATTTAGTCCTGGATTTGGGTTCGAGTTCTTGCAAATTATAACTAGCCTCGTTGTTTCTCCAGGAGACGATTTCAGAACGATACATAATTGGGTCGACTATTTTTCTTCGAATCCACTTTCCAAAATGCCCTTGTGATACCACTTCTATAAGAATTGGCTCAATCCAGTAATTTTCATCCGCCGGTGTAATGCGTGCCGTTTGTGTTAATTCTTTATTGGTTTTTGTCCATGACACATTGATTATTTTATCAAAATCAGGAGGGTATAAGTCACCATTTTGAAAGACGACCTCTTCGTCATTTCTAATGTTGCTGTTGAAGAATTCCTCGTATTCTTCAACCTGCATCACTTTTGTWTGACGYTCCACTTTCACATTATCMACCAATTGTARGGTAGCTTCAGCGATCACTCCAATACCTCCATATCCTCCAACTGCTGCTTTAAAAACATCTGGGTTTTCTGACCTGCTRGCMGTAATRACCTCACCGGAAGCGGTTACTATTTTTAATYTTAAAACGGAAGATATTATRGGYCCGTGCCCTATGTATCTGCCATGACAATTGACAGAWATRGAACCGCCWACRGTGAAGTTGGCRTAGGTCTGCATAATTTTTACAGAMAGATCATAAGGATCAATAGCGGTTTGYAAATCCCTCCACACAATACCRGGYTGTACMGTTATTTGCTTGTTTAGGGTATCTAAATCAACAATCTTATTGAATGCTCTCATGTCAATATGGAGGCTGTTTTCATAAGCMGTTTGCCCTCCCATGCTAAACTTTCCACCTCCTATAGAAATGGGGCCAGTGGTAGAATTAATCGCTTGAACTATCTCATCAATTGTATGTGGTAGAATGATTTGGTTTACTTGAATGGGATTAATGGTGGTTACATCATTAATCCTTTTATCCGACAAGACTTTATCAAACGATGCGTCTCCGGATATTTTGATAAGGAAAATAACAAGCAGTACATAGGCTATAAAACTGTAAAAAGGGACCGCATACCTCTTTTTACTGTTGATAAAATGAAAGCTCGTTCTTAATAGTCTGAATATTAATTCAAAAACCACCTTCAATTTTGACAAAAGGAATAGAATGATGCTCTTTACTTTTTTCATGAAGAGGAGGTGTACAATTTAAATTTTGGTGAACAGCATCAACGCATTATTCGTTGGATCTCCCTCTTGAAACAGCGTTCTATTGTCATACTTAAACCCAATTTTTTCAACAAATTTGCAAATGAAATCCAATGCGTAAAAGTTGCGCAATTCATTGTTGTTGTACTCCCAAGTTTGATTGGTTCCCATGTTAAAAACATCATGAGCAAGGGCCACTAAAGTCTTCTGATCATCTGTTTTACAATCATGGTCTCTTAATATTAATTTCCCGCCTTTTCTCAAGGTATCACGGATCGAAGAAATAAAGGGAATTCTCAGGTCAAGTGGACAGTGATGAAAACCAATATAAACGGTAACCAAATCAAGACTCTCGTTTGAGATAATACTTGAGTATTGGGTGCGGTAATCCGCCATGGGTATGTATTTTGCTCCAATACCAATTTGTCCTCTGTCAACCATTTCAGTGATCTTATAACCAGGCTCTTTACCGTCTGCATAATATCTCTCGCCTTTTATGTTAACGCTCTCCTCAAGATAATCCAGATATCTGCCAGAAGAACCTATTTCCAGATATCCATCAAAATCAGAACCTTCCCCCAACAATTCAACTGTTTGTTTTGCCATCTCATCTTTTTGCTTCATAAGCGAAGGTAATTGGTGACTGAAAATGGAAAAGAAAGGAGTGATCTTTTCTAACTTGGGTTGCGCCTCCAGGTATATCTCCTTGTCACTACTTTTTTGTTTTGTGATTTCTGATATAAGTTCATGAAAATCATCTTCAGGAAATAGGTTGAACACATTCTTTAGAAATTTAAAAAACTCCTTCTTTAGTTTGCTGTTGGAGTATATCTTTTTAAAGTTACTTCCAGCATTTGAAACTAGATCCACTACTCTACCAGGAAACATCGTTAAGGGAATCGAAATCAATAATAGTGTTTTGATAAAGGATCGTTTATTCATGATAGTTTAATTACCGCCAACGGGAGTCTGTGTATTAACCCCAACTAAGATATTGAAAATGAGCAATATTTTCTGTTTTTCGATATTAGGAGAGAAAAGAGCTTAGAATCCGTTCAGAAGCAGCTCTTCCTCCAAAAAAACAGAAAGCATTGGTGTACAAAAAGGGACAAATGAGCG
>JAESRW010000068.1 GCA_016764395.1 Flavobacteriales bacterium
GTAGCGATGGCTGGCAAGATCAGTTTGGTGGGCCAAGAAATAAGAAATTCGGCCCGAAACGAGTGTTGAAATTCCTGGACGCCATTCAAACAACGGCCATTGAAAACCAGGGAAACAGCATTAATATTAGCATTGAAGACTGGAAACAAGATTCCGAACAGATCGACGACATTTGTGTGATTGGGGTGCAGGTGTAAATTCGAGCCGCATATCAATTCTTCAATACCGTTCGAACGCCAAAACATTTCAATTACTGCCTCTGAAATACATTATATTCCCATACTCAGGTGTAGTTGATCTTGCTCTAAGGATAGCCTGATAGGATGGTAAAACTTCCAATGGTATGGAAATAGGCCAAAATAGTCGCTTGGCTACTGCTCCGTTATAACCAGAAGCCCAAACATCATTGAGGCATTCTCAACATGCTCAACGCAAGGTAAGACTTTGTGCATTTACTTTGACTGGGTGATCGCCGACAAATATCTAGGCCTTCACCACCTTCAAAGTCTTCAAAACCTCTCCCCTACTGATAAGGGTTACTGTGTAGATGCCCTTACTTAGCTGCTCATCAATAGAAACCACTCCTTTGAATGATTCTAAGCGCCTTGACACGATGGTTCTTCCTGTTATATCACGTACTTCAAGCACAGCATCCGCCATCTGCTCCTGGCTTAGCTCATATGCTATCTCCAAAGCAGCAGAAAATGGATTTGGATATGCAGAGAAGGCCTTCACATTGCTTGCAATCTCAGGTGTGGATACCAATACAGAATCAAATACCCTAAACGCATCAAGTCCAGCTTCTACCAAATGTCCATTTCCAGCATCATCACCCGTTTCAATGATCAGCTTCATCGTAGCGGAAAGTGGCACAAAGTCCGTAATTTTAAACTTACTCAAAACCCACGAAGCCTGATTTATAGGTGCTGTAACTTCTTCTAAAATAACAGTGGTTGTTCCATCACTTATGGATATTTTTAAGGTGTCGTTACCTGGCGACCCTCCGCCAGCATTAAAAAACCACTGAAAATATTCAACATATGGGTCTGCAAAGGTTGTCAGATCAAAGTTTGGTGATTCCAGACGGGTCATACCATCATCTACGTCGTCGTCTCCAGCTCCTTGTCCGGTGTTACCCGTTACATAAGCTTGATCAGAGCAATCGCCCTGTACATCAACCTCCGGATTGGCTGAACCGCCATTAAACTGTGTCCCTAACGGTTCACCCAGCTCCCAGTTACCAGTCGCCGCTGTGCCAGATACTGTCCAGCCGAAATCGAAACTAAAATCGTCATAATACCCAAGGTTGAGTGCATAGACCAAATTACCAGTTGACTGATTGATTGAAAGCGCATTGGAACAATCAGTTATGTACCCCCATTGCCCGACGGTAACATCATAAGTACCCGCGAAAAACGAAGGAATACTGAAATTACCCGCTCCATCAGTGGTTATATTAAATGTGAAGTCAGAATTAGATATGGTCACCTGTGTGTTCCCAAGCGGGTTTCCAGTACCTGCATCCGTTACCTTACCTCCTTGCGTATAGGAAACAAGGGAGAGTAGCTGCGCATCCACGGTAACCAACACGCCATTCATCAATACGGCCGATAGCGTATCCGCACGATACCCCGGTGCTGAGAACCTAACATTATAGGTGTTCGCAGTTGCAAGTCCTGATTTGTAACCACCCGTCAAATCACTGGCAACAGATTTAGCGGTACCCAGTATAGTAACGGTTGCATTCGTGATCGGGTTAGACGTTGATACGTCAGTAACGGTCCCATCCAGGTAACAACCCCTTATATAGGTGATTCCATGAACAGTCAATCCATCCTCTATGTTGGACACCAAAACATTTCCTGAAGGAAGCCATGGGTATACACCCCAGGCACCATTAAACCCATTACCTGACCCGGCGGTATACGTGTCATAATTGGCTACTTCGATCATGTTGTCAGGCTGCGTCACGTCGTGAACTGTTACACCATCTCTGTAGTACGAGGTAATGATGTAGTCATTCATAAAGTGTGTATTGTGCACCACGGTGCCYGATCCWGGATTTGACTGAATRCGGTCCACCTCCTTTATATTTCCAATATCTGAAACATCATACGAACCAAGGAAAGCTCCACCGGTCTCATCAGTCGTATAYAGGTTCTTGCCATCGTCAGAGATCCAACAGTTATGGGTGAAGTTRCTGGGTGTATTTTGCGTACCCAGGATAACCGGATTGTTTTTATTGGAGACATCCACGGCAACAAAAAAACCATTGTTAATGGCTCCTCCCCACAAGGTATCTCCCTGTGCCATTCCGTCATGTAAATAATAGGTATCAAATACACCYAGCTCAGTTGGGTTCATAGGATCTGTATCCACATCCAACATAATGGCGCCTCCTTTTCCATAATCCGCACCAAGGATATAAGCCACTCCATTCTCATCAATAAAGATATTATGGGCCGAAGTAAAAGGGAAGTTGGTCCCTGTATAGCTCGCGGTAGCCGGTGGAGTTACATCTGGTAATCCACTGAGGTCTATAATAAAAAGCCCCTGACTCGATTCATTGGTAACGTAGCAATGCTTGTTCCAAACCTTTAAGTCTCTCCATACGGTAGAAGGGCCATTGAACCACCATATTTCAGTTGGATTGGTCGGATCCGTTACATCGACCACGGAAATACCATCCCGTACGCCAACAAGAGCGTATTCATTTCCGAGCGAATCCACATAACCCCAGATATCACTTACGTCATTCGTATAGTTTTTTCCACCGAGGAAAGTCATATTCAATTGGGCCATTGACTCCCCTAATCCACCCAACAACACCAGTACTCCAATCAGTATATATCTTCTCATTCTCTTAAATTTTAGCTTGTAAATTAAAGACTCTACACTCCTACAAATGTAAAAATCACGACAAGGAATGTTTATCCATAAGATGGACAAAGTCGTGGTAAGGGTGTGCAAATTGGGGATTTAAGATTACAAATCCAACTTTATCTGGGACTCTGAGTCACCATTCTCGCTACTCTTGCGTTTGAATTTGGGCTTTGGAGCTGAAGGGTTCTCTTCATTTTCTTCCGCCTGAGGCTTGGCCTCTTGGTCAAGCTCCGCCCCTGATGCAGCTTTCTGTTTCGATCCTGACGAAGGCTTGGTAGACGCTCCATGGGCCAGGTCATCCTCTAATTGGATCGCATTTGTGTCGGTTACAGATTCGGATTCTTCAACCATCTCTGCTTCTTCCTTACCCAATGCATCGGCTGAATCTCCCTGTTCATCTGCCAATGCAGCTGCCAATGCCTCATAGTCAGTATCGTCTTCCAGAGGATTCAAGAATTCAATGTTCTTCACCTTAAATGGTGAAAGGCGATTACCGAGGGCTTTCACACCTTTAATCGCAATAAACTCATGTAAATTGATCTGCTCATTGGCCTTTTCTGTGCCTCCCTTCACTTTGGCGAAGGTCATCTCTACAATGGGGTATTTATCTAATACGGCACGTTCTAAAAAGGAGTCCTCATGTTCTGAAATGAATAAGACTTTCTTTCCTGCCAGATCAGGTGTAAAGCGTTTCACATAGTATTCCTTCTTTGTGCCATCATAGTAGATTGCTGAAATAGCCTTGTGCGGATTCCACTTTTCAATGAGGATCATGTCCTCCTCAAAATGCGTGGACAAACTATAGGGATACAACTGAAACTCGCCAGATTGCATGATCGTGAGTATCTTATCATCGCCGGAAAACTCTCCCAGGAAGTCTCCTCTTTCATCAACATTTAGTCTTTGAACAGCCTCATCAAACCAAATCTTTCGGGCACCAAGGGTTGAAACACCCCGCTCCTTTTGAATAATTTTAGATACCGCGTTTTTAGTCAGGATATTTCCGCCTGCAGCCCGTCCTTTAATAGCCAGCTCTCCAAAATCAAGTTCAATTTTTGTCTTTTTCAATTTTGGTTTCGGCCTGAGGTTAATGAGCACGACTTCCGATTCCCCGTTSGGATTCGCTGTAAAATAAAGCATTTTTGACCCCTCCGTTCCCTTGGTYAGGGAGTATTCYTTATCACGGGTTACCGAWGTGACYGCGAAGCGCTTCATCATCACATTACCTCGGGGACCATCTTGATAAATCATATTGAAGATGGTTCGGGTATCATTCTTTTTGAACACACCGATATGTACTACATCCTTTCCGACAAAGGCCTTTCCAGTGATTCCAGTGACCAGCATTGTTCCATCACGCCGGAATACAATAATATTATCAATGTCAGAGCAATCACATACGAATTCATCYTTKCGAATAGCATAACCAGCAAAGCCCTCTTCCCTATTTACATAGAGCTTAACGTTCGCRACTGCAACTTTTGAAGCTACAATKGTGTCAAAGGACTTGATTTCAGTTTTTCGCTCTCTTCCTTTGCCATATTTCTTCTTGAGTTCCTTGAARTAATCCACKGCATAGTCCACGATATTGGCWAGATGGTGTTTYACCTCTTCCAGCTCCTCCTCGATTCGYTTAAGGATGCCGTCCGCTTTMTCAGAATCAAATTTCGAAATCCGCTTGATYTTGATCTCCGTTAAGCGAACAATATCTTCCTCTGTAACAGGCAGTTTTAGWTTTTTCACATGGGGYTTCARYCCTWTGTCAATCGCGGCAATCACTGCCTCCCATGTTTCGCACTCTTCAATGTCCCGRTAAATCCTRTTYTCRATGAATATTTTCTCRAGAGAMAGGTAATGCCATTGATTTTCTAATTCCGYTTTACGAATCTCCAATTCCTGYTGCAATAARTCCTGCGTGTGGGCWGCGGAYATYTTCAGGATTTCATTGACTGAAAKAAATACGGGCTTGTCATCCTGRATYACACAGGAGTTMGGTGARATCGAGGTTTCRCAATCYGTGAATGCATACAGKGCATCRATTGTTTTATCYGGSGAWGTGCCAGGRGGTAGGTGAATCAAAATCTCYACAAATTCGGCAGTATTGTCTTCCACCTTTTTGATTTTAATYTTACCCTTATCATTGGCTTTGATGATRCTGTCAATGAGACTGCTGGTGGTGGAGCCAAARGGAATCTCTGTAATTGCCAAWGTCTTYTTGTCMACCTGGGAAATTTTGCCACGYACCCGGATCTTRCCTCCMCGTARGCCCTCATTATAAAGAGAGAAATCYGCCATCCCAGCCGTAGGGAAATCYGGTAGGATATTTACTTTTTTACCTCTGAGCGCMTGGATACTGGCATCTATCAGCTCAATGAAGTTGTGRGGCATCATTTTRCAGGCCAGACCTACCGCAATTCCTTCTACACCTTGTGCCAACAAAAGCGGAAATTTCACAGGCAAGTTTTCTGGCTCCTTGGATCTACCGTCATAGGAAGCCAGCCAAACTGTTGTTTTCGGGTTAAAGACCACCTCCAGGGCAAACTTGGTGAGGCGTGCTTCGATATATCTTGGCGCTGCTGCCCTATCACCCGTTAGAATATTTCCCCAGTTACCTTGTGTATCAATGAGCAGCTCCTTTTGTCCTAAGGCAACAAGCGCATCTCCAATAGAGGCATCACCATGTGGATGGTATTTCATGGTATGGCCAATAAGGTTGGCCACTTTGTGGTATCGACCGTCGTCCAGTTCTCTGAGGGAGTGCAGGATCCTTCTTTGTACGGGCTTTAATCCATCCTCAACACTGGGAACCGCACGCTCCAAAATAACATAGGAAGCATAGTCCAAAAACCAGTTCTTGTACATACCACTGACATGAATCGTATCATGTGGCTCTTCATTTGAGCTATGTTCAACATCCTCACCATTGTCTGTGTGAGCATCATCCTCAAATTCTTCTCCTGATTCCTCCTCTGGGTCCTCTATGTTCTGGTCATCCAACATTAACGCTTCCAAAAATGTTTACGCTGCCTTTTCTTTAATCACTTCTTCTCCCCCTTCAATCTCTTCCATCACCTCTTCTTCTGGCTCTTCCTCTTGTCCATCGGCCATATCTTTCTCTACTACCAGATTCTCAATAATGAACTCCTGTCGATCCGGTGTATTCTTGCCCATGTAAAAGGCCAGCATATCACTGAGTAATGCTTCTTTTCCTACAATTACTGGATCCAATCTAATATCCTTGCCAATAAAGTGCTTGAATTCATTGGGTGATATTTCACCGAGTCCCTTAAAACGGGTAATTTCCGGTTTTCCTTTGAGTTTTGCCATTGCCTTTCTCTTCTCGTCTTGAGAATAACAATAGATGGTCTCTCTCTTGTTCCTAACCCGAAAAAGAGGTGTTTGCAGAATATACAGGTGGCCATTCTTAACTAGATCAGGAAAAAACTGCAAAAAGAAAGTTATTAATAGGAGTCGAATGTGCATGCCGTCAACATCCGCATCTGTTGCCAGGACAATATTGTGATAGCGAAGCCCTTCCAACCCATCCTCAATATTCAAAGCCGACTGAAGCAGGTTAAACTCTTCGTTTTCATAAACGATCTTTTTGGTGAGGCCATAGGAATTCAGCGGCTTACCTTTCAGGCTGAATACCGCTTGCGTAGCAACGTTCCTTGACTTGGTAATAGAGCCACTAGCAGAGTCTCCCTCTGTTATAAAAATGGTCGAATCCAACCGTTCCTCCTTGTCAGTATTGTAATGCACTTTACAATCCCGGAGTTTTTTGTTGTGTAGGCTGGCTTTCTTCGCCCGATCACGAGCAAGTTTCC
Source organism: Flavobacteriales bacterium (assembly GCA_016764395.1). Lineage (GTDB taxonomy): Bacteria > Bacteroidota > Bacteroidia > NORP154 > NORP154. The sequence continues at coordinate 6,711 of JAESRW010000068.1, forward strand.
GGATGCCGGACATTTCCTTACGCTCTCTCTCAGAGCGGTTAATCTTAGTCTGAAGCGCTGTGGCCACCTCCGAATTCTTGTGCAAGAAATTATCCAGCTCAGTTTTAAGAAAGTCAGCTATAAAGGCCCGCATAGACTGGCCACCAGGCTCAATTTCATTGGAACCCAGCTTGGTTTTAGTTTGTGATTCAAAGACAGGCTCAATGACCCTTACCGAAATTGCAGCCACAATGGAGGAGCGGATATCCACCGCTTCATAATCCTTTCCATAAAATTCTCTGATCGTCTTAACCACTGCTTCTCGGAAGGCACCTTGGTGCGTACCTCCCTGGGTGGTATGCTGTCCATTGACGAAGGAATAGTATTCCTCACCGTAAGACGAGCCGTGGGTCATCGCCACTTCAATATCCTCTCCTTTAACATGGATGATTGGATAAAGAATTTCACCGCTCAAATTATGATTGAGCAGATCGAGTAATCCTTTTTCTGAATGAAACTTTTTATCGTTGTAATTGATCGTTAACCCAGGGTTGAGGTAGGCGTAATTCCAGAGCATTGCCTCAATGTATTCATTGATGTAATGATACTTTCCAAAGATCGTTTCGTCTGGTGTAAAAACAATCTTGGTACCCTTACGCTTAGGMGTTTTGACAATGCGGGCATCCTTAACGAGTTCCCCCCTTTCAAATTCTGAAACCTTAATCTTTTCGTCTCTAACCGACTGAACCACAAAWGCTKCGGATAAAGCATTTACTGCTTTGGTACCTACCCCATTTAATCCAACGGACTTTTTAAATGCCTTGGTATCGTATTTGGCTCCCGTATTAATGATGGACACACAGTCATTCACTTTGCCGAGTGGAATTCCACGGCCATAGTCTCTTACGCTTACAACTTTATCCTTGATGCTGAGGTCGATCGTCCTTCCATTTCCCATTACATGTTCGTCGATACAGTTATCGATCACTTCCTTAAGCAACACGTAAATTCCATCGTCCTGGGACGAACCATCCCCAAGTTTCCCAATGTACATCCCTGGCCGGAACCTAATGTGTTCCTTCCAATCCAGGGATTTTATATCATCTTCTGAATAATTATCTGCCATTTCTTCGTTTGAACGAAATTGATCTATCAGGTGCGCATACCGACAGTTCTCAAAATTATATAATATCAGTACTGAACCCTATTGTTATCAGGAGAGTTTTCAACAGTTTTTCAACACGCTGGATCCCCATACTTCTGATTTATCAACCATTAATCCAATACAGTTGGTCTATTGATCTTTGATTTGTTAAAATTATAAAGGATATGGTTCCGAAGGGATTACATCCTATAAGCGCTAAGCGTTTTCATATGCTTCCGCCCTGTAGAGACGCCACATTCTACTCATAAAATTCAAACAAATATTGATTATCGTATTCAACATTAAATTTTTCAAGAAATTGCATGTACTCCTCTCGAAATGTCTTTGCCTTATGGTGTTGCTCTTGATTTTTGATATAATTGACTACCCTCGACAATTGTGAATTCCCATAAGAAAAGGCACCAAACCCTTCTTGCCAGCGGAATTTCTCCYTTACAAAGTTGCGCTTATTGATCCAACCTGACGAACCCGCCTTAATATCACGGACTAAATCAGATATATTAATAGTTGGTGACAGGCTCAACAAAATATGAATATGATCCGGCATTCCGTTGACAATGTAGAGCTTCTGTTTGTTTTCACGTACAATGCCCGCTATGTATTTGTAAAGCTCATCGTTCCATTCTTTCGAAATGAGGTTCTTTCGGCCTTTTACGGCAAATACGGTTTGTATGTAGATTTGGGTGTAGGTATTTGCCATAATGCTGTAGATGTTTCACTCTGATGGAGCTCCATTTGTAGATCCTTTGATTGTGTTTTTGTTAATATGGCGCCCCTACGAGGCTATGAGCTATTTTGCAACGCTCCATCCACCTATCTTCCTGACTCATTGCGCATTAGGATACAACTTTCGAATATACATATTTTCCATTTAGGAAAATTTAACAGCTATTGACAATTGGATTCTCCTTTAGCTTATGCGCATTTGCTCGAACTATGATAATATTTCGCTCCTATGGAGCTTGATTTGTAGACCCTTTGATTGTGCTTTTAATATGGCGCCACTACAGGGCTTTGAGCTGGTTCGTAACGCGATTACCCAGCTATTACGCTGGCTAACTATGTATTAAAACCAACGCATACAATGTATCCATATGTAATGGGTAAGAACTTTTACGGAAAGAGGCTCCTAGAGGCCGTATGTTAATAGGGTTAACCGTTTTCATATGTTACCGCCCATAGGCGTATCAGCCCCATAGGAGCGACATCACAATAGCTCGAAGCATTTGTATACGCCAGAGCCCCGTCAGGGCGGCAGCCTAATTGCTCGAAACATTTGTACAGGTCAGAGTCCCGTAGTGGCGACATCCTAATAACTCGAAGCATTTGTACAGGTCAAAGCCCCGTAGTGGCGACATCCTAATAACTCGAAACATTTGTACAGGTCAGAGTCCCGTAGTGGCGACATCCTAATAACTCGAAGCATTTGTACAGGTCAAAGCCCGGTAGTGGCGACATCCTAATAACTCGAAGCATTTGTACAGGTCAGAGCCCCATAGGGGCGGCATATTCTAACCGTAAAATTCAAATAGGTTTTGATGATTGCATTCTCCATTAGCAAATTCCCCTTTGCCTGAATTGCGATATTATTCCGCTCCCATGGAGCTTGATTTGCAGACCCTTTGATTGTGTTATTAATATGGCACCTCTACGGGGCTTTGAATTGTTTTGTAACGCGACCATATGACCACATCGCTGACTTTCAATACATTATGGTTGCGCCACTATGGTGCACCCACAGGGCTTTTAGCTGTCTGGCAACACGCTAAATTCCAATTGTTCTGATGCATCACACGTTAAAGCGGAAGTGCATGATGTCCCCATCATCAAGGACATAGTCCTTTCCCTCTACCCCTAGCTTTCCAGCATCCCGGCAAGCACTCTCGGAGCGCAGCTCAACGAAATCATCGTACTTAATCACCTCCGCACGAATGAACCCTTTTTCAAAATCGGTATGAATGACGCCAGCCGCCTGGGGTGCACTCATGCCCTTTGTGATTGTCCAGGCCCGAACCTCTTTTACACCCGCTGTAAAATAGGTCTGCAAGTTCAGCAGGCGGTACGCCGATCTGATCAGTTTATTTACCCCAGGTTCTTTCAGGCCCATTTCCGCAAGAAACTCCAGTCTGTCCTCCTGAGTATCCAACATTGTGATTTCTGCCTCTATGCCTGCAGCGATCACCAATACTTCAGCGTCCTCATCTTTAACTGCCTCTTTAATGGATTCCACATTCGCGTTTCCATCCTTTGCAGATGCTTCATCCACGTTGCACAGGTACAAGATCGGCTTGGCCGTAAGCAGCATTAGCTCATTGATGTAATGCTGATCCTTTTCATCCACCGAGACCGTCCGTGCAGATTTGCCAGCCTCAAGCGCCTCTTTCACTTGTGTGTATATGTTTAATATCTTCAGCGCCTCCTTATCCCCGGTTTTAGCTACTTTTCCGCATCCAAACTGTTAACTCTCGCCAAAGTTTTCCCGGAAGGCGACATGACGTATATCCCTTGCCTCGTTCTGTTATCGGTAATCACTTTGCCGCCATTCACCGCGCGTTGGAAAAACAAACACTCTTCATCGCCACCACGCTGTAATCGCCAAACTTCGTCGGCTGCTGGAACGAAGGATTCCATCGCCTAGAGTATTTTCGGGCTTGAAAAGACGGACGCACGGCCCGCGACTCCATTGTTTCAGGTGCACCCAAGCGGATGCCCATTCATCACCCAAAGCAGTAAGGGCCGTTGCGCCTGATTGGCGGCGAGAATGCCCTCGGCAAGGGTTGGATGCCACGCAATCTTGGCAAAAGCAGACTCTCCAGCGGTGGGCTGCAAATGGTCCATCCATGGCTTCCACGTTTCTTCGATGGCTTCTAATAAGGGGACATCGGCAAAAGGGTCTGTTGGGGATTGCGCGGACGGCCCCACGGTTTGCGGGGCTAATGCGAGGAGTAGAAGCATCGAGAGCGACATTTCTACATTCTAATCCATACTCTTTTGTCCTGAAATTGAGAAATCTCGCCACGCACCTAGAATGCTATCCATCGGGCTCCGGCCCATCCCCGTAAACATAACCATGTCTGTCCTCGCCAACAAAACCGCGCCCGATTTCACGGCAACCGCGGTCATGGAAGACGGCTCGACTAAGCAGGTTTCCTTGTCTGATTACAAGGGCCAGCACGTCGTCCTCTTCTTTTACCCTAAGGATTTCACTTTCGTCTGACCGTCGGAACTGATCGCTTTTGACCATCGTATGGATGAGTTCAATAAGCGCGGCGCCCAAGTTTTGGGTGTTTCCATTGACGACGCAGAATCTCACGCCAAGTGGCGCGAAACCGCCATCGACCAAGGTGGCATTGGTCCGGTCAAGTACCCACTGCTTTGCGATGAGGATCGCAGCATGACCAACGCCTACGA
>JAESRW010000069.1 GCA_016764395.1 Flavobacteriales bacterium
TTTTCAAAAAATTTAGAAAAGCACAATCGGCCCTTTCCCTGGGACAAGGCACACGCGATCGAAATCACTACCCACAAGCCAGGCAGCCCTGATGATCAACTCATTTTCCCATTGACGACTGGCCAAAGCACTGACTTTCCAATTCCTGATTTTGCTAAGCATCAAGAAATAGCATGGACGGTGGGACATTTAGGTGTAGCAATCGGCCCTATTAAGAAGACAGGCAGTGCACAGGTAGATAAGTTTAACCAATTTGTCCTTGATCTCTTTAACCTTGCATCAGGTAATATGCTGAAGAATGGCAATGTGCTGACCTGGAATGTATGGTTTACCGCGCCTGAGTTGGTAGACCAACAGGAATGGCAGGACCACGCAGAGAAATGGCGTAAATCCATACAGGCGGACCATGGCAGTCCTGAGGGGCCTGGTACAAAAGCAAGGTATTTTGATGGAACTCCTTATCAACCGTTAAAAGCGTTATTAGCGGATGAGTTGCCTAAGATTCTTGCACATATAGAAGAACACAAATATGCGACTGATCAGGTATCGTGACCTCCCTCCTATTAAAGTGGTAGGTTAAAGCATGCCTACAAAACGTTACACGGTACATTATAGGACTGGTATCTAGACAGATTATGTCAGGCTGGCTTATGTTGTTAGCGACCCATAGAAAGGAGAATTATCAACTTGACACACGCTATTTGCATTTGCCAGAAAATGATTAATTATGATAATTTCGAATTGAAGCGGTTTTAACCAATTTGATAAACTCAGCACGATAACCAAACTCATCCCCACCTTTGGAGCCAATAGCACGCTCAAGAATACTTTCATAGTTGGCTGTTCCTTTGAATTTGGAACCCCTGAGTAACATTGCAAATTCCGCGACGGATGAGGCAAATTGAAATTCATTGCTTGGCTGATCATAGTCCCCACCCTTTATAACATGTGTTATTAATTTGCTTTTACTCCCGTTTGGCTCTTTGTAGCGCAATTTTACGGTCATCATTTCATCCTTATATTCGCCTGGTTGGATGGGTGTGGTTTTTTGATATTTCAATGGAATCCCATCCTTTGACCCATCTGCCAGGATGATTTCGTACAGGGCGGTAACTGAATGTCCCGCACCCATTTCACCAGCATCCTTTGCGTCATTGGCGAAGTCTCTGTTTGCAAGCAAGCGGTTCTCATACCCCACCAACCGGTAGGCTTTCACTTCGGCGGGATTGAATTCCACCTGAATCTTCACATCTTTAGCGATGGTAAGCAAGGTAGCCCCCATTTCATTTACAAACACTTTTTGAGCTTCCATAAGGCCATCTATGTATGCATGGTTCCCATTTCCATTATCAGCCAGTTTTTCCATTTTGGCGTCTTGGTAATTTCCCCTGCCAAAACCCAGTACAGTCAGGAATATTCCTGATTTCCGCTTTTCCTCAATCAGTTTTACCAAGCCATCGTCATCCGAAAGGCCGACATTAAAATCACCATCGGTGGCCAGAATGACGCGATTGTTTCCATTTTTCATCAGGTTCTCCTCAGCCATCTTATAGGCAAGCTCAATTCCCTCCCCTCCAGCTGTAGAACCACCCGACTGCAAATTCATCAAAGCGTCCAAGATCCTGTCTTTATTAGCGCCCGATGTTGGTTCCAAAACAACTCCCGCTGCCCCAGCGTACACCACAATGCTTACCATATCATTTTCACGAACCTCTCTTACCAACAACTTGAACGCATTCTTTAATAGCTCCAATTTGTCGCTGCTGTTCATTGAACCTGACACGTCTATTAAGAAAACCAGATTGCTATTGGGAAGGTCTTCTTTGTGTACCTTTCTCCCTTGCAGTCCTATCTGCACCAGGTGATGTGCTTTGTTCCAAGGGCATACTCCGATTTCCGTATTTATTGAGAAAGGATGTGCCCCTTCTTCTGGGGGCTGTGGGTAGTCGTATTGAAAATAGTTGATCATCTCTTCTACTTTCACAGCATTCGCCGGTGGCTTCTGATGATCATTAATATAGCGCCTTACATTGCTATAAGAGGCGGCATCAACATCAATTGAAAATGTAGACAGTGGTATTTTGAAGGCATCCTTAAACTCGTTTTCGACAATTCCCTCGTAAGTTTCCGGGCTATAATCTCCTACAGCGCCTTTAAAATTCTCGTTAGACTTTCTAGAACCGTCCTCAGACCATTCGGTGATAATTCCAGACTCTTTTCCGGAAGACCAGTTACCCTGGATCATCAACTGACCATTCTCATAGTGATACTTTTGTGCTCCTTGTCTTTTCCCTTTCGAGCTATAGCCGTCCATGTCCAAATCCCATTCGGACTGGGTCAGATGATTGCTACTAATATAAGTCCCTCCAGTCAAGCCAAGCGTACCCGCTTTATTGCCATTACCATCCTGCCAGTTGTACAGGTAAGGTGAAGTAGCTCCATTTGTAATCACTGGAGAGTTGCTGAATGATAATTGAATATCACCCAATACAACGACAAGACTATCAGCTTCAATGGAATCAACTAAGACTATGCCCATTGAAGTGTCAACTATGGCTCCCACAACCTCTTCAATGCAGGATGAATCTGCGTGCCTATTTTCTTGTAGTGCGTCATTCGCCAAAGGAATCTCTGTGGATTCACCGCCATTTTCGCCAGGTAATACCATAGCTTGGTTATTTAAAGTTGCCGAATCCTTGAAAAACTGCAAGGAGATGATCCAGGTAACGGCCGCTATCATTATTACGGAAGCGGCCATCCTGAACCAGGGAAACACAATGCGCTTCTTCTCCTCCCCTTTCAGGGCGCGCTCGATATTATTCCATACGTCCGGAGGTGGACTATTGGTATCCATAGCCTCTCTATTCTTGTCAAAGTATTTTGTCCATTTGTCGCTCATATCAATTGCGTTTTTAGCGTTTTCTGGAGGAGTTTTTTTGCCCTGTTTAGCTGAGACTTAGAGGTTGAAACAGAGACATTTAGCGTCTTTGCAATTTCTTTGTGCTTATATCCTTCCAGGTAATAGAGGGTAAATACTACACGACATCCCTCTGGTAATCGATTTATTGCTGTTTGAATCATCTCTGGCTGATAATCCAATTCTTCTTCTGAATGAACCCCGTTACTTTCCACGACACTGACATGAAAATCGTCGAAACGTACTTCTCCGTTTTTGTTTTTCTTTTTTAAGGCATTGATAGATTTATTTACTACAATCCGTTTAAGCCAAGAACCAAATGATGAATCACCACGGAACTTATTGAGGCTCTTGAAAGCATCTAGGAATGCGTCTTGCAATACATCCTGTGCGTCCTCGTGGTTGCTCATAATTCTGGTGGATACATTATACATAGCTTTTGAGTATAGCTGATAGAGCTCATAGTGAGCATTAATATCGCCGTCTCGACATTTTTCGATCAGTGCAGAATGAGCTTGATTTACCTTTGCTTCCATGTGTTGTGATTAAGAGACAACAATTTTGCGAAAAGGTTGGAATTGTGCGGGTGTTTTTTTCAAGGTAAACACTTCTAGATCAGGATACCGCCTTGTATCTACCTATACAGGCAAATTGCCGTTTTATTGTATTGAAACCCTACCCTACCACTTTAAGTGAAGCTTACTTAAGCCGCTTGCCAAGCAAAAGTCATCTGTGCAGTTGCAGGTGACATAGCGATATTGGATCTGGTGAGCCAACACAGGAAGGTGATTGTGAAATTGTAGCCCAGATAATTCCTCAGATTGAAAGTAGAATAACTGGAAATTTGAGGGAATACCAGATTGACTATGGTGAGTTGATCTAGATTTGAGAAGCTCCATTCTAAGGCTCACTAACATTAGGATGTGACCCCACTTTGTTCACTGCCTCCGGCCCTCAAGCTTGAGATAACGTTGGATAAAATAGACGCCAATGATCACATTGCCAAGGCCAGCAGCTGAAAATGCGATGATGCCATAAGGGGTTATGCTGGAACTGAAGGTTAGACAGGTTATATCCGTTAAACAATCTCCCAATCGGCAGCCCGCTACTAAAATCAACCACCACCCAGCTTTTTCCCATTGAAACAGGGCGATCGTCTGTAGCACAAAAAAAGCAAACCAATTAGCTGCACATCTCTTAAGTAAGGCCTGTGAATCCACATATGAAGTTCCGTGAAAGAATGAATTCCAAACATCCGGAAAGAAAAACCCAATAATACTCACCGCCAAATCCAAAAAAATGAGGTTTAGGAGAATGGCGTAGATGATTTTATGATGCTTCATTGCTTACTCGTTCCTTAGGGGTTGCTTGATCTATGAAGTTGGATGGCTGACACAAAAAACGGGGCTTAACGAGATATGGTTTCTCCAAGTGATATTTTGATACACTACCACAGCTCCATATATTTCAATAATCAGTAAGAGTGTTTTTAATATATTCCAATTCTTCATTGTTAAATAAATCGTCATACTCTCCTACGAATTTTTCAGCCTCACTATGATATTGCTCTTCGGTTAGGCCATTTATAACCACTGCCTTATCTCCATATTTAAAAAAATATACTCTGGAGTTATTGTGACTCCTCGAAACTCCGAACAGATACAAGCCCACATAGGAAACTATTGCCATTTTATCAATCTGCTTTTCAATAATTGTTCTAACATAAAATTCACCTAAACTATAGGGACTTTTCTTAATATTCTTTCCTTTTACCGATGTATGACCAGTATCATGCTCATTAAAATAAGTAAGAATTACTTGGACTTGAAAAGTATTAATATCAAATTCCACAAGATGCATCTTTCTTGGCCTTACACTATCTTGCTTTTCTTGAGCAGGAACATTGCAAGAATAAAAAATAATAAACATTGAGAATAGTGTAGCTTTCCAGATCATAATATTGTGCATTAATCCTTTTTTTCTTTATTTATCTCGTTTTTGATTTTTGTATCCCCGTTAGGCGAAGGCTGTGCCTTCGTCTTACCATCGAAGTATCTTGCAGCTACAACATCTACAATGCCGTTTAGCGCACTGTTTTCCATCTGATGAACTGTTGATATAAGTGATTTGCTAGTCCTGAATTAGTGCAGTAGCTTAAAGCTACGCATAATAATCAGACGAAGGCACAGCCTTCGCCTAACGTACAATTCAGGTGCTGGTTTGAAACACAAGGTAGGTGTCAACGGGATCATTGATTCCCTTTATATCCACTCACCCAAAGTGCGCCTTCCTTAATGTAATCAGTGTATTGTTCGTAAGACGGCCAATATTTGGAGGGTTTAAACGCGTCCTCGTCGGTAGTAGATTTTCGAATCACTCTGTTTGACGTCACATCTGTAAATCCGGCTTCGCTAAAAGCGGTGCACCATTGCTGTTCTGACCAATTCGTAATTTTCATGGGTAGATTGTCGGCCCAGATATGCGTACCCTTATTTTCCCAGAAGAACTCTATAATCATCGAAAACGTTCCGCCGCTTTTCAATACCCGGTATATTTCACTAATTGCATCTAGTGGCTCATCGATATAATAAAGCGCTTCAACAGATAGAACATGAGAAAAGGAACTGCCTTCCCACGGCAAGCTTAAAACCGATCCAACCTGAAGGTCCGCTTGGCTTGGCAGGCTTTCTTTGGCTTTATCGATCATTCCCTGGGCCAGGTCCAAGCCGGCAAGGTGTTCTGCTCCTGATTTGTGAGCCCTTGATAGTGCCGCCCCTACCCCGCAACCTACATCGAGCAGCCGGGATTGCTCATTAAACACCCAGCTTTCAAACAGGGGGTCCAACAGTTCATTGTGCCCTTCAGCCATTTTCACCCCTCTGTCGCCTTGCGACCATTCATTAAATACCGCAGCGGTGATTGTCTCGTGTTCTTCAGCAAGCATAGGATTCTTCAATTTGTTCATGGCAAAAGTACTGTTTTCCCTCTCACGCAATGCCCCAGACAAAACCCAACCTCCATATTCCGACTTACACGCGAGCGTTTGTCCGGAAGGGACTGCTATGATGCGGGAACGCGTGCTTGCGTTAATAGGTGACCAGGGAACATGCAACACGCTTGCTAAAGTGCACTACTCCATCAATAAGGATCTGCTTTCTACTTGATCAGTACGATCTTCTTTCTGATCTGCCCCTCTTTATATTGAACCGTGAGAAAGTAAACACCAGACTTCAGCTTGCTGGTATCCATACTGTATACCTTTCCCGATGACTGGCCTGCGGGTGAAACATGCACCCGTCTTAGGGTATTGTCGTAGAGCTCAATGGAAGAAATAGCAATGGATGTTTTAAAATAAATCATGTTGCTGGCCGGATTGGGATAGACCAATACTTCATTCTCTGCCTTGGTTCTTGGCAAGATGAAAGTAGGAGTCGTTGTGGTATTTATAGCCGTGTCACGGAAACCCGAGATAAATATGTGCTTGGAAGCGAGACCGGGCAATGTATCATTTCCGAAAAACCCTGCCGAGTTTGAGTAGTCCCCGCATACAGCCATACTGCCATTGTCTCGTACATCTATTCCAGTGGCTTCATCCCCCCCATCGTTAGATCCCCCAGTCACATTCCAGTGGTAATTACCATTGAGGTCGTACTTAGCTATAAAAACATCCGCCTTACCAAATGCATAAACCGTGTCGGTGCCAAAAATAGTCTCTGCAGTAATCTTGCCGGAGAGGTAATAGTTTCCTTGGTCATCTGCACCCATGTCCGAGATGTTCAGGTCGCCGCTGTTGATATCTGTAGCGCTTATCTGCCTAACCCAATTAACATTGAGGTTATTATCATAAGAAGTAATGAAAAGATCCTGATTGCCTACACTGGAAAGTCCTATGGATCCAAAGGACACTGAATCCTTGAAGCTACCTGCAATCACAAAATTTCCCGAATCATCTGCCAGGACTGCGGTGCCAAGTGCCTCATTTGGGGATACCGAATTTGTTGCGGCAAGTGTAGCACCCGTGCCGGCGTCTAAAATGACAAGATATGCTTCGTGCCCCATTACGTTGATTGTGTTGAACAGTACATCTAAAGTGGTTCGAAAACGACCGGTTATTGCGACCTGCCCCTGATTGTTCACATCAATTCCCCTTGCGGTGAGGCCATTTACCTCAGTTTCTAACTTGACTGCCCATTGCGCATCTCCCGTTGAATCCATCATACCAACCCCAATGTCATTTCCGACTCCCCCGGAGTTATCTACAAATATATCCCCGAAGAAACCTGAGGTGTAATTCGTATAGGTTATATAGACATTTCCCAGATCATCAATGACAAGGTCTGGTTGGAAACCGGTTGCTTCAAAGGGCTGTGACCAGAGGTTGTTGCCTGCAGAATCCAGTTTGAGAATAAAGTAGCCGAAGAAGGTCGTGGAATCAATGGTAATGAATCCGGGGCCCGGCATTCCGATCATGTATACATTACCATCTGGTCCTACTTCAACGTTTTGCCCAAAAGCGTCCCAGGATGCTGAAAAGGTTTTGATCCATATCCTGTTACCCATTGAATCGTGTTTGGTCAAGAATATGGGGTTTGTATTACCGGCAACAAAGGCCGTATCCCCAAAGTCGAGCGGAGCAGAATATTGTCCTACGGTATATATATTGCCCCATTGATCTAGTGCTACATCTGAAACGCCGGTGCCGCTGCCGCCGCCGGCATGGACAATATTATCCCAAACTTGTGCGCTTAGGATCTGTGTACCGAATAGTATGAAGGAAAGGAGGAAGAGAAAGCGTTTCATCAGATTGATTTTGAGATTCATAGACTCCAAACATACGAATAAATCGCTCCACGAACGCACGCGTAAAAATTACCATTCTATTGAAAGAATAGTCATTGAAAATGTAAGGCAATACCAAATGGAATGTTGGGAAAAGGGCAGCATCTAAGAAGCTCCTTTCTATTGCAAGATGACTTACCGCGCAGTGCTTAGCCTGTTGTTTCTTGCCAACTCTAATGTATAAATACCAGGCGTATCGCCATTCAAATCGATTTGCTTTTCACAAACACCTTCTGCAACCTCCAGCCGATTGGCAAAAACTTGCTGTCCAAACATATTGTAGATGCTGATTATCAGCCGCTCGCTGTGTACTGATGTTAGCTTGACCGGGATTTGAATTTTAGCGTATTCTAGACGCTTGGTTATGATTCAGTACTTTTTATCAAGTAGAAACCTATTGAGCTACTAAACTCCGAAAAAAGCATCTAGGGCAAATGCCGCTCAGAAATGGAAAAAACCTGCAAAAGAGCTCACTTCCCTTACCCACTTTCAATCTAACATAGTTTGCAATTCCAATTTTAATGAAGTGTTTCAATGATAATGAAAAAGATTGTCTCGAAATGATTACTCAAACACTGGTTTAAATCACTTCTGGAACAACGTCAAACCATTATAAGTAGATCAGAGGAACAATTTCTTTAGTATTTTTACACTAATATCCTCATAAAGCTAATCCGAGACTAAATGAGTGAGCTCCAAGATTTTATTGTAGAACTAGATTCCAGTGATTGGGATGCGAAAAATGAGCACGATCTAAATCGGAGGTTTCAGGAAGTTACCCAGGTTCTAGTCGAAAAAGGTAATGACTCAGATGCTGAGATCGCTAACAAAGAACGTGGGATTTTCGCTTTTCGAAAGTCTGTAGAAAACGGAACAGTCGCTCCACAAATGGAGGGTACTGGAAAAAACAAAGAAGGGCAGGAGGTAGCCATAGTTTGGCCAGATATCAGAGATTATTCAGAGAAGGATTTTGACTATTTCAAGAAAAGATTTAATGCTACCAAGAATATTTATGCTAAGTGCGAATATGGTCTATTTCTCCTTTTAGTCAGTGCTGAACAACACAACGAATTTAAGGAGAAACTAATTGATACATTGCTTGTACTGAGCAAAACGTATTATAAAAAGGGACTTGATCCTGAAAACAAAGAGCATTATTCACTGTACTTTATYCCAGTGATTAGAAACGCTCTTTTGATTGCTGTGAAATCAAGATTAGACAAATCAATTAATCCAATATGTCAATATATTTATGAGAGTCACCTTAATTGGGACATTAAGCATTCTAGCACCTTAAGGATTCTCTTAGATATCACTAATATTATTAGTTCTCACCTAGAACACTTTGCAAAATTTGATATTTCAAAAATACTGACTCAGAATTGGGATGGAGCCAAAGAATTGGCTACTACATATGCTTTCGGTGCTATTCATATTGCTGAGGGAGCAAATAAATTGGCTCACAAGATTGAAAATACAGATTTTGAGTGGAAACGTTTCATAGCAGAACAATATGAAAAACTGGGGGAAGAGGCGGCTGGAGATCGAAACCTAGCGGCCATTAGTTTTGTGGAGAAAGCCCTTAGATTGTATAAAGAACTAAAGGACAAAGGTAATATACAACGTTTAGAAAAATGGTATGGCGAAGTAAGAGGGGCTTTTAAGTTAGGTGAAATCAAGAAAGATCTGTCAAAAGAAGATTCAAAGAGAATAAGTGAAGATATTCTAAAGTCTATAGCAGAAAGTGATGAAGAAGGCATCATGAAAACCATATGTCTCACTCCCATGATAACCTCATTGGTAGAAATCGAAAAATGGAGTGAAGATTTAAGCAAGGACTCCTTTGTGATGAGTATGTTTCCGACCAGTATTATTGATAAGTTTGGAAATACGGTGGATGTGTATGTTAATGAGGAAGAAAAAAAAGAATATGCATTACTTCAGACATTTGGTTTCCATTTTCAAATAGCATCTCAAATCCTGACTCAGTATATTCTCGAAGCATTTAAAGCACAGAAACTCTCCGTCGAAAGCACTATGAAATTCCTATCAAACTCATGGATGGCACAAGCACTTCAACGAGCGTATAACGGTGAACCTTATGAAGCCACTCCTCTAGACACTATTAAGCCGGCTATTATTTTGTTGTTTTCTGAATTAGAGAAGTGGAAGGAGGATAGCGATTATACACCCGAATTGATAATCGTAACTGATTCGTTAATATTGAAACTGGAATACGTATTGAGATGTTTCTGTGAAAAAATAGGTATAGCGACCTTTCGTCCTCGACAAAAGGGAAGCCATAAAATTATGATGGAAAAAACTCTAGATATATTGCTATCTGATCTACGAGGAGACAATCTTAGGGAAGATGATCGTTTTTTATTGAAATTCGTTTTGACTGAAAAAGCTGGTCTCAATTTGCGTAATAAAATTGCGCATGGTTTAATGGATGCTAATGAATACAATTTAAACAATGTATTTTTAGCTCTAACATTAATTTTAAAACTTAGTGCCTATAAATTCGTTAGAAGAGAAAAAGACCTATGAGAATAGCAGAGTATAAATATAAGGATGCGCCATTAGTAGCATTTACAGACCCTGATAAGGAGATGGTCATCAACAAGGCGATTGCAGGGTTTTGGGCTATGATTAACTTAAAGCGGTCCTTTTCGAACATCTTGATTAAGCCACTATCAGGAGATTTAGTCAATCTGAAAGAAAAAATTGATTCATTTAGAGAACTGGAACGCAATTGGGATTCTTATGATGCCGATCCTATTTCAGCAATATGTATTGAAGAGGCAAATAGAGTTAATAGATTTCTTTCTGGTTTAGGGCTATGGCAGTTAGGCATACCGATCCACGTGTTCCCAATGAGAGACGGTGGTATCCAATTTGAAATTGACCATCCTGATCATTCTTTTGAAATTGAAGTTCATCCGAATGGTTTAACGGAACTATTTTCGTATGATGGAGATGGTGAGTTTCTGTCCAAATACCCCATGGAACTCCAACGAACTGCGCCTATTATTGAAGAGACGGAAGAGTTTGATTATGCCTGAATACGGAACGAGCACTTATGATATTAAGGAGGAGGACGAACTTTACAGGAGAATTCCATTAAAAAACCTGGACTGTTGGAAGGATCTTAATGGAGAAAAAGTCCCATCAAGTTTCAACTTCAAAACCAAACCGAATGAAGATGGATTATCCGTTGATATAGCCGAATTGACTACGCACAAGTTGGCAATACTGGATAAAGCAGATTACGCATTGAGTTCATTCTTAGCCATGATTCCCATTAATGCGGGATATATCTGCGAACATGCACCTGATCTGATAAACCAAAATGAAGCCCACGCACTTATCAAGGGTAACACAAATAAAATTGCGAAGAAGATTTTGGCTATTTCGGTCTATGGGTGCCACTGATTTCGGAGTATGGGTGCCACTCTAAAAGACGCTGCAATGATAGCACATTGATATAATTAATCGTGTTGT
>JAESRW010000238.1 GCA_016764395.1 Flavobacteriales bacterium
ACAAAAAGCCCATAGGCAGATCTCTAAGCAAGAACAATCTGAACTTAAACCCGGTGGCCATTTTCATAAATGAGCGGCCCTTTTTTGTTACCTCCATACAGTACGAATTACGAATTGGTACGAATGTACGAATTGTAATGCCGATTGATTTGCGTGATAGAGGAAACCCGAATAGGAGGACAACTTTGATTTTATAACTGTCTGGAAAGCGTTGTTTGTTGATATTAGATTTTGAGATGATGCGCTTTGGAGTGGTAAAACAACTGAGCATTTTCAATTAATAAAATGACGTGATTTTGAAAAAATGTTCTTAATCTGATACAACCGTTTAACTTACCTGGCTATAAGGCGAGTTGGTTCCTCCCAATTGATGTTAAGCAGGGTTGAAGAAATCGTAATTCGTTGACAAACGGTTGTTAATAAGTCCTATTGATGGCGCTGAACTCAGTTCTTGATTTGCATAGCTTTGAGTGTTATTAATATTCATATGCTCAAGAAAAATTACCTTACATCACTCTTCATCCTCGGGTTGATCAGCTTTCAGGTTGCTGTTCAGGCCGGGGACATTGGGGAGTACAGAAATCAGTTTTACCTGGCTAAATCTTACTTGGCAAGAGGCGAAACAGAGAAAGCACTGCCATTATATCGGGAATTATATGAAGTAGATTCAACGAATTCCAACATTTCTTATTTGTTGGGTGTCTGTTATACAGAGGAAAAGGAACCTTCTAAGATGTCCATTTTTCACTTAAAGAAGGGTACTTCCAATATTTCAATCGATTATGATCCCGGCCTTCACACCGAGCTATCGGCACCTATTTTTGCCTGGTATTATCTCACTATTGCTTATAGCCAAAACGGACTGTGTGCCAAAGCCATGGATGCTGCCAATAATTTCAAAAATTTATACGGCGCCCACAAGAATGACTTTTATAGCAGAGACGCTATGCGTTGGGTAAAAAACTGCACGAGTAATTTACTCTCTTCAACTCCACCAGTTATGGCTGAAGCGATTCCCTTGTCAGAAAGGAATGTAGTTACCAAAAAGGTGGAGTACAGTACGCAATCGCCGCTGTATGCTGTACAGATAGGGGCATTCTCCAGATTGGCGCCTATGTGGAAATTCGACAATTTGAGCAATGTGGATGCCTTTATGGATGAGCAGGGCATGATCCGGTATGTGATTGGTCACCTCACATATGTATCTCAGGCCAATGTGTTGCTCAAAGCTGTTTGGGCCGCTGGATATAAGGATGCCTTTATCGTAGATATCAATTCCAAGAAGAAATACGACAGTGATCGATATGCTGATGCAATCGTAAGTGTGGATGATGTATCATTTAAAGCCAAGGTATCGGGCAAAGTAGATTACAGGGTTCAAATTGGAGCATTTAAAGAGTCTATACCTGAAAGCCTTGTCCAGCTTTATTTGCGACTTGATGGGATTAAAGAAAATGTGTCAAACGGACTTACTTCTTTAACCATAGGAACCTTCATAGATTATGATGGAGCAGCTGCCCAGCGTAAAGCACTTGAAGATTTAGGGATACCCGGTGCCTTTGTAGTGGCCTATAACTACGCCCGGAAAATTCCACTTGATGAGGCCAATCACTACTTGTCAATTAACCAAATTCCAGGCGAGAATTAAGGTAATCATTTGTCGTACCGGAACGGGTTAAGAGCAATCTGGGTACGAATACGAATTTTTACGAATTTACGAATTGAATTGGGCCGGCTTAGCGGTACTTTCTTCATAAACTGGAGTGCCGCTTAGCCGGATTTGAGTTAGTGATAAATAAGCTACTTCGCGATCCAAATCATCCTTGATGGTTCTCATGATTCCAGGCAAAAATTAATAGAGCTTGGGTACCCATGCCATTTATGGTGAAAGTATGAATGGCCCTTTTCATATATGTTTTATTGTGTGCTACCTCCAAAGCCACATTCGTACATTCTTACAAACTTGTGCTGGGAATAGTCGAAGCGTTCGTATTCGTCATTAATTACTAGGAATCTATTTTTTCCTGAACTATTTTTACGCCGCAATGGTTTTCAAACCTATGATCATTGGTTTGAAATAATAGGGAATCCGGTGTGAGTCCGGAGCATTTCCCGATGCTGTAATCTCTTTGGAGTTTTAGCAAGCTTAGCCACTGTACTGACCTTATGTCAGCATGGGAAGGCCGCTAAAACAGAGAAAGCCAGAAGACCTGCCATTGACCTCCATAGCTTTGGCGATGGAGGACTGATTCCACCTTTGCATAAGCTTTGGTGGATGAGATAATTCAATGCTTTCGGGTAAAGAGCTAAGAATGGGTCTTAAAATGAAACCGATCCTTCTTTGATTTTACTCTTTTAGCTAATTTTTGATAACCTGGGTTTTGAGGGTTGCATTTGATATTGGCGACGATTGGAAATTTGGTTTACGCAATTGAAAGGAATATAGGAATATTGGAATAATGGGCTTTGGGGATAATACTCGGATGATTATTAATCTGGTGAGTGATAATATTCATTGCTACATCATTCCATTCTTCCTTTTTTCCAGCTTCTAGCGCAAGCCAATCGTAATTAGAGCGTCACAAAGAATGTAACAACAAAGCCTAAACAACACAAGCTATGAGAAAACAATTACTAACACTGATAGGGGCCACAGCTATGTCTCTATCATCATTTGCACAACAGAGTTATGTGCACCAGGTCATTATATTAAATGAGGGCCAATACGACTATACCAATGAGGTACAGATAACACCGGTTACATTGGGAAGTTATAACACGTTAACGGATACGTACAGTGTATTTGATCAGGTACCAGGTGTGAGATTTGGATCGGATTTGGTCATTGATGGGGAGTTCATTTATGTAGCCGCTGATTCTTTGATCCTTAAATACGATAAGAACACACTYACRTTGAGCAAGTCAACTACGGTAGCCGGKGTTCGGAAATTGGCTATTTGGAATGACCAAATAATGGCAACAATTGGTGAATCAGTTCCGCATACTGCRTATTTCCGTGTGTTTGATAAGAACACATTGGCATTTGTRTATGAGTTGAACACGTCAAATGGRCCRTCTTACTCATCAGAAGGTGTGATCGTRCACAACGATACAGCKTATATAGCGGTTAGCAACGCCTTCGAATGGGGTAACGCAAAAGGGTTTATTGGAKTGGTAGACTTGAATGCTCAAACCTATMTGGCMGAAGTAGACATCATGCCTGACGGTTTAAATCCTGATAAYCTTATGATWTCGGGAGATAAGCTCTATACCYTGAACAATAAAGATTGGACAAACAGTTCCATCACAGAGTTCAACACCTTGGACCGGACCTTTTCAACMGTCAACCTCGCTGCACCWTCTGGATGYGGTGCTTCTGTATTTGCTGAYAACCGGGTCATCTACCACAGGTATGACTATGATATTAACTGGGTRGATACGAAYGCAACTTTGAACCGGTACAGTAGCACAAACCAAAGCATTGATACGATCTATCCCAACCTMCTRAATGTTTATGGTATGATCGATGATGCGATCAATAGTCAATTGTATGTAACCACAACGGACTATTTCTCTTTTGGAATGACCTATATGATGGATTACAACGGCGCAGTGACTGATTCATTTGCTGTGGGTATCTCCCCGGGCAATCTTGCATTGGATGTAAGGCAAGTAACTGGTATTAATGAAGCAGCTGATGTTGCGGCGTTTAAGGTTCATCCGAACCCATCATCATCAGTCTTGTACATTGACGCAATAGATCTTTCGGTCTCGTATACGTTATTGGTAACGGACATTGCCGGAAGACAGATTTATAACGAAAGTGTAAATCAGACTGTGTCCAAGTCAATTAATATTGAGGATTGGCCCGTTGGGGTTTATATGCTTCACATTAAGTCTGGCCAAGGAAGCTCAACGCATAAGCTTGTCAAATACTAAATTAATAGCCTGCCCTGTTGACACCATCAGGGCGGGACTTTACTCGATCCAAATGGAAAACAAATTAGACCTTCGATTCGGTACCTTAACTGTGATTGTGCTGCTTGCTGCTTTCAGCAGGTTATTACCACATATTCCCAACGTAACCGCAATTGCGGCCATGGCTTTATTCGGTGGGGCCTACTTCTCAAATAAGAGGTTAGGCTTAATCATACCTTTAGCTGCTATGTTCATTAGCGATATTGCACTTTACTTTATTGCAGATTATGCTGTATTCACTACCATGAGATTGGTATTATATGGTTCATTTGCATTAATCGCTGTTATTGGCATGCAACTTCGAGGCGGTGTAACAGGACCAAGAGTCTTGGGAGCCTCTCTTGCGGCATCGGTCCTGTTCTTTGTGGTGTCAAATTTCGGTGTGTGGGCACTTGACGCTGGTAAGCTCTTTCCATTGAACGCAGCCGGTCTGTTGGAATGCTACACGGTAGCCATTCCGTTTTTCAGAAACACGCTCATTGGAGATTTGGTGTTTGTCACCGTTCTTTTTGGCGGATTTGAATTGGCCAAGGCTAAAATTCCGGCGCTGTCCAGGGTTAAGGTATAACCTTTGGCTCAAAACAGTGAAGCGTGAAAAAAGCACTGTTTAATTGGAGTGGTGGTAAAGACTCTTCCATTTGCCTGCACAAGGTATTGGAAGCAGGTGAATATGAGGTCGCAAGCTTGCTGACTACAGTCAGCGAGCAGTACCAAAGAATCTCCCAGCATGGGGTACGTGTAGATCTGCTTGAGAAACAAGCAGAGTCTATAGGCATTCAATTGTACAAAGCCATGGTACCCGAGTGGCCCACAATGGAGTCGTATAATGAGCTGATGAGCCAAACGCTTTCCCTTTTCAAAGAAGAGGGATTAAGCGCATCTATTTTTGGTGACATCTTTCTTGAAGACTTGAGAAAGTACCGGGAGGAGCAACTTGCAAAAGTGGGATTCCAAGGCGTTTTCCCTTTGTGGAAAATACCAACGGATGAGCTTGCCAAAGAATTCATCAGTCTGGGCTTTAAAGCGGTAATTGTATGCGTTGATGAAAAGTATCTCGATGAACGGTTTGTTGGAAGGGAATTTGACGCATCTTTTCTCAAAGACTTACCTAAAGGTATTGATCCATGTGGGGAAAATGGGGAATTTCACTCTTTTGTCTACGATGGGCCGATATTTTCTGCGCCCATACAATTCAAACGTGGCGAGGTGGTGAACCGGAAGTATCAACCCAGAAATACGGACAATGAAGATGGAGAGCAACACCATAGCGGTACCGCTCCGGTACCCGTTACGGGATTTTGGTATTGTGACCTAATCTCGACTTATGTGAACTGAATTGATCGATATTTTTCTTAGGTTTATTTTTTGAATGGGTTTACCCAGAATTTGCCTTAATTAAAATCATTCATGAAAGTATTGGTGGTATGTACTGGAAATTCCTGCCGCAGTCAGATGGCAGAAGCATTCTTCAACGCGATAGATGGGGTAGAAGCACAAAGTGCAGGTACCCATCCGGAGAAGGTCAATCCCTTGGCCATTGCTGTAATGAACGAACTAAACATCGATATTAGCAAGAATGAATCAAACCACCTGGATGAGTTCATTGACCAAAATTTCGATTATATCATTACGGTTTGTGATCGTGCAGAAAAAGAGTGTCCCGTATTTCATGGAGGTGGCAAGCGTGTTCACCACGCATTTAAAGACCCTGCCAAGGCAAGTGGCACTCCAGATCAGATTCTGGATAAATTTCGAGAAGCCCGTAAGGCAATCGACTTGTATGTAACTAGCTTTGTCAATCAGAATATGTAAATTAGTCCGACTGACGGGTAAAAATCAAGTTTAGAAATATGAATTTAAAGGCACTTACCATCCTATTGATTTGCTGTGTACTCGGTGTGTTTGAGAGTAAGTCACAATCTTCAATAGTTGTTGATACCGTGATTCAGACCTCTTTTTGTGCAGGTGGTTCTGTGGTTATTCCCTATGCACTACCAGGAGGTGACCTCAACTTCGGCAACGTATTCACYGCCCAAYTATCTGGAGACCTGGACTTGCTGTGCCTGTTAGGGAACTTCGGAAACCCAATAGAAATCGGCGTATTGCCCTTTTGGAGTGGTGGCTTTATGCTTGTTCAGATTCCAGATAGTATTACCTTGGGAACTTACCGGGTTAGAATCATCTCTTCTAACCCTCCTGACACCAGCAATATCAGTCCAAACTGTGTATTGATCACTAATTTACCTGAGGCCATTTTTACCATCACAGCAAATCCATTGGATGATACCATCTGTTCCGGAGATTCGGTGGAGCTGTCCGTCTTTCCTCTGCCAGCTGCTTATCTTTGGTCAACCGGAGAGACCACGCCTTCAATTTGGGTGAGTACTTCTGGATCCTACACCGTGACAGTGCGAGATACGCTGGGATGCGAAACGGAATCTGAACCATACCTGGTAGAATTCGAAACCTGCTTAGGAGTTAAAGAGCAGCAACAAGGTGTGCTTTCCTTGGGCGCACATCCGGTGCCTTCCTCCAGTGCAGTAGAGATTACCTTCAAATCCAATGAGGCAGAGGAGTTGCAGCTATCCCTTTACAATACGGTGGGCGAATTGGTGATCCAAAATCAATTCAATAGCAGGGTAGGGGAGAATAACACCATCATGGACCTATCGGCTTTACCGAATGGTGTTTATCTATTGAAAGTAGCTGGAACCACCTCCTTCAAGGCTACTTACCTGGTGAGGCAGTAGTTTGTTCTTTCTCGGTTTAGCTGCAATGGCAGCGAAAAGATCTTGTCGGAAGGATTATCGAATGAAATCAAGCGACATTTGAGATGCGTTTCCTCTATTGTCAATGACAACAATCTTAAAGGTGTGACGTCCCTTCTTGCCGTTGTCATTCACCAACTCATCTGTGTATTTTCCCAGGTCTTCAAAAGAGAAAACCAATGCGGACTTTTTGGGCTCATATTCCATTAAAATCCATTTATCATCCAGGTAAGCATGGTACTTTTTAATACCTGAGAGTTTGTCGTAAACAGATACGGTGATATTTCTTGCTTTAGACATATCCTTGCCTTCATAGATGTTCAAGCCCCTTATTCTCGGCGCTATGGTGTCTAGCATCACCGTAAATGCTCCAAAGTACTTGGAAGTACCCTTTATATATTCACCGTCATAAGTTCCGCCTTCATAGTAGGTCCTGCCGTTTTTCTTCACCCTGGCAATCATGGCTTTCTCTTTTAGCTTAGCAGGAATATCATCTGTTTTGATGGAGATGCTATAAGGCTTGTGAACGGGGGTATATACATTGTGAATATGATGTGTGGGTGCAATAGCTCCGGTCAGCGTGTCTGAAACTTTATACTCGAAATCCAGATCTTCATATAACAGGCCGGCATCTACAAATATCTTWATGCCTTCCTGAGAGAAGCTATTKGGAAATTGACAGGAGAATTTCTTCCCAAAGTGGTCGGTACTCCCCTTTTCAGATAGTTTTGGCTTGACATCCATACTTTTTGGGATATGGGGTTCTGACCCACCTGAATGCCTTGATGCTGTATTCACCAAAGCAGAATCTGAAGGCGCTTTCTCGTCTTTAATCAAGCTCGCAACATGGTCATTTTTCCTCTTTTCCTTATAGGTGCTACCTTGTACGGGAATGGTGAGTGTAGAGGTATTCCCATAACTATCTTTGATGATGTACTTCATTTCATGCGCCTCTTCATCATTGAAGGCAACAACACCTCTGTTCAAAGTCTCTTTATAGATACTCAATCGATTATTAGCCGCGATAAAACTCTTTTGGAGATGTCTGCCTTTATTTTTGAATTCAGTATAGTCAATATGACTGCTAATGAACCTGGTTTCATGAAAGCCATAGGTTTCCATTTCGTGGTAGTAAACTCTTTTTCCATCCTTTTGAAGCTCTATCGAGAAGATACCACACTTATTGTGGGAGTAGTTGAGAAAGTCATAGACCTCCACTGAAAATCCTACGTCCCCATATACTTTAACGGGATTGCTAGAAGAAGTCCTGTAGTTACCCGAACTTCCGCTCACATTCAGGTATCTAGGACTGTGGGCATTGTTTACCTGGCTCTCTTCCTTTAGGGGATAAACACGTACGGATCGAATCACAGGCTTAATACTGTCCTTGATCTTAAAACCGAACAGCAATGGATTGACCACATAGCCTGTAATGGCGTTTCGAATTTCAAAGTGTAAATGTGGTCCACTGGATCCACCCGTATTGCCWCCAAAAGCGACCACTTCACCTTTCTCCACCGTCAACTCACCCGGCRCTGGGAACTTCTCTATATAGTAWGACTCTTTATTATATTGTTGCTTTTTGATGTATGATTCAATTTTATCGCCGTAATGCTTCAAGTGTGCGTACACCGTAATATAGCCGTTGGGGTGCGTGATGTACAGCGTTTTTCCATATCCCCATGGAGACACCTTAATTCTGGATACATAGCCCTCAGCCGCTGCGTAAATGTTCTTTCCTTCGACAGACTCTGTTTTGATGTCCAAGCCACCATGAAAATGGTTGGGCCTAATCTCTCCAAAATTACCGGCTAACTTGAGCGGAATATCMARAGGWGAYCTRAARTAATTCTGTGGATGCTTACTTTGAGCATGCCCCTTTGTGGAGATGCTCGATGCAAAAGCAATGAAGATCACCATTAATATGTTTCTATATATCCTATCCATGTCATCAAATGTATCGTAATATAATACGTGTAAAARGRGCGWTTGTTTTAGATATYCACAAATAAAAGTGWACAATTATGTGTCCAAWAWRCTTGCRTARGARTGMRGGGATGSTAAATTTGTARGAAGACTTCAAAATCATGATAACGACCTCAATTCCTACACGTATAGAGAGAATCCAGTCCAAAGTGAAGAAGGTAATAGAGCTTCACCGTAAAGTCAAGGACGATAATTACAAACTCCGCATGGAGAAGGCGCAGTTACTAAAAACGCTCGAAGAGGAGCGGGCCAAGATTGACGCGCTTGAGGAACAGAACAAAAGGATTAAGTTGGCCAGGTCCTTAGAGGATTCTGGCGAAACATCGCTGGATGTTAAGTTGAAAATCAACGAAATGGTAAGGGAAATTGATAAATGCATCTCGTACTTAAATAAATGACAATACCATGGGTGAATTATCGATAAAACTGACCATTGCCAATAGGGTGTATCCGCTTTCGATCAAGCGAAGTGACGAAGAAAATGTCAGAAAGGCAGCCAAACTAATTGAAAACAGTATCAAAGATTACGAGGCAAACTACTCGGTTCGCGATAAGCAAGATCTTTTGGCCATGTGTGCCCTGCAATTTGCCAATCAGGTGGTATCTGATGAAGGAAAGTTTATCCTGGAGGATAACAGCATGGAAGAAAAATTAATTGATTTGGATCAGGAAATTGCCGATTACCTGGAGAACAATTAATGTGTCTCTAAACTTGGGACTGCGAATTTATGGGCATTATCAAGATGTTAAAAAAAATCCATTCCAGCATTCCAAGTTTGTAAGAATATTCGTAAATTGCATTAAGGTGCTTAACGGAAGAATAAGTTAGCGATAACGATATTGGATGAAGTGGAGAATTGACTTCTTGAGTACCTGACGTTCTTTAACATAGCATAAGCCATTTTGCCCGCCTAACGGTGGGCTAGGTTCTAGTTTACCCGCATAGCCTTGAGCGATTTAAAAACTCAACACTATAACCACAGGGGTCTTAAAGCTCAAGAGTCCTAGGGAAGGCCGCAATTTCAAGCATTTATGTTTGGAATCTAAGTACATTTACTCATAAGTATTTGTACAAAGCAGTGGACCCCCGACGACCCTGGCCGACTCCGCCCATATGTTTGCATGGGGTTTTTAAAAAGTCTTGAGGTTTATGCGGGTTTTCTGTAATTACACGCCTGCTTGGCGCTGCTTATTAATTATTAGATTTGCCTTGAAATATCCCTAGCAAAACAACGCGTGCTCCCACAAAATTCCTATTCTGACGAGATTGACTTATTAAAGGTACTTAAGGAACTCCTGGGTCAAAGAAAGTTGATCATAACTGGGGTGGTGCTATGCACAATCGCCGCTGTTATTATTTCCCTCCTTTTGCCAGGGTCCAGTAAGAAAACGGGCTTCTTTCAATTTGAGCCCGTTTCTGTTTCATCTTATAAAAGCTACAGGGGAGTTTTTGAAGATGTGAGCAAGCTAAATGCGTACATCCAAAAATACCATGATGATACCACGTGGACGGTGAATTCCTCCGTGTTTACAGGTTCTTTTGAACCCGAATACGCTTATGGGAAATACCCCAACGATCTAATAAAGGAGAATACCGTGTTGGGAGTTAGGATCACCAGTACCGCTACAAACCCTCAAGAGGCGCACAATAGAGTCAAAACACTTGGATCCTACCTAGAGACTTGTGTGGTTAACATGGAAATATGGAAGCATTACGGGGCAATGCGTACAAGACTGAAATCCCAATTCACAGCTTCAAAGGTATCCATGATTGAACACCAAATCAGCATGGATTATCTCAAGAAGAAAATAGATTCGAGTAAGGGAAATGTGTTGAGCAATAACGCTGTTTCAAGTCATGAGAGAAAAGTAGTCAAGCTGGATAGAGTATATGAAGACTACCTGTCAACGCATCATCAGTTAATTGCCACCAATATGTCCATAAATAACATTGAGGTGGCAATGGAACTTCTTCGAAGAAAAGTGGCTGTTGATGAATTGCTACTTGGTTATGTCAAATCCACAGAAGGCCTTTTAAAGGATAAAGATAAATTCTTAATCGATCGGTCACTACTTGAAAATTTTGTTGCCCAGTTCGACGATTATTTCGGGTCCAAAAGCGGGAGTGAGAACTTGGAAACGTCCAGGTACCAGGTAGAAGCAACCCTTCTGGGCTTTGAAGTTCTCAGAAATGAACAGTTCAAGTTTGTTTCCGGGCCATCGCTCGCGGAGGAGCCCAGAAAAACAGGTAAACTTTCTATTGTTTTGGTTGTGTTTTTTACTTCCCTCGTAGCGTTTATCACCTATTGCCTTTTCATTTCCTGGTGGAAAGACATGCGCTTAGAAAGGGCTTAATCGTTAGCCTTCTTTCCGCCCCATCGATGAGCTAGTACCTC
>JAESRW010000070.1 GCA_016764395.1 Flavobacteriales bacterium
CGGGCTGCCGATTGGGAGATTGTTTAACGGATATAACCTGTCTAACCTTCAGTTCCAGCATAACCCCTTATGGCATCATTGCATTTTCAGCTGCCGGCCTTGGCAATGTGATCATTGGCGTCTATTTTATCCAACGTTATCTTAAGCTTGAGGGCCGGAGGCAGTGAATAGTCGCTAACAACATAAGCCGGTACCTGACATAATCTGTCAAGATACCAGTCCTATATTGTACCGTGTTACGTTTTGTAGGCTTGCTTTAACCTACCACAGTTATTGGGTGGAGGTCAAGATACTTGATCAGTCGCATATTTGTGTTCTTCTATATGTGCAAGAATCTTAGGCAACTCATCCAGTAATAACGCTTTTAACGGTTGATAAGGAGTTCCATCAAAATACCTTGCTTTTGTACCAGGCCCCTCAGGACTGCCATGGTCCGCCTGTATGGATTTACGCCATTTCTCTGCGTGGTCCTGCCATTCCTGTTGGTCTACCAACTCAGGCGCTGTAAACCATACATTCCAGGTCAGCACATTGCCATTCTTCAGCATATTACCTGATGCAAGGTTAAAGAGATCAAGGACAAATTGGTTAAACTTATCTACCTGTGCACTGCCTGTCTTCTTAATAGGGCCGATTGCTACACCTAAATGTCCCACYGTCCATGCTATTTCTTGATGCTTRGCAAAATCAGGAATTGGAAAGTCAGTGCTTKGGCCAGTCGTCAATGGGAAAATGAGTTGATCATCAGGGCTGCCTGRCTTGTGGGTAGTGATTTCGATCGCATGTGCCTTGTCCCAGGGAAARGGCCGATTGTGCTTTTCRAAATTCTTTGCAAATTGCTTTACAAATTTGTTTTCACGCGCACTTGGACCAAACCARATCTTACCTACTACGGTCATATCCGCTGCCARTTCTTTATTYGTTTCATCAGCCCAGCCYCTGTTTCCRGTCACCGTAACTTCTACATTCATGCTSCCAATGTGAGGAGAACTTGCTCCCTGTTGCGGACAAATWATAGAATAGACYCGCCCTTCAYCAGTATACCCTAGCCTGGAGATATCCGGAGCAAACATCTGATAACAGCGCTTCGGATCGGCCTCACCTGGTTCAGTKTCCCAACTAAACTCWGGCCATARTACTTTCTGYTGGCGTTSCAGTTTATCAATGTTGTCCATATTATYCAACATAGGTAACGARCCAAGATCGGGAGTKGGGTAAGCAAAGGCAGGGTTAGACTGGGCGTATCCTCCAACCCATCCCTCAACGGGTACTTCATTGATCTCCTTGCGCAATTTATCGTTTGATATATCCACCACCAAATTGATAGCCGGCGTGGAAGCATCCGCATTTTTGATCACATGATCTTTGGTTGTCAGCAGTTCCAGTCCCGCGTCTTGGACAATAAAGTACAAATCTGGTGATCTGTCAAACAAGCTTTCGAATTGGGCAGAATCAAAACGAACACTAAACGCTCCTGTAGCATCGGTGACCCCGATACCCAGAAAATCATCTTTGCCTAGTATGTCTTTGTCATACACAAATACGTGGAGATCTAGAATCCCCTCGTTCTTGTATTTGTTTTTAACAGTTCCCGCTACGGTATAAGTGGAACCCGAAATGGTGATGGCATTACTCATGGCTTTAATTTATTTCTGATTAAGTTTCTTTTCTTCATTGGAATTTCGGAAACCTCCAATGAAACGAAAGAGGAAAGCAGCTGCTCAATCGAATTACTTGTCCTCTCACAAGAACAAATCTACATCTATAAACACCTCTTATCAAGAGTATTAATACTCCATTTGGGGATATTCACGGGTCTTTTTATCAACCAATTGTACCGTTGCCAAATTCTACGCGATTGTCAGTGACTTGTCCATTTTTTAAAGGTGCTAACGAATCCTACAGATTTCTCAGCGAGTTGAAAATTCTTTAAAGGTGCTTGTGAATGCTACACATTTCTAGGAGAGTTCAGAAACACCTAAAAAAACGAGGGCGCGAGCAAATGGGTTTTGATGCAGCGGAGTGAATATAAATTCTGTGGGAGTTAGATTAAATTGTAGAATTTCCTTTTTCAAACAATCCTCCCAATAATCTGGTAAACGTTGATTATGGTGGAGTAGGGAGGGACAAGTTAAATTGTAGAAAACACTCAAAAAACTTGGATTCAGATTTCTTCGTATCTCTAGGGAGTATTCCTGGAAAAATTGATACTTGAATTTGTCCTATGATTGCTATCAACAAGACCCTGAATACCAGTACCGATTACACTCTGTTCGGGATGAGAAGCGCGCTTCTTTTAAGCCTGCTGATGAAAATTAACTCAAGATGCCCAAGACAAAAAAGATGTGCTTCATAGTGCTGCTATTCCAGTATAATATGTTCGGTAATCACTAGGTCATCTGATATAAGCTGAAGGCTGTACACCCCTTTGGGATAAGAGCTTATATCAAAAGTGTGCTCATTTACATCTGTGACTGTTTCGCGTAGAACGAGCTCTCCTAGCGCATTGAAAATGTTCATTTCAAAATGTTCATTGTCCTTACTCTGAAATTGAAGCGTAAATTCACCAGAGCCAGGATTAGGGTAAACGCTAAAATCTAGTGATTCACTTCGTTCAATACCCGTACCCATACAAGTCTGAACTAGTACCGATAGGGAAGAATCGCTAATACAACCACTGCTGTTGGTGTATGTGTAAACAATCATCCATGTACCAAGACCGGCTGCCACAGGGTCAAATTCGTTACCTGAAATACCTGGGCCAGTGAAAGTGCCTCCTGTAGGGATGCCAGTCAGAATAATGGGGAACTGCGGAGTCTCCAAACAATAACTTGAAGAAAGACCGATAAAGGAGGCGGACGGAGTTGATGCTACAGTTATTTCTCCGGAAGCAGTACTACTGCAACCAACACTGTCGGTGATTGTATAGGTTATTGTGTGTATACCAACTCCCGCTATGTCAACAAAAAAGGTATCTCCTACCACTCCTGGTCCTCCGAAAACTCCCCCGGGTATAACTTCCAGGAGGATCATGAAGGTATCCTGCAAACAAAAGAAGGTCGCAGGCATCGTAAATCCAGATCCGGGTTCTAGGTTAACGGTCAACGTAGTGGTAATTATTGAGTCACATCCTATGCTGGTCTGAGAGCTGTCAGTGTAAATGCCAGCCGTGTTTTGATACGCGCCACCCAGTAGGATACTATCATTTGAGCAAATCGTCGCGGTCGCGAACTGCACACTTGTATCTTGCACCGTCAAAGTAGTTGTTACCGCACTGTCACATCCAGAGACGGATTGTAAGTTATCAATGAATGTCCCCGGACTGTTATAATAGTTGCCGACAATTAAAATGCTATCGCCCGGACAGATAGCTGTGCTGATCTGAGTACTGTACGTAGACTTAAAGGATAATACCGTGTTTACCAAACTATCACATCCTTTAGCGCTTACCAGAGAATCTAGAAATGTGCCTCCAGCTACCTGATAAACCCCCTCCAACAAAATGCTGTCGCCCGAGCATATAGAAGCAGTAGAATAGTTCAAAGTTGCGCTGCAGGAACTGTCGTACTTCGCGAAAAAGGCCTCAGCAGCATTGGAAGAGGTTACTAGAAATGTATCCAATCCCGGATCCAAATCCATATAATCATAAAAAGTTCCAACGATGTAGACATCTCCAAACGAATTCGGGTCAAGCGCAATTCCTTCAGCACATTCTACAAACACAAGTCCAGCTCTTTGAACCCAAAGAGGATTGCCGTTTCCATCGTAATTGCCAAAGAATATATCGGTTTCGGCAGAAGCAATTAACGAAAGAGACCCGAAGTCGGCGCTGTCTTTAAAGCACCCACACATGTAAACCCCTCCCGAAGAAGTGTCGAGAGCAATATCGAAACAGAGGTCTGATTGAGTTCCGCCAGCTCTTTGGGCCCACAAGTAATTTCCTGCACTGTCGTATTTTGCTAAGAATATGTCATCAAGGCCAGCAGATGTAAGATTCGCCACTCCTGGGCCTGGATCAAAATCTACCGAATCCTGAAAGGAGCCGCCTATATATAAATCGCCATCAGAAGCCAGGTCAAGTTTTAGCGAATACATATAGTTAATTCCTGGCCCCCCAATCGTGTAAGCCCAGATATATTCTCCAATACCGTTGTATTTGGCAATGAAAAGATCATTCGCATTAGCGGAAGTCACAAAGGCAGTATCTGGGCCTGGATCAAAATCAACTTTGGTGCCCAGTCCTCCACTTATATAAATATTGCCAGATGCGTCTATACCGATACCTCTTAGGACGGGAACATTGTCCCCCAAGGTCATTGACCATAAATACGCTCCATTGCTATCATACCTTGCAATGAACATATCTTGCCCGCTTCCTGCATCGTGAAAACTAGAGTCGGGCCCTGGATCAAAGTCAACAATATTTCTGAAATACCCACACATGATTATATCTCCAGTCACCGGATCAATAACCATCTCGTTGACATGATCAGCCCATATGCCACCTATTCTTTTTGACCATAAATGATTACCGCTGCTATCGTACTTAGCAAAAAAAATATCGGAATTACCGGCAGTATAGAGATAGGGAGAGGCTCCTGGATTGAAGCTTGAGCTGTAAAAGTGACCGGCTGTGTAAAAAGATTGTGCAGGGCCTGGTTCAAATTCGAGTGCAACCATCACATCATTACCAGAACTGCCAATGTGGTTGGCCCATTTGAAATTGCCGTCCGCATCAAACTTTGCAAAGAATATATCAGATATACCATAGGATGCTAGAAAAAAGACACTGTCACTTGGATCAAAATCGACTCCTCCGTTAAAGGTTCCACTTACGATGACATCACTATAGCTATCCACCGCAATATCACGCCCATAGTCTATTCCAATATGTCCGATTTTAGCTCCCCACTGAAAGGTTTGGGCCTGGAGCTGAACTTGACACGTCACCAGGATAAGAAGCAAGACGGATATTCTCATTGCTTATTCAAGAATTAGTAGTTGTGTAGCGACCATGCTTTCTGATTGGACATACACGGTATACACCCCCTTTGGATGTCTACTCAAATCAAACTTGTGCTCAGTAGAACCGTTAATGGATTTGATGTTCTCCTGGTGAATGAGCTGTCCTAGATTATTGAAGATGCTCATTTTTATGTCCGTATCGCTGTGGCCACTGAACATAACCCTGAATTCACCTGGAGAGGGATTGGGATAAATTGACATGGCATTATCGTCCATCAACTCGCCAATACCAACAGCGAGCACCTGTGTACAGGCAGAAGTATCTGTACAAGAATTTGAAGTTATAACAGCGGCATAGGATCCAACGGCCGGCGCAATGAAGAGTTGATTTGTATATCCCACCATTATCGAATTGTCAGCACAATCTATCCATTGATAAGTAGCCGCACTATCATTGGCAATGATGTATCCGTCGATCGGGGAAATGGTGGCTGCATCAACTGTATAAATTGAAAGTACCTGCTCAGCAATACTGTCACAGCCATTGGTCGCTGCTGTTGTATCATGATAGGTGCCGGCGGCAGTTTGAAAGGCGCCTTCAAAAAGAATACTGTCTCCATCACAGATGGTCGTGTAGTAAATAGTCTGAATGAGCGGATAGTCAGGCAAATACGCGCTGATCTCATTGCTGCATCCATTACCGTCCGCAACAGTCACCTGATAAAATCCAGAACTAAGCGTGTTTACAGAAGCAGTGGAATCACCAGTGTCCCAGATATAGGTATAGGGTGATGTGCTGGCGAGGGTTATTGTCACAACGCCATCTGATCCCCCCGAACAAGTTGCCGGCTGAGCAGTATACGAGATATCCTCGCAGGGAGGGGGAGGTGGACCGTATTTTGCGACATATGAATCTTCCCAAGAGGTGGGTGTTGCATGTAGATCCGTGCCAACAATATCCGGGTCAAAATCTACTGTCTCCCTGAAGAAGCCAGCTATATAAAAGTTTCCAAAGAAATCCGCCACTATGTCCCAACCCCAGTCAATGTTAAATCCCCCCACGCTATTTGCCCAAATATAGTTGGCTGCACTGTCGTATTTCGCAAAGAATATATCCGTATTTCCATTTGATTGCAGAATGGCGGTCCCTGGTCCAAGATCAAAATCGACGGTTGAGCCGAACCAGCCAGTTAAGTAAATATCACCGAAAGGATCAACGTCAATCCCAAAGGCAAAACATCCATTACCTTCACCTACCAAATGACCCCAAATGTAATTTCCGCTCCCATCATATTTCACAAAGAACGTACTGGAGGCTCCAATGGGAGCAAGATACGCGGTATCAGGTCCTGGGTCAAAATCTGTAGCAGATCGAATTTCTCCAATTACATAAATGTTGCCACCTCCATCAACGGCTATTCCAAAACCAAACTCGTTGTCTACACCTCCAAAGCTCTTGGCCCATACCAGATCACCATTAGCGTTGTATTTTGCAATATAAATGTCGCTTTCGCCTACACTTGTTAGAAGCGTGGTTCCAGGTCCGGGGTCGAAGTCAGCGCTGTCTTGAAACCATCCAGTGAAATATACATTTCCTGAAGGGTCCAGGTCGATTTCGCTACCAATAGTTTGGACCCCGCCACCAAAACCATGGGCCCAAAGATAATTGCCTGCAGAGTCGTACTTGCCTAAGAACGCGCTATTAATCCCGAATGCAGTGAGAATGGATGAGTCAAGGCCAGGATCAGCATCTATTGTAAAGGAGAATCGGCCGGCGATATACACATTGTGTGTCGCGTCTACCAGGATTTTTTCCACAATATCGCCCCCAATCCCGCCAAAGCTGTTTACCCAAATTAAGTCTCCATCAGAAGTGAATTTGGCATAAAACAGATTGTACGAACTGGTAGTAGTCTCTATTGCAGTACCTGGGCCCGGATCAAAATCAACCGTGTCGGAAAATCTTCCCGCTACATACACGTTTCCATCTGAGTCCACCGCTACACTCGTGCCTTCATCTGTTCCTGTGCTTCCGATGCCAAATCCCCAGATGAAGTTGCCCATGTCGTCAAATTTCACCAGGTACATATCCTCCATTCCGGCTGCGATCAATGTATTTGTTCCCAGTCCAGGATCAAGGTCAATGGTGTCCCTGAATATTCCGGTACTATAGACACTCCCATCTGCACCTACTGCAACGGCATGACCCCTGTCCTTATCGCCTCCGCCCATGGTGTTGGCCCACTGTAAGGTTTGGGCATGGAGGTTTAATCCAAAGACGCTAAGCAGTATGAGGAGGGTTAGTTTTTTCACTTTTATTGTTTAACAGCAGATCCAGGTTGGGCAAATACGGTCTGCGGCATCAGCCAGATAACCGATAATAAGTGCAAAATAATAGAACGTATGTATTTTGAGTGGTCAAAATTTATTCAAAAGAGCTAAAATACAAAAACTGAGTACCGAACGGAGTATAATCGGTACTGGTATTCAGCTTGTTATCAAGATTAATATGATGCATAGCCTTCACAAAATAAGAAAAATCAGTGTGATTTAGGCTACATATTTCCCTGATCGTATGGATTCCATGCACACAATTTGTTGAACACTTTATCTGTTTCCTGATCAACAAAGGTCTGAGATAGATGAACATAACGGAAAAACTCCCTACTGTTTGGAGCGTGGCCGGATACTTGCCTTATGTGGGAGTTAGATTAAATTGTAGAAACCCCTTTTTTATGTGCTATCTCCAATTACTCTGGTAAGCACTAGTATTGTTGGAGTAGTGCGGGATAAGTTAAATTGTAGAAAACATACGAAAAAGTGAGATCCAGATTTGGCGTTGTAACCTCCAGGTCTCTAGATACCATTTATTAATAGTTCGTAGCTTGAGGGAATAAACCCCGAAAAATCAATATTTGCGACGATTCTATGTATCCTAGCCATAACACCCTGAAAACCAATACCGCTTACACTCCGTTCGGGATGG
This sequence comes from Flavobacteriales bacterium, assembly GCA_016764395.1. Taxonomy (GTDB): domain Bacteria; phylum Bacteroidota; class Bacteroidia; order NORP154; family NORP154. The sequence goes on from JAESRW010000070.1 coordinate 7,952, forward strand.
TATCCTAGGTTTGTTTTTTTACGTTGGTCTTTTGTGGATAATTACATCTACATAGTAATGTTTTATTATCCAATTCTGTATCTTTTGACCAATCCGACGTTCTAATTCTAGGCCCAATTGGTATTGTGAGAGCTTTACTTTGGTGCGAAATTCGAAATGCAAATGGATACGTATCAGCTTTTCCCCGATGTCTTTTGTCGAGGATTATTTTTGATGATGCCATGATTTTGAAGTTTAATGATTATTGAATTATTTTGACACTTTCATGATGATATGTGTACGTTTAGGTTTTAGCACTATGAGATCAATAATACTCTTCACCTTCGTCATCCTATTTTCCGGATTGCACTCAACGGCTAAGGTTTGGGTAGAGTTAAGCATTAACTATGTTCTTCATGGGCATGATACGCTTGCGCCCTTGGGCAGCTATAATAAGGATGTCTATAAGTTCAGTTGTTTTAAGCAAGAGAAAGGCCATGTTGCTATATTCGATAGTACGCATGTGTCTTGCACAGCCAAATTGATTAGAGCTGATGGYGACACCAGGTACAAGATCCAGCTCTCTTATTTTCAGTCGGAGGGTGTCAAAAAAAACAGGATTCATAAGGAAACCGTTGAGTTTGATTTCAGTAGCACAGACTCCATCAGCCATTCGTCTATTTTTGGTGTTAGTTCGCCTAACCGRGGTAGGTACGGAATGACTGTTAACGTGATTGCAGTACTGAACAACGCCCCGCACCCTAGATTCCAATCCAAAGGAGATAGCTCKTTCGTCATCAGCTGTCTTCAGATGACAAATATCGAATCGACTTCCCTCGAATCTGAATTTCTTTCTGCGTATAAAATGATGAATCAGGATTCTGGTATTGTTTATACGTATCCTGGACTCTCAAGTCCTCAACCTGGGCTCGGTGATCCACCCTGTTTATGGACAGATGAAAAACACGTTAAATCCTTTGGCCTGCAGCGATGGGTATCAATTTCTGAGCTAGAGCTAAGAGGCAATTGGATATACATTACCTTAGAGCGGAAAGAACTGCGATCAAACGGTGTTGAAATCGGTTTTTCTGTTCGATACAAAGTACGCCCTCATTTATACTCATCCGACAATAACTTCAAGCGAATCCGAGTGAATTAATTCAGCAAACATTCAACTACTAACCATAGTGTATTAACATTATGTTAACTGTAGGAGTTAGATTAAATTGTTGAATTCCCTTTTTCAAACGCTTCCTCCCAATAACCTGGTAAACCCTGATATTAGTGGAGTAGGGAGGGGTAAGTTAAATTGCAGAAAACAKGCACAAAATTGAGCTCCAGGTTTAGAACATTCTCTCCCACACTGTAGCTTCGACGGACAAAAAGCGAATGCCAAATGTATATGCCCGCGAAGCATGAGCTCTTACAATAAAAGTGAAAATTACGTGCAACGTAATTCAAATGTAACTTTTGTCTTACTTAAGCTACTATCTATCTAACTACGAGAAAATATCTAACTCGCATTTAAAATGAAAAAACAGTACATACTCCACCTTGTCCTTAGTCAATGTATAATTTTCATTTTCCCATTTGTTACAGTGAATGCCCAAGGTTGGGAGAAAACGTATAATGGTTTAGGCTCGGCAGATGGTCACACAGTTCAGCAAACTGCTGATGGAGGTTATATTATTATAGCAAGCACGAAGGCTGCAGGATTGAAGTCTCTTGCTTATTTAATAAAGACCGATCCGAATGGAGATACTTTATGGACAAAAGCCTATAAAGGCGCGTCTCTTAACACTTACGGACGATATGGTCATCAAACAGCAGATGGCGGGTATATTATTGCTGGACATACCGAATCCTCTCCAGGATCAAATGTTTCCGGTTATCTAATAAAGACTGATCCCCTTGGTGATACCCTATGGACAAAAAGTTATGTGGACTATGTTAATTCTGTTCAGCAAACCACAGATGGCGGATATGTTGTTGCTGTATCTACCAATGTTGGTTCTTATTTAATCAAGACCGATACCAATGGAAATACTTTGTGGTCAAAAACTTATGGTAATAACAGTGATGTCTTTCGTTCTGTTCGGCAGACAACCGATGGAGGATATATTATTGCAGGAGTAACCAGTAGCTTCGGAGCAGGAATCCAGGATGTTTATTTACTTAGAACCAATATGAACGGAGATTCATTATGGGCAAAAGCTTATGGGGGATCCTATGACAGATGCAGGATTTTCCGTACAGCAAACTACTGATGGAGGGTTTATTATTGCAGGGAACACAAATAGTTTTGGATTAGGAAATAGTGATGCCTATTTAATAAAAACTAACGGTAATGGAGATGTCCTATGGACAAAAACCTATGGGGGAACGAATAAAGATGAAGGTCACTCAGTTCAGCAAACCGCTGACGGAGGGTATATCATCACTGGCTTTACTAAAAGTTTTGGAGCAGGGAACTGGGATGTTTATTTAATAAAGGCTGATGCCAATGGCGGCACTTTATGGACAAAAACCTATGGGGGTGCACTTATGGAACAGAGTTACTCCGTTCAACAAACCGCTGATGGCGGGTATATCATCACTGGCTTTACTCAAAGTTTTGGAGCTGGCGGTCTTAATGTTTATTTAATCAAAACAGATAGTTTAGGGAATTTCTGCACATTGCCTACAGCAAATTTTACCCATACTGATTCATTGTCAACACTAAAATACTCTTCATAGAACTAAACGATTAAACACCTAGCTACTAAACGCTCACACTATATTTGTCCTATAATTAATATTATGTTAACTACATGTATTCACTGCATAGCGTACAGCTGATATTAATGACCTACCACCCCACACAAAATCTCTGTGAATAAATGACAGTTTATTTAACCCAACCCTATTTCCTAAACCCGTAAATTCGTACAAAGCGACCATCAAAACAATACACAGGCCATGAAGATGAGATATTCACTACTGCTATTAATTGCAACATCCCTATTGCTGGTTCAATGCAAAAAAGATGTTACAGATTGTAAAGATCCCAACGCTTTTAATTATAACGAAGATGCAACGATCAGCTGCTGCTGCGAATACCTCATAACTTTTGACCCTGAAGGAACCGGCAATCTCTATTCAGTTACCTGGCTTGATGAATCAGGTTCTAATGCAACCCTGGTCAATATG
>JAESRW010000239.1 GCA_016764395.1 Flavobacteriales bacterium
AGCGCAGCGATCTTAAAGCGAAGCGGCCCTACATCACAGCCATCCTACAGCACAGCGATCCTACAGCGCAGCGATCCTACAGCGCAGCGGTCTTACAGCACAGCGGTCTTACAGCACAGCGATCTTACAGCACAGCGATCTTACAGAGCAGCGGTCTTCAAAAAGACTTTGTCGTCTTAAACATTTTCACCACATTCGTATCCACAGAAGATGAGTGTATACGACGTCATAGTAATTGGGGCTGGACATAACGGTCTAACAGCTGCTGCTGCCCTGGCAAAAAGAGGTAAAAGTGTTTTGCTCCTGGAAAAGCAGAGTAAGCCGGGTGGCCTCGCGATAGGGCCAAGTAGCGCCACAGATGGGAGTTCCGTAGGTGTTTTATATGACACCAGTACCGTAAGAACGGCTATAATAGAGGATTTAGGGCTTGAGCAACACGGGCTTGAGCGAACCGGCATGAGAGTTCCTGTTGTATTATTAGGTCGGGAAGGTACTTCCTTGCTGTTATCTGGCAACAATAAGGAGACCTCCGAAAGAATTGGCGCATTTTCCCAAAAGGACGCTGCCGCTTATTTGAAGTTTCGAGCATTTATAGACAAGATCACGCCCTTGCTCAGTGGCTTGATGAACGAGGTGCCTCCCAATGTGAAGGATATTGGATTGAAAGAGTTGTGGACTCTTGGAAAGAAGGCGCTAAGTTTAAAAATGTTGGGTAACGAAACCATGCTAGAGTTTCTTCGGATTGCCCCAATGTGTGTCGCTGACTATTTAAATGAGTGGTTTGAAACGGATTTCTTGAAAGCAGGTCTTGCTGCACCTGCCCTATACGGTTCTTTCACAGGGCCATGGTCAGCAGGAACAAACCTGAATTTTCTGCTCCATGAATGTTTGGCCAAAGAGGAAGTGAAGGGAGGAGGTCCAGCTCTGATCAATGCACTTGTTAAGACTGCTGAAAGCAATGGTGTTGAAATAAGGACGGGATCAACGGTTACCAATATCGTCGTTGAAGGTGGACGAGCCACAGGGGTAATGATTGGCGCTGAAAAGATCGCAGCTAAAGCGGTAATGAGTTCATGTTCTCCCAAGCAGACTATGTTGGAGTGGATTACACCTGCGGAGGTTAATTATCATACGGAAGTACAGTTAAATGTTCTAAGGTCCAGAGGTACAACGGCCATTGTTAGCATGTCATTCGACACTGTCGTTCAATTCAGGGGAGAAGGTCAGGGCATGGTCTATAGAACCGGCAATTCATTTGACGAGATGGAGCGAGCTTTTGATAGTTCCAAATACCGGGAATTCTCTGAAAAGCCTTTGCTTGAGATTCGCGTCTGTGCTGAGGGAAAAACACTCAACATCTTAACACATTATGCTCCTTTCGATCTGAAATCTGGCTGGAGTGATCAGGCCAAAGCTGGATTATTGGATAATGTCAGAGCCGAGCTATCCTTTTATATAAATGGTCAAGCTACGGAAGTTGACTCGGAAGTTATTTCTCCTTTAGATATCGAGCAAGAATATGGGATTCCCGGTGGTCATATTTACCACGCTGAACATGCCATTGATCAGCTCATCACGCGCCCTTTTCCTTCATTTATGCAATATGAGACCAGTATCTCCGGCCTTTACCTCTGCGGAAGTGGCGCTCATCCTGGTGGTGGACTTACCTGTGCTCCGGGCTTTTTGGCGGCCTCCGTTCTGTAGATTCTTGATTATCAACAGCTGGCAGAGGCTGTTTTCCTCGAAATCGTAAAAAAAAGAAGCAAAATACTTTTGTATTCAATAATAAGATATACTTTTGCAAAATATTTGAGGGTATTACAGTACCGGCGCAGAATATTCAACAGGAAAATTACTGTAAAAGCCAAAGTTAATTTTGCGAAATGAGGACTTATCAAAATATTGTAAATGTATTTTTTGCAAAGGCCGTCCTTTTGAGTCTTTTTACTTTTTTGGCTATATTTTCTTTTGCGGATGACGACCAGGACTGGAAGATTAGGGTGAATGGGCTGGTTACCGAAGATCAGGCTAAAATTGATGGAGCTGTAATTAGCCTGCTTAAGAATTCGAGGTTGATGCAGCAGGTGGTCACTTCTGGAAATGGTAAGTTTGTTTTTGTACTTAAATCAGGTGCTGATTATCTCATCGAGGTTTCAAAACCAGGATATGCTACTAAATCTTTGGCATTCTCCACTAAGAATGTTCCCAATGAATGTGTTAGAGAAGGGTTTCCTGACTTTCCAATTGAAATTAGGTTATTTCAAGAAGTTGATGGTGTGAGCATGGAGGTGCTCGACTATCCGGTTGGTAAAATAATTTATTCTCCTTTAGCCGATGACTTCACCATTGATATGGAGTATCACCAGTCGATAAAGGCAGATCTTGCTCAACTAAGTAGAGACCTGAAAGCTGCACAATCCAATGAGAAAAAGGAGTCTTTATTGGCAGTTGAAACGACTCATGGAGATGATATTTCAGTTGATAACAAAGTAAAGCATTACACCACTCCCACAGGCGAGTCCGACAACTCGGTTATTCCAGTGATTGTTGTGGAGGCAAATAATCACGTACGCGAAGAATCGGTACAGTGGTCGGACCGCCAGGGTGTGGATTTGCAAACCGGTCTGAAACTGCTTGAGGAAAAGCGAGCTAAACTTAGAGAGGAGCTKGGTTTTATACCTGCTTCGTTGGTAGAGGTTAAAACATATGAAGAAGGCAAAAAGGAAATTCTGATTCGAATTATCCACAAAGAAAGGGATGTATATATTGAATATAAGCGTGTTACGCAACCTTGGGGCTCAAGATTCTTCTTTAGAGATGGGGTTGCTGTTACCAAACATATTTTCCAACTAGAATCTGATCTTGAAGCGCTTTTAGAGTCAAAGGTGTTTTAATTTCATGTCAAAAAACCTTGTCGGATTCTTCTCCTCCCTCTGATTATTACACGCTCTTTTTTAGTAGAATTTTGTAGTTTCGTTTCTGGCTGATCCCCACCGTCGATTGGGGTGTGAAAGACTTTGAAACCCCAGAAATTGCTTTGGCGCAATTATGGAGGGGATTTTGTGAAATAGGAGACTATTTTGCATCAGGAATATACTGTGAGATCTGTTTTAATATCAATTGCACTAATTCTCGTAACCGTACTTTGTTGCGCTCAGAATGGTTCCTGGACGATGGTCATAGACGGCCGTGTAACTGAGGGATCAAAGAAGCTGGAAAAAGCGATAATTACACTTACCAAAAACGGTGTTTTCGAAAAGAAAACGCGCTCTGCTTCAAATGGTAAGTTCTCCCTGGTGCTTCTACCAGAAAATGAGTACTTGATTGAGATTTCCAAAGATGGTTATGTGGCTAAAAGAATCGCTGTATCAACCACAGGTGTTCCAGAAGAAAAAGTAGGACAAGGATTTCCGGCTTTCCCGGTTGAAATTGACATATTTAGGCAAATGGAGGGGCTTGATACCGAGATTTTAGATAAGCCGGTGGGTAAAATTAAGTACTACGACAAGGCGGATGAATTTGATTTTGATAAAGTATACGTGAGGCAGATCAAGGCTAAGTTGGATAAGTTGACACGTGAGGCACAGAGACTGGCAGCTGCAAAAGAGGCTAAGGAAAAGAGAGTTGCTGAGGCAGCAGCAAGAAAGAAGGCTGCCGCAGAAGCAGCTGCACAGGCCAAGGCTGCAGCTGAAGCGAAAGCACAAGCACTTGCGGAAAAGAAGAAGGTGGCAGCAGAAGTGGCCGCAAAGGAAAAGGCTGAAGCTGCTGCCAAAACAGCAGCAAAGGAAAAGGCCGCTGCCGAAGCGAAAGCACAAGCAGAAACGTTGGCCAAAAAGCAAGCAGAACTCGATAAACAATACAACGCTTCGATTTGGAAAGGGGATGTGGCGCTTGGTAAAAAGGACTATACCTATGCTGCTAATATGTACAAGAAGGCGTTGGGATTAAAACCCGAACTGTCTTACCCCCAGGATAAGTTAGATCAGATAAAAGAGGAACAATTGTTGGCTGAACGAGAAAGAGCAGAGAAAGAGGCTGCTCGATTGAAGGCAGAAGCTGACGCAGCTGCTGAAGCAGACGCAAAAGCTAAGCTTGAGGCGGAGGCGAAAGAAAATGCCAAGAGGGAGTCGGAGTTGAAGAAGATTGAAGATGGTTACAATGCCGCAATTTTCAAAGGAGATCAGTACTTCAATGCCAAGAAATATACCGAGGCCGTTACAGCCTTTCAACAGGCGCTTACAGCCAAGCCACAAGCATCCTATCCCCAAAACAAAATAGCTGAGATTGACGCAATCGTAGCAGGTGATGAAAAAGCTAAACTAGAGGTAGAAAAACGCCTTGCAGAAATTGATGAAAAGTACAAGGTTGCGGTAGAGAATGGTAATAAGTCTATGAAGTTCAAGAAATTTGGAGAAGCTCAAACATTCTATTCACAAGCAGCGGGACTCAAACCCAATGAGAAATACCCTAAAGAGAAACTGAGCGAAATAGAGAGGATTCTGGTGAATGAAAAACGAAAAGAGGAAATAGCGGCAAAGATAAATTATGATGCAAAGATTAGGGAAGCGGATGATGCTTTTTCTGCAAGAGAGTATTCCTTGTCCAAAGAGAAGTATCAAGAGGCCTTGGTGCTCATGCCCGATAAAAAATTCCCGAAAGATAAATTGCTTGAATTAGAAGAATTGATAGAGGCCGAGGAAAAAAGTAAACAAGAAGCGGAAGCTAGGACCAGGGAACGCAGCGAAAAATACCTTGCAGTGATAGCAGAAGCTGATAACGCCTTGGCAGCCAATAACTTTTCTGATGCAAAACGAAGTTATCAGGAGGCGCTAGGGATGAAGCGCGATGAAGCTTATCCGAAAAATCAAATCGCTTTAATCGAAGAAAAAATTGAAGAACAGAGAATTAGAAAGGCCAATGAGGCTAAGCGTCTAGAAGAGAAAAAGGCAAGTGCAGCGCAAACTGCAAAGCAAAAAGCCCGGGAAAAGCAATATAAAGCTGTGCTGGCAGATGCGGATAAGGCATTTCGGAACCGTGACGTGATTGCCTTGAGCTTGTATCGTCAGGCTTCTTCTATCAAACCCGATGTGCAATATCCGAAGGATAAGATAGCAGAGATCAATGCCATTATGCGCGGGAATAAGAAAACTGACGTGAAGTATGACAAAGCACTAGCGAATGGAGCATCCCTATTGTCCGGAAAGAAATATAAGTCAGCGATACAAGCTTATGAAAGTGCCCTACTAATCAAACCGGAGGAGGAATATCCTAAACGGAAGATTCAGGAGATCAAAGAGATCATGGCGAAGCTTGAGAAGAGAAAAGAAGCAGCTAAACAAGCTAAAAAGGAAGCAGATGCTACCAGGAAAGCAGAGGCCCTCAAACGATTGCAGTCGGAAAAGGAGAGAAAAGGGCAGGCCCCGGATGAGAAAGCAGAAAAGGATAAAGAAAACGGTGAAATGAATGCAAGTGAACGGGCAAGGCATATACGCGAGATGCAAGAAGAGGCTCACAAGGGAATGAATGATGAGGAACGTCAGAGGTACTTAGGTGAGGTGGCGCTGGAGTACCCTTCCGGGTTGACCGAAGAACGATACATGGACGGGAAAAAGAAAATACTGCTGAGGATTATTGTAGAGGATGGCCATGCGGATATGTATAAAATGGTGATTCAACCTTGGGGACAAACATTCTGGTTCAAGAATGGCCAGATTACGACTAAGTTTCTTTGGGAATCTGAATCTGATCCTAACTAGAACTTTCCCTTTCTATTTTTCGTATAACGATTAATTTTACTTACCTGAGTAAAAGGTAGACACGTTGAACGGTATATAGCGTTCTCAAAAAGGGTTATGAGCATAAACAGAATTGGAATAGAGGAATGATCGTTGTCAGTTGCTTATAAGAATTGATTCGAAAAAATGAAGGCTTATCGCCATATAACGATTGTTCTAAGTTTGTTATTACTAAGCGTGCTTGCGCATGCCCAAACTGAGTGGACCGTTCTATTGAACGGTAAAGTACTCGAAGATGGAAAGCCCCTGTCCCGGGCCATATTGATCTTGAAAAAAAATGGGGAGGAAATACAAAAAGTGGTCACGGCACCCAATGGTAAGTTCAACATCACACTTGAATCTGCCAATGATTACGAGCTTTATTTTACCAAGAGAGGATATGTAACGAAGTTCATTAGCTATAGCACCAAAAATGTTCCTGAAGATAAAATAGCTGGAATCTACAGTGAGTTTATATTCGAATTGGAGCTCTTCAAAGAGATGGAAGGACTGAACACATCCATTCTGGAGTTTCCCGTATTTAAGGTGAAGTATTACCCTGGCCTTAAAAATTTGGATTACGACAAAAAGCACGAATCTAAAGTTAAATCTCGGATGAATGCCCTTCTGAAAGAGTATAAGACAACTCAGGAAAGAATAGCAAAAGATGCCGGCAACGCCGAGGAGTTGAAAAGGAAACAGAAACTGGAGCAGGCCTATAACGATCAGTTGGCTGTTGCGGACGTTCTCTTTAAGGAAAAGAAATACGAGGAATCACAAGATGCTTACGAGCAGGCTTTGGTTATACTGCCGAACAAAGACTTTCCCCGAGACAAAATTGTGGCCATTGAAAAATTGATCAAAATTCGAGATAAAACAAGAAAGTTGCCCAAGCAGATGAAAGAACAGTACGCTAACCTGATCAACTTAGCGGATGCAGCATTCATCAAGGGGAAATACACCTCCTCCAAAAGCTTGTATAAACGGGCTTCATTAATAGCTCCCAACCGTCCTTATCCTAAAGCTCAAATTGCTTTGGCTGAGGATGAAATAGCCAAGAGTCAGGCCGTATTTAGCACAGCGAAAAATGAGAAATATAAGATCATCATTGATCGTGCCGATAATGAGTTCATGGGAGAGGATTACGTTAGGGCAAGAGCGTCTTACTTGTCTGCATTGAGGGTGAAGCCAGAAGAGACACATCCTAAAATGAAGATGGATGAAATAGATAGTATTTCGGCTGCAAATAAGGTGGTAGCCATTGCTGCAACACCGATTAATGACAAGAAGCCTAAGGATAAAAAAGGAGGCAAGGAGAATGTGTCGGCATCTGGCACAGAGGACAACGGCATGGAAGCTTACCTGCTGGCGCTGGCATCTGAATACGACGAAGGAATCACCGAAGAAATTGAAGTGACCGGTGATAAGCAGGTGACCAGAATAATAGTCGTAAAAGCTGGCGTAGCCAATGAATATAAAAAGGAAGTATTCTCATGGGCGACCTATTATAAAAAGAACAATAAAACCATTCCGCGTTACATCTTTGAAAATGAGACAAAAAGGTAAATGTAGGGCCACGCTATTTTCTCAGTTAATCAACCGTCTTCCTAATTTGGGTGGCAGAGGCCGTATAATTGAATCGGTCGGACCTTCCTTGTAGGTTTCAGTTAAGGCGACCACACACTTCATTCTACATGGATTATTTTATTCCCCTAATTGCCTTTTTTGCCTCCCTACTTACCTTCTTCTCCGGATTTGGGCTGGGCACCATCATGGTTCCGGTCTTCTTGCTTTTCTTTCCGGTTGATTTAGCAATAGCGCTTGCCGGGATTGTGCATCTGCTCACCAATCTGTTCAAAATTTCCCTTGTTCGGCAATTTATCGACAAAGAGGTACTTGTTCGCTTTGGGTCTGGGGCTTTGATAGCAGCATACTTTGGCGCGGAATTACTTAAGCGACTCTCTGGTTCGGCGCGCAGCGTGCATTATGAATTTGCGGGTTATGTGGGGGAAACCTCCACCCTCAATCTGCTCATAGCAGCTTTGCTATTTACATTTGCTATGATAGAATTACTTCCATTTATTAAAAGTTTCAGTGTCTCCAAGGATAAGCTAATTGTCGGTGGAATCCTTAGCGGATTCTCTGGAGGGTTGTCCGGCCATCAAGGTGCCTTAAGAACCATTTTTCTGGTTAAAGCAGGAATGTCAACTGAAGCGTTTATTGCTACAGGGATTTCCATCGCTCTTATAGTTGATCTAACGAGGATCCCTATCTACTTTTCAGGAATGGAGGGCGCTACGATTCTTGATAATGCCTGGTTACTCAGTTCGGCCACAGGAGCCGCTTTTCTAGGCGCCTTAATTGGCAGACGGTTTCTTAAGAAGGTTAAGATTGCATCTTTACAAACATTGGTGGGAATACTCATTCTCATTGTTTCAATTCTTCTAGGCATGGGTATCCTCGGGCATTAAATTTCTTCTTAATCTTTTCGATTAGAACTCAGAAATGCCCCGATTGTCATGTGTTCTTTATCTATCTGTCTAAAGGTAGCTAGCAAGAGTTGGTCGTTGAACTTATTACATTCATGAGATCTAATTTCCTGCAACAATAAATTGGCTTGACTTTCAACGTTCACACGCGGATATCGCTTGTCGCAAGAATGAACAAATTTCAGCACCTTAAAACCATCCAGCCAGGAATACACCCTTTTTAAAAATGCGCCCTCTGAATTCGACTGTTGAATACAACTTAACAAGGTTTTGTAAAAATCCTGCTGTTCCAAAAAGGCAATGATTGAATCCGGAAGCTTGTTCACAATATGGTCGTATTGCGTCTTCTCTTCGCATGTTCTTAAACGGTGTATGCAAGCAATTAATTTCTTGAGATCCTGAAACACTTCCAATCGATATGTTTTCAGATCGCCCTCTTGTTCAACATCTACTTGTTCCTTCCATTTAAGCATGGCTCTGCCGGTACCAAATGGAACACGATGTGAAATTCTGGCAGAGGGAAAGACGGCAGTCGAATTAAGCTCCTCGAAATTTCCCAGAGGGATCAGTTTATGTAAGAAGTAAAAATCCTCTCCTGCTTTTCTCTTGTTCATTCCGCCCGCCTGTGCGTATATTTTGGCTGAAACGGCCATGCTTGAACCGATTGTATGATAGGCATAAGGATATCCTGCGAATCGCAATGCATTGACATAATACCTGAGACCTAGCTCATATTTCACAATTCCGGATTTTGTAGTGCTGTCAGCTTCAGAGAAAGGATGCTCGTAGTAAATATTCCCAGCCACGAAGTCCGGCCTAGCAAACTGCTCTTCTAGGGCACATAGATAGCTGGGTTCAACGGTGCAGTCGGCATCGTTACAAACAATTAAACCATTGTAATCAATCGAAGCGAAGCGCCTCAATGCCTCATCCATCCCAATTTTGCGCGCCAGTCCAACACCTGCATGTTTGAAAGGTAAATCCATGGCGGAGATGACATGGCAATTTAAATGATTCGGTGTAACCGTCTTAATCCAGGAGTTTATTTCCGTTATGCTTTTGATATTTTGCTCCCTAATAGGTGCCTCTACGTTTTCAGAATTGTTCACAACAAGAATCACTTCAACCTGGCAATCAGGCTTAATACAGTTGTTCAGTGAGTCCAGGGTTGCTGTCACCGAAGGCTCATTATGAACTGGAATCACGATAATCATCCTGGTTGCTAAATGGAGTGGAGTCTTTAAATGCGCTACCCCATATCCGAACCGGTCGAAGTAATAATCCGATATTTCTTGAAGTGTTTTTTTCATTTTATCGGTTGCTGAATGGATTCGTTATCGCTGTCATATTATTAAATTTGAAACTTGGTTTAGACATGATTAAGGAATGCAAATTTAACTTGAAATCAGCTTTAAGCAGGTAATCCATTCGTACATTCGTAAAAATAGGAGGGGAGCTTAGCCGAACCCTTCGTAATTCGTAGACCTATGAAGCACTCTATTGATTTGAAATGTGAGACCAGCCCCGAATGGGTAAAGACGGTCATGGCGGATTTTGATACATTCTTGTTGGATCACGCTGATTGCGAGCGTAAGGCATCCGCTATGGCACTCAGCTTCATAGCCAAGTATCCCCAGAGAAAGGAGATCATTCCTGAACTCATTGAAACTGCATTGGAAGAGTTGGAGCATTTCCAGCAAGTGTATGAAGTGATGCAGCGCCGTGGTGTGGAGATGAGCAATGAAATAGAAAAGGATCCTTATATAGGACAGCTGATGAAGTTGAGCCATTCTAGCGGAGAAAATCGGTTCATGGATAGGCTACTCATTGCATCTGTAGTGGAGTGCAGGGGCACAGAGCGTTTTAAATTGGTTGCCGAGGCCCTTGAAGATGGTGAGTTGAAAAATTTTTACAAAATGCTCTGGACCGTTGAGGCCAAACACGGCAATATATTCGTTAAAATGGCTCTTCAGTATTTCTCAGAAGAAGAGGTTTACGATAGACTTGAAGAGCTGATGACGGAGGAGGCCAAAATTGTTCAAGGGCTGGAGCTTAGAGCAGCTGTGCACTGACCTACATGGCGCATCATATTATTTATGGCAAACCTGATAGACCACGTCAAGGTTAATGGATTGCCTGTCAAGTATTTGAAAGCTGGTATTTTCTGTACTAGCATGGACATATTCCGTGTAGAAGCTTAAATATAAAGCAGTGATTCATCATGGAGTAGTTTTTAGTAGATGCCTCAAAAAATTGTCTTGTTAGCTTGGGCTTCTTCTTCGATTTGGTTCGTTTCGGCCAATGTTGATTGTTAAGTAAATACCCCTAATTTTGATTCGGCAAGTTCGCTTCTTGTTAGAAGAGCATTAGCCCTAACCCTAACATCCTATTTTACTGATATGCAATCTGTATCTAGACTCAAATTTTTTGCACTTTCGCTAGCTTTTATTTGCGCTAACATATTTTCGTCTTTTGCCCAATTGACGGGAACCTATACTATCGGAGGTATAACACCTACCTATGCAACATTTACCCTTGCGGTGTCGGATCTTGTTGCCGTTGGTGTTTCTGGTCCGGTGATTTTTGATGTTCGAGATGGCACTTACCCTGAGCAGATTAGCATTGCTGCCATTACGGGCGTCTCTTCGACCAATACAGTTACTTTCCAGAGTGAGAGTGGCGACAGTAGCTTAGTAACCATTACCAGCACCCCCAGTTCAGGGAGTAACTACACGGTTCAGTTCAATGGCTGTGAT
>JAESRW010000240.1 GCA_016764395.1 Flavobacteriales bacterium
AATGCGGATCCCTCGGTGCGCCACGATTTCAACCAGAGCTTCGATGTGCTGGTCAGGGAAAATGAACCCTGGTATACCCACACCATGGAAGGCAGCGATGATATGCCGGCCCATATTAAAGCTACTTTAACGGGTTCTTCGGTGAGTGTTCCAATTACAGGCCATCGCCTGAACCTCGGTACGTGGCAGGGTATTTATCTGTGTGAGTTTCGGAATAGAGGAGGGAGCAGGAAGATTGTGGTGACGGTTAGTTCTTAAGGAGCTATTATTAAGGACTGTTGCATGGTTAGTTACAGGCTAAAAGTTTAATATCACGTGTTAGGCTCCTTAGTTGCATGCGATTGGTATGATCCTGTATATTGCTTTAAAAGTCTAAGCTAATTGCCGACAATCATGTAATAACAATCACAAATTGCAGCTTAAGCACCAAAACGCGAATACTACATGCTTAAAATTGAAGAATTGATGTCAATTAATGCAAATAAAGGACATAAATAAACACTAAATGACCTTACAGACTCAATTTATGACTACTGTATATCAAACAAAACATCAGGGACCATTGTATTTCATCACGCCACAGGTTTTCAATAAGGTGATGTCTTTACAAGGTTAAGTTATGAAGACAGGCTAGCTGACAATCTTCGATACCCCTAAGAACAAAAGGATCTGCAGGAAGGAAATATTGCTCATTTTCAATATCTTAGTCGGGGTTAATGCACAGATCCCCTTGGGCACAATAGTATGAGACATCTAATGTTATTTGCTTTTCTGATCTGCGGTGTTACTGCAATGTGTCAATCCTTGAATGGAACTATTTCCGTTGGCAGACTTGACTCCACCCTTGGTTTACCTGAAGACACTCTATTATATGACGGTAACCAAATTCCGGCAACACTCCAATCGTCATTCAATAATCCACCATCGGCTTGGCGTTCAGGAGGAGTAGTTGTTTACTGGCCAAGCAGTTTGGACAGCTTACCTAAATGTCTTGACTGTAACTCTTTTTTCAAATCGAATCTTAGGTATCCTAAAGCCGCCTTGGAGAAAAAGGCAACAGGTACGGTAACGGTGCAATTTATCATCACTGACACATGCTCATTAGAGGAGATATCCGTCGATGGGCTAAAGTATGGATGCTCCGCACTTCTTGACAGCCTTGTTCGCAACTACACCAATTGGCTACCTGGGAAAATGGGGCAAATCGCTGTTCCAACTCAAATAAGTTTCTCGGTAAAATTTCACAAATCACCGCAAGAATCACAACGCAAAGTAATTTGGGACGGATTCCCAGCAGCTTTAGTAAAAGACGTTGATGCCGAAACTTTTGCCAGATTGAAGCTCCAATAAATGTGTAATTATGCCTAATGCGAGTAGACGACTGCCCAGTAACAACTGACGGAGTGCACCTCTTAACTAAGCGCAGCACTATCATAAGATCCTTTAAAAATCAAAACCAAATCGCATACATCACCGTACCCTTCGACATCGGTTAAAATCCTTTATGTTAGGGGTAAGCAGTTATATTGTGAATAGCCAGTGAAACTCAAACCTATAATTTATCTATTCGCCCCGTTAACGTTAGGCGTGTTCTACTTGGCCCGGTGGGTTGAAGGCTGGGTTGGTATGTTTATGTTTATGGGGGTTGTAGGGTTTGGGATTACCCTCATTGTTGCTTCCCTAGTAGGTCTCCTTAGATTAGTATTTAAAAAAGATAGGACATTGATTCTTCCGCTAGTGACCGCATGCCTTTCATACTTTGTTGTAGTATATCAGCCCATTGAGCGAATTACAGAAAAACTTAAGAGCCCTGTTTCACTTTATGGATATTGCGATCATGCTGTAACTGCGGCTTCATTAAAACTAAGAGAAAACGGGAGCTTTGAATACAATGCCGGTGCATTCCTCTCAAGAGAGATATACTACGGTAGCTATAAAGTTAACGCTGACACCGTGATATTAAATTTTGAAGATCCCGTACCAAATAATGTGAACAATATGCTTCTATTCAGCGATGAAGCGTTAATTGAAATTGGTGACTCAACTATGCATAAGCATCGTTTTCTTACATCAGTAAATAATGTAAAAGAGTGATGCGTCTGCGCCTAATCGAATAGGCTCATCCGGCCAAGCCCTTAGGCATCCTTCGACACCGCTCAGGGCCAGCTGCCCAAGATGAACCAAGCGCTTTCGTAGACGGCGGTGCACCAAGCTCACCAAAACCGCCAGCCTGACAGGCAAACCAGTAAATTGAAAATGCATAGCTGTCTGCCCACGTCTTAGCCCAAATGATTTTATCCATTATTGCCTGGCACTAACTTCCAGATTATAGCTACTTTAGGGCGACAAAGACTAAAATTTTTAATGTTGGGGCGCATTTAAGAAGATCACATCGACCAAAATATTAAACATATTGAAAACTGTGATTAATCAGCAGGTTAGCTTTTCTGGCATGCTGGTATTGAATAGCACGAAGCAATGTATTGTTTCTATCTTATTTTATGGTTTCAGTTTTGCATTTTTGGGTAACACCTGTCACGGCCAGTCGGATACATTAAAGAGTGAAGAATATCTTGACTTTTCCAACGAAGATGATAATCGTCAACTATGGTATAAGGAGATWGAGACACCGGTAAAGACAAAATATACGAAAGAATGGTTTGATAACCCCTTCTATTTTCATGCCGACAATGAAGATTTTGAGCATAATTACAGCAGGCATGATTCAATATTTTTTGCGGTACAAATAGGACCCTATGGTGCAATGTGGTCCTATAAGACGGTGACGTGTAAAAAAGCAGGTGATCGATATCAGTTGGTATGTACCGTCTTTACACACAATAGATTTAGATACAAAGCCACAGCTTTGCTCGATCAAAACAAGTTTATTGGATTATCTGATATCATTGATCAAGGACACCAAGACTATCAAAATATTGTAAATGCAAATCGTGATAGCTCGGAAGTTTGTGAAAGATTTTACAAATACACGTCTCGACGAGATCGAGGTGTGGTCATAAATAATATCAACAAGACGGTATACCACTTCCCGACCTTACATATGGATACAAACTGTCCCAAAGAGAGAAAATTTGGTACCATATTCAAAAACGTCAATGGATATCTGGAAGAGGATATTGAATGGAAAGTAACCTATGAGCTATGAATATGGGAACTTCCTAAGAAAAACATAAACGTACTCAACAAGAGGCTATAAGTAATGTCGAGTAAGGTTCAAGTTTTGTGCGTTTGTGCTATAAAAATACATTTTGCAACGGGATACCGGAATGATGGTTTTAATCGCCACTACTTGTAGCCCTTGCGTCAGACTGTGCATTAACCCGTTTCAAACAACGAAGTATTTGGACAGGGTGATGTAAAAACATTGAAATAGCAGATTCTCAGAGATTACACTTTAGTTAAAGCACCAACTCTCCTTTTAGCTTATGCAAAAATGACTTTGACAAATCAGTCTTATCGGGTCCTCCCGCAAATGTCTAAAAAACTATCCAGGGAATGACTACGGTGTCATTGGGTCACGCTCAATCACCGGCTATCGACGACTATGCCAATAGTGTGGATACCATGATATTTTTGGAATCCATTAGTTAATTACAATCTTCTTATAAAACATACCTTGTTCAGTGCTTACCCGGAGCTGGTATATACCTGCGCTGTGTTCACGGAGATCAACAGTCCTCGTATGCTCTCCATGGCTTACTTGCCGCTTTACCTCGAGCACCTTCTGGCCTATTGAATTGGTTAATTCAATATCATAAACGATTCCTTTAGCTAAGCTCAACTGTATAACAAAAGCCCCGTTATTTGGATTGGGATGGATATTTAGTTCACCTATTAAATCGACACGAGAAGATATCCCCAGTGGAATGCTACAATCTTCAATTACCAGGTCGAGGCCATTATCAACACCAGATGTACTCGGATCACTTGCTGTTACTCTAATACGATAACCGGTACCCGGCTCCGCATTAGCAGACAGCACAGTATAAATTATTCCTGATACTGTTCCATTAACGGAACCAATATTTGTAGGCGTAGAAAAGTCGCCCAGCGAATCAGACAGTTCAGCGGTAAACACATTTCCTCCATTAAATGCGTTGGCTACTGTGTAAGGAATATCGATCAAATCGCTGGGACAGAAAGGTGAACCTGATATCGAACTAGTGGTTACTGTTGGCGTCGGCAAAGTACCAACCGTATCTGAATACAGCCCCCCGGAATTATCGTCAAACTCAACCAGAAAGATATCATTCGAATAGGTTGCAGTAGAGAGACTCAACGTGTCAATCTCCACATTTTCATAAAAAGAACCATAAATGATCGGATTGCAATTGTCTAGCTTAACCACAGCCGTCATACGGGGAAATGGGGTAACGCCAAAACTGTTAACCCAAAAAACATTCAACGAACTATCATACTTCACAATGTAATAGCTGTCGCTGGTATCAGCAATAAACATCCCATTGAAATTAATGGAACCCGTATACCACCCTGTGAGATAGATATTGTTCTCATCATCGACAAAAAGGCCCTCTGTTGAGATTAGTAGTTGATTACCATAAGGCGTTGCAGCAGCCTTGCCCAACATTTTCAAATTTCCGTTTATATCAATTTTTCCTACAAAAAGTGCGCTGTTAAATTGGGAAAATATTGAATCTCCCTCAACAGATAACGTGTCCTTAAACGAACCTGAAATCACCAAATCCTTGTTACCATCAAGGACCACAGACCTCACAAAGTGATCCCCTTTAAAATGTTTCACCCATTGCAATACACTGTCTGATGAAAACATAGCAACATAAGAGTTGTTATCGAAGGGTGCTGGATAATTACTCATAGTAACCCCTCCCACCACAATAGAAGTGGTGAAATTCCCTGACAAAAAGTAGCTACCATCTCCTGTCGCGAATATACTTGGTGCAAAATTGGATACAACGGATCCGTACATCACACGCACCCACTCCGTAGTACCCGCTCCATCAAATTTTGCCACAAAGAAATCTCCAATGGAATTTGATGCGGTGAAGCTGAAACTGTCAATTGAAAACGTATAATCAAAGCTACCGGTCAGGTATACATTATCGAATTCATCTGTTGAGAGATAGTGACCATAATCACTTCCGCAAGCACTTGAACCACAATTCCCCGAAGAGCTTTTGGCCCATAATGGTGTTCCAGATGCACTGTACTTGGCGATGAATACCTGTCGGTTGGGTCCGAATTCCGAAATCGAAATGCCTCCGAAACTTAAGGTGCTCTCATAGAAACCTGTGATATAAATATTATCGTTCCCATCAACCACGATATCCATTGCGCTTGAAAGTGAAGAATTGGTTATCATCTTGGCCCAGAGGACAACTCCAGATGGATCGTACTTTGCCAAGAACATATTATTGGAAGAGGGACTCGACAAGGAATAATTCTGGAATACAGCCTTTCCGTGAAAATTTCCGAATATGATGATATTCCCTGATCCGTCTTTAACAATATTGCGATTATGAGCACTTGCATCCGTAGACTCTCCCGCCTGATGTGGCGCATTAAAATTGCATTGCGCACCCGCTAATTGAATCCAGGCGATCCAACATAAAACAAACAGACCATATCGCATCATCATGCTATCAATTTATTGAATCACTACCTTCTTGACCTTGAGTGTACGATCCGCCTTTACCCTAAGCAAATAGACACCTTTGGCCGCTTCCCCTGCTCGTATCTCCATACGATTATGGCCATAATTGCACTTGAACGTGCGTCTTAAAAGAAGTTGGCCCTGTAACGTAAGTAATTCTATTTCCAGCTCTTGCCCTGTTACGCAATTCATAAAATCAACCATGATTAAATTGTCTTCCACGTACACGGCAAACTCAGCTAAGGCCTCTTCATCCGCTTCTCCCAACCCGACTGTTTGTGTCGTATCATCAAAAATAATTTCATATTCCGACATATTATTTGCTTCGTTCGATTCCACCATTTCGTCATCGGCATCGGCGACGCAGAACAAATAGTACGTGATTTGACCCACAGGCGTTGGGTACACAATTCCCATGGTGCCTGAGAAAGAACTGCCAGCGGCTATGGGTCCTTGCGGAATTGAAGTCACCAATGAATCTGAAAGATCAAAGACATTGTTAGCAGACCAATAAAAGTTTGTCTTGGTAATCGAGCCTTGTGTGTTTCCATTATTGCTAATCGTGTAATCCACATTAAATGAAGATTGAGCAATTAAAGCGTTGACAGTTTGCAGCGTATTATCGACACTGTATTCAATAGTCTGGGTGGTCGACGCAGTGTCAAAGACTATCAAAAACTTCCCGCTATTATTCCCTTCATTGAGCTCTACTAAACTATCTATCGCATCTGATTCATAGAACAAGTAATAGTTTGCCTGAGTAATAGGCGTGGGATAATAGATATTCTTAGTCTGTACCAAGGAGTTCCCCGGGTTAATGGAGCTTTCTAAATATGAATATAAGAGTGCATCAGCTCCATCCAGCACATTGTCAAGTGACCAGTAAAAATTTGTATTGGTAGGTTTTCCTATTGCGTTTCCTATGTTGGAAATGGTGTATGTAATCGGAAATCCAGGTTGGTCAATATCCGCATTAACAACTTGCAGCGTGCTGTCGACGTAATAATCTATTGTATTGGTTTCTATCCGAAAACTATCCAATCTAAAAACACTCGCACCTTGGTAGAACGGTTGACGCTTGCCTCTGAACTTGTATCTAAACTTCACATTCTCCTCTCCTTTTAAGAAAGACACATCAAATTCCGCTGGCGTGTATAAGCTGTAATTCCCAAAATCCGCCCATCCCGGTTCTCCGTCTAAACTCACCACACTGTTGCTGTTGTACCAATTGACTGCATACGGGTCTTGGGCGATGGAAAGTACTCCCCAGGTGTTTCCACCATCTGTTGAATACTGCATATTTCCGCCATTGGAGTCCGAACCTGAACTCTCTCCAATGCATATAAAATTAAAGGTGATCTTGATCTCATCCAGGCCCGCGAAATTAAATAATGGAGACTCCAGATATGAATGAGGCAAAGAACCCGTACTTGAAATGAGGTTGTTTAGCTTGTCCAGAAACCAATCTCCTGATTGTGCTTGAAAGATACCTTCCCCGGTCACTCTTTTATGACGAAACCTAAAGCCATGCCGATAGCCCGCTGAATCATGGTAGGGTCTCCACCCGTGGATCACCTCATCTTCAAATTCATTCAGATAGGGGTAGCTAATGATGGTATCCATTCCCAAAGACCAATATCCAATATTGTTCACCTCATTGGATTCATTATTGGTGTTGTCTGTATCAAGCGAATAGATCAAGTACCGATAGTTTCCCAAGTTTACAGGCGCCGGATACTCCCCTTGCACATAATGACTGAAATTCGGCCTAATATCTGGTACCATCTGTTGGCCTAAGAATGGATCTAACCCATCCAGCACAGTATCAATTGATAGGTAAAATTCAACCGTTGAGGTATCCGTTATGTAGTTTCCCTGATTGACAATGTCCATCTGGAATTCTATCTCGTTGGACATAGAACTCATCATGAGTGATTGCTGGTAATTCACATTTAAATCGATGCCACTTTCTTTAATGGAAAAATTGTCGATCAGTATGCCATCGATAGTAGCGTATTTATTAGCAAAATTATATCTGAATTGTATCCTGGGTTCCCCGTTTAAAAAACCCAGATCCAGAATACTGTGCGTACTATTATCGGCATCTCTTCCTTGATAATGCATATGGGTAGTAAAGCTACGCTCAGATGGCCCTTCATACATTAACTGTGTATAGCCCGGTAGATAATAGAGACGATCTAGTCCAACTTGATCCAAATATTCCATCGGGAAATAGACATTCTTAAATGAACGGTTGGTAGAGTCTACAACCGTCCACGTGACACCGCCATCAACCGAATAGCTCAGGTTAGCACCGGTAGCGCCCGAAAAGTTTTGGGACCCCCCGAAAGCAGTATTGTACATATCAAACTCCAACACCGGATTAATGGAACTAGAGAAATCAAAGACCGGTGTGTATAGGTGCATACGCGTCATAGAGGAAGTTATGCCTGTGTCTTGCGTAACCCAAGCTTTGGTACCAGAAAATGCTTGACCAATGACACTTCCAGTGGGACTGGCCCATTCCCAATCGTCTGCTCCAACCGAGCTGTTGTGTCTCCAAAAATTTGCTTGTGTTTCAAAATCATTATAATAAGGTACTCCTTCTGGTACTTGTTGATACAAACTAAAGGCCACCGTATTGTTGGACTCCCACGTCTCAACCACCATTTGATTCGCATCCAATACCGCAATAATGTAATATTTACCTTCCAAAGCTGTTGGTTTGGTATAAGTGAACGAGGTCCATTGTGTGGTATTTGCATTTATAGCGATCTCATTCTTACTACCCAATAACGCATCTCCACCATCCAAGATGGAGTCTGTGGACCAGTAAAACTCCGTTACACTGTTTCCCGCATTTTTAACACCTGCGTTATTCAAATGGTAATTCAACGTATCAATTGCCAATGCCACCGGTGTAAACCTGTTTTCAATATCCCCCTCTATGCAGAGATCTGCTCGCGGTTTACCGATATGAATATCATCCAATACCATGTTGGAGCTGTTGAATTGCAACTTTACATATTTGACGGTATCAATTGCAGCCATGTTAATGGTAACAAAGTCCCATATGCCCTGGCCAGAGTAGGATATGGACGACAGGGTTTGCCAGCTACTCTTGTCGTCGATACTGTATTTGACCCAGTTTCCAGAGCTGCCGAGATTGATATATCTAAAGGACAAATACAGCGAATCCATAGAAGAGAAATCAAAGTATGGGCTTTCCAGCAAGGCTGCAGCATCATATACGTTCCAGGCATTCTCGCCGGAGTGCGCACCCGTCATATGGTGCGTATAGCCAGGTGCAAAATCCCATGAAGAATTGCCATTTGAAGACCAATCACTTTGCCCTTGTTCAAAATCAAATGCTACTGGAAATTCATAGGTACTGTCTATCTTCAATAATGCATAACCGATGTTATCACTTTCAGAAGACTCCGGCAAACTGTCGTTAACGTCGTGTTCATAGAATATATAATAGGTTCCTACATTTAATCCCGAAACCAAGGACACCGTCTGTGTCCAGGTAGTGGTTGTATTAATATAACCTGACTTGGTCCCTACCAGTAAATCACTTCCGTCAAAGATGGAATCATAGGAAAAGTAATAATTGGTGACAGTAGGAAACAAATAGGTCAAAAGTCCATTGTAAACGATTACCGTGGTGATATCGATGTCTGGAACATATTGCGAAGTGGTGACCGTTGGCCCTTGCGTTCCAACAAGATTATAGGAGTTTTCCGTTAAACTGAAGTTATCGATAACCCAACCTTCTCTTAGACTGGAGGTATTGGGACTACCAAATTGGAATCTGAACTTGACATTAGACTGACCGGACAAGAACCCCAAGCTATGCTTGGAATAATTCCAGGTATTGTAATAGTTATTAGACCATCCCGGCTGATTGTTCAATCCACTGATCGACGAATTGAAGTACCAGAAATGTTTTTCTGCTGGTAATCCGTTCAGCAATGTCCAGGTAACACCGTTATCTACACTGTACTCAATATTTCCTCCATGAGAAGAATAGGTTTGAAATTGGTGTGCAAAGTTCAGCAGGTATTCAGTGGTACCTGACAAATCAAAGGATGGCGTTTCCAGGCACATGATTGAGTTAGAACTGTAGTCTCCATCCAAATTCGTTGCCCAAACCGATGGAGGACTAAGCGCCTCATTTAGGGTATTGCCGATTGGGACACCACGCTCCCAATCATCGGTACCTTGAATAGCATAGTGACTCCAACCTGTAATGGTTATTGAGTCAAAATCCTGATTGTATGGTGGAATTATTTGTGCCTTTATCGAGTGCATATACATGGTACATGCAATTAAAAATAGTGCCTTTCGCATACTAGAGAATCATGAATTCTTATTTAACTCACACGATCTGTGGCTAAGCAAGAAAAATAGCACTTGGATCAAGGGAATAAATCTACAACAAAAACAATCGATTAATCAAATTGAAGCTACCCTATAGGTCGGGTGAATGGACTTGCAACAAAAAGATGGACAGTTGGTTAAGAGTCCCCGTTCGATTAATGCTTTCGTAGAATCTGGCCTTTTGGTTAGCCATCCATAGTTTTTCTTAGCCTTGCTCATCACGATTAGTTTGAGACCGAAGGACATTAGGCAATAGTTCTACGGTCCTTCGGAGGTTATGAGCTCAAATTTTCCAGCACCTTTCGGGACCTCAGACACTTGAGACAATTACACCATTAGCTGCCGAAGGTTGGGCTCAACAATGGCTATCAGTAATGGCAGTTGAGTGAACATGACTAATTTGGGGGTATTAAACAAACATTGAAATACGAGATTGTCAGAGATTACACTTAAGTTAATGAACAGACTCTCGTTAGCAACAATGCTGATAACGAAACGTTTATGTTGAAATGAAGGCTCTAAGAATGGTTGGTGTAGCGCTGTTGGTCACCACTGCGTTCATAGCAGGGTGTAAAAAAGAATGTACCAAAAGGGAGCGTAAAACTAGTTGTATTTGCACTCACGACTATGACCCTGTATGCGGATGTGATGGTGTGACATATAGCAACGCATGCCGGGCGAGCTGTGAGGGTGTTTCAAGCACCAAGAAGGGTGAATGCAAGTAGAATCTACAGGGCATTGCACCGTTTCTAAACGAGTAAGCCCGGGGAATTTCACCCCTAACCGCTCACAGTCTATTCTCGGGTTTGAAACCTTGATGAGCAAAATAGCTGCTCATTTATCCCTTTTTGTCCAACTATACCTTCCATTTCTTGCAGGAAGAGCTGATTTTGAATGGATGCTAAGCTCTTTTCTTTCCCCATATAGAAAAACAGGAAATATTGCTCATTTTCAATATCTTATTTGGGGTTAATGCACAGA
>JAESRW010000241.1 GCA_016764395.1 Flavobacteriales bacterium
TCATCATAAACTGAATTGATATGTCCTATATCCATACCATAAAATGGAATACCGGTCCATTCATATTTGCCATTTACGTCATTGCCGCAAATCAGATAAGTACCATCACTCACCCACACTTTTCCAGAGCGATCCTCATAGAGTTTAAAAACCTGCTTTTGAGCAGTATCAGGATAGTTCACAACAAATGACGGATCCAATTCAAACCGGCTTTGCACATTATTAAAGCGGTAAAGTCCTTTATCGCCACCAAAAACAATCTCATCTTTGAGCATGTGAACGATAATCTGACCAGGTGACAGGCCTGCCGATGTATCATATACTTCAACCTTATAATCACGGCCAACAGAATCAACTCGCACTCTTACCACTGTATGCTCAAATGTTCCAGCCCAAATATTCAGCTCACCGTTTTTTGTGTAAACCCCTTTAATATCCATTATTTGTCCCAAACTATCTTCAATCAAATGAGTCGAGACCAGGTCATTTTGGTCAAATTTGAGATAGAATACCTGTCCCAAATTATTGCCAATAAGGACAGAACTTGAGTCTTTACATGCAACCTTTGATATGGAGCGTGCCCGGATCTTACTAATAAGGCTAACATCATCACCTCTGATCATATACACCCCCCGAGAAGAGACTGCCAGCAATTTTCCCTCAAATTCACACATGTCCCATATTAAGGTATTGACATCCTGCACCGTTGAGTTATAATCCGTGAACTTATTGTCCAATAGAATTGATTGATCTGCTTTAGAATAATGATATACACCAGTTTCCGTTGCCAAATAGATCCTATTGTTATACCGCAAGATCTTGTTGACTCGCTCGCCGAAATTACTCTCTTCGTTAAAAGTTGACATTGGAGAATTGTATTCCAACCTACTTATCCCATTGTTTGACCCTAACCACAAATTCCCCTGATCATCTTCCCATGCTCCCCATAGCATATCATTTTGGAGTCCAGCTCTACTATCAATTAAGTGSACCAAATTTCCCTCCCTATCAATAATCACAAACCCTCCATACATCGTTCTAATGCCAATRTCACCGGTTTTTAACCAAAAGGCATCGTCAACCTGATTAACGATCAGATATTGATTYACTTCACCAGTCCAAGWCYTTGGAAYTACCTGACTTTCWGYWTTTKCRAATTCMKYCTTCCATGRAAGRTGATAAACTCCATCATCCCGTGTAAAGACSAGAAGCCCATCTTYTATCTCAAGCACAGCCATTATAGTMTGGTTAGAAAAAGCCCCCCCACCCGGAATCAACTCAAATTTATCCCYGACTACCTTGGTTAAACCAACAYCCTTTTGACCAGCAAACAATTGTCCATCAACTATAAATGTCTGTAGTCTTTCYCYAGATGAGATGACCTCAAACACCYCGCTCTGCCAGATGAAAATTTYGTGGTAGCTTTGAAAGATCACGCGTTCCCCTTCAACGTGTATTTTCCATATCCTGCCRAATTCCCTATCATCCTTTSKYAATCCATCAGATAAATTTATATAGGTCGACCTKCCCAYACTATCTGCTCCTAAATAACCAAATTCTCCATTTCCACCAACGTAGATTGTACCATTTARCCCTTTRSCAAGAGCAGTTGTAAAAGTTCGATTGCGYGTAAATATTCTTCTCCAATTTTTSCCGTCAAATTCCAGRATTCCAGTTTCACCWTCTGATCCAAAATACATTATCCCGTGATTGTCCTGAATTACGGGAAAAATCTGRGCATGACCYACATATTGTTTATGGGAAATATTCTCAATTTGTATCGGAAACAACTGTCCATARCCAACCCCATCSATCAGAGAAAGAAAGAGAACMAGGACTAAAAMCCRATGGAWGTAGCGCATATTGAAGYTGTTAGYAAAWCCTATTAKTTRCATKCCTACCCAAATAAACCTAAATAATGTTATTATTTTTTTATAAATTCCWAAAAWATTAATGTTGTAATCRGAATYAGTATCYGAAYTCTCACAATTATAACTAMCTAAAAMACAAAAAMATGCYACTACCTTGTATACAMACCGGAACMGTTTTGACYAWAAATGGCACTACGGGTACGCTGCGAAAAGACAGCGACGGAACTGTAATTGATATTAATGATGCTAATTTCCCTGCAAATGTTGTAGTGGATAGCAGGGTATGCTTTGAGTTGCTAATTTCTCCTGATGCTTCCAATCCAACAGAAGTGGCAACGAATTTAAAAYTGTTCACATCTGAAAGAGTGGTCAATTCGCCATCTGGWGATCTMGAAGTTAAACAAGGKGAATTCCTCAGGGTGAAAGGAACAACCATCACTGGAAACATCGAAGTAAATGGAGGCTCCTTAATTGTTGAAGRCAGYACTGTTACTGGCTTCATTGAAGGAAGAAATAGYAGCATACTTGGYGTTCAGGRATCTTCTACAGTAAATGAATACTTKGAATCCCGAGATGCCCTTAGCTTGYTACTTAGTGCCAGTACYRTARTAGGTAACATGGAGGCYAGAAGAACTGCRGTTGGCGTAACCATCAATGGRGGCAGCAATATTGATAAAATGGAAGCAACTTCTGTTTCTAATRTCTCCATAAACGGAGGCACAAATATTGGGAAGAGTCTCGAAGTATGGGGTGCAGGTGATGTAACAATAACGGACAATACCATCGCTTCAAACTTGGAAGTAACCAACGTGAGCGGAACATGCAAGATTTGCGACAATGTGGTTAACGGAAATACTGAAGTGCCTCCTGCGTGCGTAGGCAACTGCTAATTATTTAAGCTATTCTGGTTTATTCCAGGCTTTGAGTTCAGAAAGTCATAATAATTGATTTGTGTGMTAGCGCATMKAGAATTCCTACGCTTTCNAAATGCATATTCTGTACGGATATTCATAGGAYGAAATAACCCGTAAATGATCATAGTGTGCTGGGAAAGCCGGCATGTGAAAATGCTACACTGATTCCGGGTAACCTGGCGGTTTTGGGTTTATGTTCTAACACTTCAGCCTGCCTGGGATCCTCAGCAGATGATGATGAAACTACCAACGTTGGTTTTCCGGTGGGCTCAGTCATTAACGCATGTACCATTGGTACGCCAGCATCAGGGTTTACGGAAGCAGAGTCGAACGATATAACGATTGGCGTGGGTCGGACATCAACGAACAACAGTGCCACCAGCCAGTTGGACGTTTATGGTAACTACCTCAATAATGCCACCTTAACCCATACCAACGGAACAGTAACATTTAGAAGAACAGCCCAACCCATAGGATCGTTGCACGCATCCTATAAAATTTTGGATACCATCTCATCCAATTGACATACAGCCTTCTACGCTTCAAGTGGAATTAAAATCCATTGAACGATAATAATCTAAAAACGAATTTCAACATGCTGTTGATAAATGTGTGGCTAAAAGCGAACCTATTCTTTCAGATTTCGTACACTTTTAACTGGAAACCACTATTATTAGGTCAGCAGTTTACAGAGGCAAATGCAGTCAATTTTAATTTTTTAGGTACTGCATTAGAAACGAGCTACTTATAATTTTTTTGCTGATTTTTCAGAAACAAGCCCCTCTTAGACTGTGATCGTTGAATTTCCTACATGGACGTTCCAAGTCCTCAACCAACGATTTTTGACATATACAGTTGTTTTCTTAGTGATTGATTTATGAATCACGATGAATTAATGCGATGACACGTTCAACTATGTGGAGAAATATCTTTTTACAAAAGAGCGCACATCAAGTGATTCTTGTGTTGTTTGCAGCACTCGCGGTTCTTGTTTGGACGAATGTATCTCATGCTCAACTTGCCGCGGGCGACATCGCATTTGTCCAATACAACGCAGATGGCACTGATGATTTTGCCTTTGTCTGTCTCATCGATATCCCAGGATCAGAGGAGATCAAGTTCACTGATAATGGTTGGAAAAGTGATGATACATGGAGAACGGGTGAAGGGATTCTCACCTGGACAGCTCCAGCCGGAGGAGTGACCTGTGGAACAGTGGTGACCATTACCACTTCACCAACAGCAACTACAGGCACAATCAGCGAAACTTTGGATCTCAACTTCTCTGGATCAGGGGATCAGCTTATTGCCTACCAGGGGGCAAGTACCATGATTGCAGCGATTAATAATGAAGGAGCAGCTGTCTGGCAGGCTGATGCAACGAGTTCCACTACTTCTGATATCCCCACAGGATTAACCAATACAACAGATTGTATAGCGCTTACCGAAATTGACAACACCAAGTATACCGGCGCAACAACAGGAACCAAGGCAGCTCTTCTTGCAGCAATTAACACAAATGCAAATTGGGCTGGAAGCAATACCGTAAATCAGACATTCTCGGGGACGTTTACTGTTACAACGTGCTCGAGCAATGATGCCGACTCCGAAGCTTCGAGTCCTGCCACTCAAATTGCAGCTGGAAACATCTCCTCACTTGATGATACGGATCCCGAGGCCATCAATGTATTCAAATTTGATGTCGATGACCTGGGAACTACCGATGGATTGGCTACCAAGGTGACCAACATTCGCATTAAACCACACACCACCAATACGGCGGATTGGACAGACCATATACAAGGCGTAAAACTCAATAATGGGGCGGCCATCACCATTGGAGCTCCAACTATTACAGATACCTATATCGATATCCCCATCACATCTGGAAACTTCGATGTTGCCGATGCGGCTTCGTCTACTGTTACGATGTCCATCTATCTAAACACCAGTCTTATTGTTGATGGAGCAATACTGTCATTCATGATTGATGTAGATGCAAATGGACTTACTGCTGATGCAGCAGGATCAACATTTGCTGGCACGTTTAGCGGTGCAGATTTTAATTCCAACAATTTTACCATCACCGTTGTTGCAACGAAGCTCCTATTCGCACAACAGCCAACCAATACCAGCATCAATGCTACAATGTCACCGGCCGTTACTGTTGAGAGCACAGATATCAACGGCAATCGGGATTTGGATATCACTGCCAATATCAGGATTACCTCAACGGGCACCCTAGCTGGAACGCCCGTAGATGTTGCATCCATATCTGGCTTGGCTACGTTCAGCACCCTAACACATTCGCCTGCTGGAACTGGATTTACGTTGACTGCTGAACGTACCGCAACACTGGATTGGGACATTGCAAGTGGAACGTTTGACATCACCGATGCTTGCGGTACTGAAGGATTTGATGGAGGCACTACCGCCCCTGGAGGGTGGACGTTTACGACTATCGGAGGCACCTACACGACTGCGGGAAATTTCGGCGTATCCTCACCGTCCCTTAAATTCGACGCTACTAGTGACCGGGTTGAAACAGCCGATGTCATCAACCCAGCGGAGCTGTCGTTTTGGATTAAGGGTCTCTCTACCGATGCAACATCAGCGATGCTCGTAGAGGGCCTCAATGGCACCTGGTCAACAATAGAAAACATTACCGCTTCTATTCCTACCACAGGTACAACCTATACATACAACGCTGGGACGACACCAGCACTGGCAACGGGATTTACGAAATTCAGGTTTACCTATACCAAAAGCGCTGGAAATGTAGCCTTTGATGACGTTGCCATTACCTGCTGCCCGGAACCTACATCCCAGGCGACAAATCTAACATTCAGCAACTTATCAGGCTGTGCCATGACTACGGGATGGACGGTGGGGAATGGAGCAGGAAGAATTGTCAAGATGAATACAGTAAACTCATTTACCGATCCAGTTGATGGAACGGATCCAACAGCGAACTCTACTTATGCGGGAGGAGAACAAGTGGTATACAATGGCAGCAGTAACACAGTGACCATTGATGGGCTCGTGGAAGGCACCACTTATTGGTTCAGGGTATATGAATACAATTGCAATGGAACGGATATTGATTTTTTTACCTCAACTGGAACGAACAACCCCTTGAGTTCTTCAAGTAGCAGCTGCTCAGCACCCACCTCTGCCACATCCGCAATAACCTTTACCTCTGTTTCCAACACGTCGATGCATGTTGGTTGGACCAAGGGAGATGGAACGTACCGAATTGTGGTCTGCAAATCTGGAAGCGCAGTAACAGGAGCTCCTACAGACAACTCAACATACAGCGCTGATGCCACCTTTAACAATGGGCAAAGCATATTGAATGCAGGGGAGTTTATTGTTTATAGCGGAACCAATAACAACGTTACGATACTCGGCTTAACCGCCTCTACCACCTACCATTACACAATATTTGAATTCAACTGTAATTCTGGGTGCGAGAAATACCTCACTACTACACCAGCAACTGGCTCCCAAGCTACAACGGCTTCAGCAGTTGGAGCTACACTGATTCCGGGTAACCTGGCCGTTTTGGGTTTGTGTTCCAACACTTCAGCCTGCCTGGGATCCTCAGCAGGGGATGATGAGATTAGCTTCGTTGCTTTCGTAGATATTACTGAGAGTACTACGATTGAGATGACGGATAACGGATGGGAGCGCGTGAATGCTTCACAGTGGGGCAATACAGAAGGGGTGATTCAGGCCACAAGAACTGGCACCACAATACCCGCTGGCACAGTGATTACCTTCCGATTTTCCGGTGATGCCGGAGGCACCTATACCGCAATCCAACCAGATGCCAGCTGGACTATTGCAGAGATTCATACAAATGGCAGTGATCTTATCATGAATTCAGGTGGTGATCAAATTTTCTTTATGCAGGGGGGTACTTGGGATTACGGAACAGCAGGCAATCACGATGCAACCATAGCAACTCCAAACATCCTTTTTGGATTTAATTCCAATAACATCTGGTCAGCGAGCAATTCATCACAGCATTCGAATGAATACCCAAACCTGGAGTGTTTCAGTATTATGCCGGATGCAGGCGCTTCAGACTTTCTTAAATACACGGGTGTTATGACTACTGCTACGCAAGGCGTATGGCTAGACAGGGTCAATACCACCAGTAATTGGACTTCTTACACTAATTGCACAGATTACTATAATGATATTCCTAAGTATGAACTCGGTTATACCATAGGAGTCGACGATGGAGATGAGAACGGACTATGGAACGGTTCACGAAGCACTGATTGGTTCAACTGCGGGAACTGGCAAAGCATGATTGTTCCCGATGAAACGACCAATGTTGTTTTTCCGACGGGCGCAGTCACTAACGAATGTACCATTGGTGCTCCACCATCGGGGTTTACCGAAGCAGAGTCGAACGATATAACGATTGGCGTGGGCCGGACCTTAACGATCAACAATGCCACCAGCCAGTTGGACGTTTATGGTAACTACCTCAATAATGCCACCTTAACCCATACCAACGGAACAGTGACATTTAGAGGAACAGCTGCCCAAAGCCTGGGCGGGTCATCTGCGAGCACCTTCTTCAAGTTTACGCTCAACAACAGCAGTGCTACAGGCGTAACCTTGGCCTCCCCCGTAACGATCAACGCTGTTTTCACGCTTTCTGATGGCAACTTATTTACCGATGCAACAAATCTTCTTAAACTCGTAGATGGTGCAACCGCGTCTTCCGGAAGTGCAATCACTTTTGTCGATGGCCCCATGACAAAAGTTGGAAATGATGTATTCGTTTTTCCGGTTGGGGATGGAACGAAATGGGCCAGAATCGGCATTAGCGCTCCGGGCAACGTGACTACAGAATATACTGCCCAGTACTTTGCTACCGGATACGGCAACTATACAATTGACGGTGCCTCCGGATTGAATAATGTAAGCCAGCTAGAGTATTGGACACTGGACCAGCTGAATAATTTTGACGTACAGGTTAAGCTCTATTGGGAAGATCATAATGCAAGTGGCATAACAGATTGCGATGGTGCGCCGGATGATCTGAGAATTGCCCATTGGAGTAGTGGGAATTCCAGATGGGAGCTTGACATTGACGGGGTTAATTTAACCGGAGGATGTCCCTCTGCGGGAACTGCAGAAACCAATGCCGTTCAACCCAATTACAGTCCATTTACTTTTAGTTCCAAATCGGCAACTGTCAATCCGCTTCCTATAAACCTAGTCTATTTCAATGCTCGTTACAATCCAGATTCCAGGCAGGCTGACCTTGACTGGGCCACCGCATCAGAGTCAAACAACGATTTTTTCACAGTGGAGAGAAGTGCGGATGGGGTGGACTTCGAAGAAATAGGCTTTACTACAGGCGCCGGGAACAGCAATTCGCTCATGCTGTATGAAGACATTGATCCTTTTCCTCTGAAAGGAGTGAGCTATTACAAGCTTAAACAAACAGATTTTGATGGTCAATTTGAATACTCTGAAATAGTGGCTATAAACATTTTGGACATAGAAGCATTCAGAATATGGCCCAATCCGGCCGATGACATGGTTGAACTCAATTTGAGTGAACAAGTTATGTATACCCTAAACACTTCATTCAACTCAGTTATTCCTAGTGTCTCCATTATTGATAGAACCGGCAAACTGGTCATGCAGCAAACAATAGAAATCCTATCAAATACAGTGTTGATCAACACATCGAATCTTAGTGAAGGACTTTATCTCATCTCCCTGAATGTTAACGGGGAGGTATACACTTCCAAACTTGTTAAACGACAAGGCTAGACAAGGGTTAAGGTGATCGCGCTTTTTTTTGCCTTTCCACCAAGCTCTAACTCACCATATTTGAGGAAAATACAGGCGCATTTCTGACCTCGTTTAATATTTAGAAATTTTACAACATTATGTTTTATTTCAAACGATAAAACCCAATCATATCTGGTGAAACACTTGCCGCTGTCATAAAAACATTCCATTTATCCTCCACAATGGAAATTTACAGCGTGCATAATGTATGAGTCTTTTAAGGATTGTGGGAGAAAACCTATATTCACCTCAGCCAAAGGGGCCCAAACAGCTACGATTTTGGTGTATCGAATCGGTACAGAAGAATATATTGCATGTTACCTGATTCATACAACCCAAGATCGCAGTACTGATTAAAGCTCAATGTAATTTGGCAGTGGCTGACGACCTATCCAGACATCTTACGCTCTAAAACAGAGGGTTTAACAAAATAGGAGGTCTTCCACAGTGAACCGCACGAGAATAAAAGTGAAGTAATACAGTACGTTGCCAACGTATGTTCATCATGACTTAGTCATTGATTTGCATGATTTGTTGAGCAGCGTATTTAGCATGTTATAGCATGAAACAGATACTTCAATATTCGTTGTTTTGCGCGGTGGTAACTTCTTTTCTGTTCAACCCCACATCCACGTATGCACAAGTCACTGTTTGGATAGTTGATTTTGAAGCCGCCGGAGGTTATACGACCAGTGTAGCGGAATGCACTGATGGCGTAGGAGATTACTTTACCAGAACAAACGGATCAGATATCTCGGCTACTTTCACTGGGGTTAATGGCTCCTTCTATTTTGCGGCAGCGGATCTTGATGCCCCAGGATGCCCTGCTGCAGCGCTACCCGTAACACTAACCATTGATGACAAGGATATTTCGGGATTTACAAGCCTCTCCTTAAAGGTATTTTTAGCGGAAGATGATGCCAGTGATGCGGCAGAGGATTGGGATGCCGGAGACTATGTCCATATAGCCTACGACATTGACAATAGTGGCACTTTCACTGAAGCTATTTGGCTTGAAGGCACAAGCACTTTCAATACAGCTCCTCAAATTGATACAGATTTTGATGGAGTCGGTGACGGTACTATTATTACTGATAATTTTGTCGAATTCACCAAAACAATTGCCGCCACAGGAAGTCTTATTGATGTCAAAATTACTTTTCTTTTGGAGGCTGGGGATGAGGATATCGCCATTGATAACATAAGAATTGTTGGAACAGGAGCTGCCTGTACAGCGCCTACGATAGACGCCAAGGCAGATGCTTTGGATGCCACCACTATTTGTGAAGGAGTTGGTGTTGAACTTACGGCCAACTCTTCTGGGGGTAGCAATTGCACCGGTTCATGGGAATTTGCCTGGTACACGGGCGATGGAACCGGAAGTACCTATTATGATGGTACGGATTGGAACAATGCGGAAGGTGCAGCCAATGTTTACAGTAGTACCTACTCAACCGTTTCAGGGGTAAGCCCATCAGCTACTGTCGTTTATAAATTAAAAGTACGATGCTCTACAGCGACTACCTGTAACAACACCGATGCTACAGGGGTAACAGTAACCGTGAATCCAGCACCGACAACCTCGGCAATCACAGGTACAACTCCAGTGTGTGAAGCGGCAACGGGTATTACGTATTCCGTTACCAATACGGCGGGTTCTACTTATGCCTGGACCGTTCCTTCAGGCGCTAGCATTACGGCTGGTGCGGGAACCAATTCAATCACAGTTACCTGGGCCGCGACATCTGGAAATATTCAAGTTACGGAAACCATCACTGCGACCGGCTGCSTMGGAACRCCYGTAACGCTTGCRGTAACGGTAAACGCCTCAACAATATTCCGAAGCAGAGTTACCGGGGATTGGAACGTCGCCAATACCTGGGACTTCTCCTGTGACGGATCTAATTGGTATACAGCTACAAGGACCCCTAATAATACGGATGGCACCATTACGATTCTCACCGGCCATGTGGTGACGATCACGGCTAGTGTTGCAATCGATCAAACAACTATTGATACAGGAGGGACCCTGGTGTATGGCGATAATGCAGGTTCTACACTCACCATCAATGACGGTACAGGTGTTGACCTTAGTATAAATGGCACTTTCCGAGATGAAGGTCCTAACGATGTTGTTTGGTGATCATGAATAAGCGCATAAAATATTGGGTTTTGCCAATACTGCTCGTTCAGGGTTTGCTATTGACCTCATCCGATGATGCATTTGCAGGCGGTGCATGYTGCAGTACATGYGCATTCRGTCTTCCAGGAGTAACTTTAGCATCTACTACYGGGTGCARYGCTACSACTTATACCTTTACCCAAAAAMCTCCCAACAAGGACGATGCTTCCATTACGGCCAACACCACCAGAGTCTGTACGATTGATTTTCCCGCTGGCAC
>JAESRW010000071.1 GCA_016764395.1 Flavobacteriales bacterium
ATACAGATCTCTTTAGTCGTCACCGTGACCTGGGCAATGCTCAGGTTAACTGATTTTATCGGCTTGCTGTTATTGAGACAGGCTGCAAAGACCGACTCCACTGCTGATGATCAGATTATCCAATTTGTTAAAGAGGCACTCAAGATATTTACCTACATATTTGCTTTCCTCTTCATATTAGGAGCAGTGTTCAAGCTGAATATTGGAGCAATGGTAGCTGGACTGGGTATCGGTGGTTTGGCCATCGCCCTGGCGGCTCAGGATACCTTACAAAATGTAATTGCCTCTTTCATCATCTTCTTTGATAAACCATTTGTGGTTGGAGATTATATCAAGGTGGAAGGGATCAGCGGGGTTGTTGAAAAGATCGGGTTTAGAAGCACCAGAATTAGAACTTTAGAAAAGAGCTTCTTAACGATTCCCAATAACATGTTGGTCAGCAATGTGCTGGATAATATGTCCCTGCGGACGTTCAGGAGATCCAAGTTTCAGATAGGGGTGCTCTATGAAACGTCCATTGATCAGATAAAGGAGATAGTCAGGGACATTCAGGCTTACATTGACGAGCATGAAAAAACCAATCAAGACGGATTGGTACGGTTTGGGGAATTTGGAGACAGCTCCTTAAATATCACGGTACTGCTCTATGTAGATACACAGAGTTACGATGAATACATGATGGTACTAGAGGACATCAACTTCAAAATTATGGAGATTGTCAAAAAGCACGGAAGCGACTTTGCGTTCCCATCGACTACAGTTTATTTGCACAAGGAGAATTAATAGAATAGGGATTAAATACAGATGCTATGTTTGAATTAATGGTGGTGATTTTTGTGATTGGGTATGCGGCAATAGCATTTGAACACCCGATAAAGATTGATAAAGCTGCTTCGGCCTTGTTAATTGGTGTGCTTACTTGGACTGTTTACCTGATTGGCGCAGAGGATATCATCAGTTCTGATAATGCGCATTATCTAAAGTGGCTGGTTCATCATGACGGTGATGTCAGGCACTTTATTATTCATGGGGAGATTGGCCACCATCTGGACGAGATAGCCCAGATTCTCTTCTTCTTATTGGGCGCTATGACCATCGTTGAACTGATCGATGCGCATGAGGGATTTGCGGTAATCACCGATAGAATTAATACAGACAACCGGGTGAAGTTAATGTGGATTCTCTCCATCCTTACCTTCTTCTTCTCAGCTGCGCTGGACAACCTCACCACCTCTATTGTAATGGTAGCGCTGATTCGGAAATTGCTTAAAGAGAAAGAGGAGCGTTGGTTCTTTGGAGGGATTGTGATACTCGCTGCCAACTCTGGAGGGGCATGGTCCCCTATTGGCGATGTTACCACTATCATGCTTTGGATTGATGGACAGGTAACCGCATCTAATATCATCCAGTCTATTTTCATTCCCAGTTTAGTATGTATGATCGTACCACTTGTCTATCTCTCATTTACAAAGAAGGGTACCGTGGTAAGAGCATTGGGTAGAATGGATATTGAACATATGAAAAATCCCACTACGGCCTTTGAGCGCAATCTGGTCTTCTTCATGGGAGTTTTAGGGTTATTGCTGGTGCCTGTGTTTAAGACGGTCACCCATTTACCTCCTTTTATGGGGATGATGCTCAGTTTGGGTCTGCTTTGGGTGGCTACTGAACTTTTACACAGAAAGAAGAATACGGAGGAAAAATCAGGGCTTTCGGTAATCGCAGTGCTTCAGAAGGTAGATGTTTCTACGGTCTACTTTTTCTTGGGAATATTATTGGCGGTTGGAAGTCTGCAATCAGCAGGTCACCTTGGTCATTTGGCCACATGGATGAATGGTATTATAGGACATATATACGGCATCAATGTCATCATTGGGGCGCTTTCGTCAATTGTGGATAACGTTCCATTGGTTGCAGGTGCTATGGGAATGTATGAGTTAGGACCGCTGGTTGAGGGAATCGCATATCCTACAGACCATGAGTTCTGGGAATTTCTAGCCTATTGTGCCGGTACCGGTGGCTCTATGCTAATCATAGGTTCAGCAGCTGGAGTTGCGGTGATGGGGATGGAGAAAATTGACTTCATCTGGTATCTTAAGAACATCTCGCTTTTAGCAGCAATGGGTTACCTCGCAGGTGCTGCGACCTATATCTTGATGAACCCTTATTAGCGGCTCCATCTATTTTAAATTGGGATTTTTTGCTGTTGCTTGTTAGGAATGTTGAAGGGCGAAGCGCTACATCCTTAATATACGAGTTGCCATCAATTTTAAATGAAAGGGCTTACAAGCACATTAATTCTTCTAATTGTAAGTAACATTCCGGCCATGCCTTGTAACTGTCATTCCGATGGTAGCATTAAGACTAATGTTAAGCGTGCAGATATAATCTTTAGCGGACAGATTATCTCTAAGACAACAAAGTCTTATGTTGATGCTTTCAATATTGAAATCAGCCATCAGGATACTATTTCAGGCATGAGTAATTTTTACAATGCTCTTATTGCAATTTACACTATACAGGTTGACACCTTATTCAAAGGACAAGTTCAAAAAGACACCCTTACTATTATAACGGGGATAAATTCAGCGGCTTGCGGAGTTGGGTTCACGCTTGGCCAAAATTACATTGTTTATGCGACTGAGAAGGGATATGGTGTTTACCGAAACATGATCGGGACAAAACAACATCTTATGTGGACAAGCAATTGTACGCGGACAGCCCCATATACAGCAACAGAAGAAAATTTGATAATAAAAGAACTGCATCGAGTAGAAAATCAATACGATATAAACAAAGTAAAAAAGAAGTTCTACCATCGGACATTGACAATTTACACGGGTATTCGGCCTCGAAGATCACTTGAATGTAAGGAGATGCTAAAGAAGAGGTTTGGTGTAGAATTTAAATGGTCCCATGCCTCGTATGATGAAAAGAAAGATCTGAAAAACAGGGAGAAAATGATGAGAAGGTTCGGAGATGATTGGGGTGCCATATTGCGCCAAGAAGCTACGAAATGCGCTCATACCGTAACCGAGTAGTTATACCATAGGAGCGGATGATGGATAACAACTAAGATAAGAATGGGACGCGTATACCGGAACGTAACACAACAATTCCACCCCCTTCGTAACAAATTGTTGCGTTTGATTGAGAATCGAATCCTATGAAAAATGCATTGTTCGCAATATTGATAATTACCACGGTTGGGTGTGATGTCGAATCAAAAAAGGAGTTTAGCAAGGGAGATGATATTAGAACAATTATTAGTGAATTTGATGGGCAACTTAAGAAGGACTTAAGAGATGATATAAGAACACTTATTAGCGAATTTGGGAAGCAACTTAAACAGGACGTAGAAGATGACAGTATAAATGGAAGTATTTCCATGGCCATAGTAAAAGGAAATGAAATTATCTGGTCAGAGGCTTATGGCACCTCTGATATTAATAATGGAATGATCGCTGACACTTCCACTATTTATCGTACGGGTTCCATTTCAAAGTCCTTTACCGCATTTTTGATGATGCAATTGGTACAAGAAGGTATAATTGACTTGAAAGAACCGATAGAAGCGTATTTACCTGAAATAATTAATCTGGA
Organism: Flavobacteriales bacterium; assembly: GCA_016764395.1. Taxonomy (GTDB): domain Bacteria; phylum Bacteroidota; class Bacteroidia; order NORP154; family NORP154. Next base: position 3,604 of record JAESRW010000071.1, read on the forward strand.
TGGGTATACGGACTCAACAAAAATTACTTTCCAGCAATTGGCCAGTCACACATCCGGCTTGAGCAGAGACCCCGTGTTAGTGAGTGCAGCCTCTGGCCCGATTGAGGAATGGGAAAATAAAATTTTACTGTCAATTCCAAAGACACCATTCCACTCAGCACCAGGAGAACGCTTTTATTATTCTAATATAGGTTATGGGATTCTTGGACTAGCACTCTCGCGTGCAGCAGATAAATCTTTTATCGATTTGGTAAAGGATAAAATATTCATCCCGCTGAGCATGAACAACAGCTTTTTTATTGTCCCGTATGACAAATTATCAAATCTGTCGAAAGGAATGGAACGTGGTACATCAAGATACCTCGATATGCAAACTCCTGAAAAGGAGCATGCTGGTCGTGGATATGGAGTGCCAAATGGAGGTATATATTCAACTCCAAATGATTTAGCCAAATTCATGATTGCTAATATGGGATATACGGAATCTCTAAACAGCTATAATCTAGAATTAATGCAAAGCACAAAAATACCTGAGAGAGAAAAGTGGGGAAATTACGGGTTTGGATTATTATTGTATCAGGACAGCTCAATTTCTACAGTCGGCCATGGCGGTATGGTTTCTGGGTACACTGCGGATTTCCTTTTTGAAAAGGAGTGTCAATATGGAGTTATTCTAATGAGAAATTACAATTGGGGTATGACCAAGCTCAATTCTCGCTCAGTTACCTTACTAAGAAAATTAAAGGAGCTTGATGCTAAAGAAGGGAAGCAAAAAGAACATAAGCAGAAATTAACGGCATCGTTTATTAAATCCGAGAAAATAATAGAGCAATGCAACGTAACGTCTTTGACGATTGACCATATAGGAGTTGCACGGCGCCCCTACTACGGTATAACATTGGCTTAAGTAAATGCGAGGAATCGCAGTCTTTGATGTTTTGTAATTTAAGTGAACGGTTAATGGGGTTAGCCAAGTGGCTCTCGCACTTCCTTAAGCCGAGCCGGTATCAACTACTGGCCATTCTGACTAGTACAAGTAGGGCGTTCGGTGGTCTATAATAGTTTAGCGGTTTAAATTGCCCTATTTACCATATACAAACAGACGATGATTTAGACATGGGAATGCGCTATTCGTGCATTCTGATTTGTGTTTGAACCAGCCTCACACACCACGTAAGTGTGAATCCTATGCTCCATGCTTGAACGTGCCTCATTCGTACATTCGTAAAGATTCGTATTCGTACGCCGCTTATGAATGATCATTGAAAAACTCAGGATACGTCTAAAGCGTGTTCCCCAACGCAATATAAAGACTGTACTGCGCCTTATTGTATTGTGTAACGGCCTCGATCAAATCGATTTCTGATTCCATCAATTGCTCTTGCGCCCGTATCACTTCCAGTGGGATGGCGGTTCCCAGTTTTTGCCTTTGCATGCTTTGTTCCAGGCCCTCACTGGCAAAACCTACGGAGGCCTCAGCCAATTTCATCCTGATGCTTGCGGTCTTCACGTACATTTCTGCATCTTGAATCTCCCGTCGTATGATATTTTTTGTGCGGTTCAGGGTAACTTGCTCTATCCCGATTCGTGCGTTAAATGTTTTCTTGGTTCCACCGTAAAACAATACACCTAACGGAATCTCCCATTTGGCTCCAACGTAGTAGCTAAAAGCATTTCCTTCCGGGCTGAAGAAAGGCCCGAATGGCCCCGTGTTGAGTCCCAAATTGACGGTAGGGAGAGCAAGTCCGGTTGTCTGTGATTTACGGGCTAATTGGAGTTCTTCAATCCTGCTTCCACAGGCCATTAATTCAGGCCTCTTTTCGTATGCCGTGCTCAGTTGGATGGCGGTCGTGTCTACCAAATTCACAGGCACCAGCAACGAGTCAGAAATTAGCAGCTGCACGTTGTCCGAAATATTCAGCAATTCAAGGAGCTCATTGGATTTTGTTTGGATAGCGGATTGGGCCTTACTGACCTCAATTTTTACATGGTTTAAGTTAGACTTAGCCAGCAATAAATCGGATTTGTAGGTTATTCCCTGTGCTACTTGAAGCTCAAGCTGGGTGACAATATCCGCAGACTTCTGAGCTACTTTTGCCAGTGTTACCACTTTGCTTTGGGCGGCGCTTAAATCAAAATAGGAACGTATCGCCAACACATTGGTTTTGTTCTGCTGAACCTGCTGATTAAAGCCAACGGTCTCAACATTTTGCATGGCAGCTAAATAATTGTAAACGGAATTTCCCAAATCCCAGTCAGCAGTAACATTGACTCCTGCCCAGAAACTGTTTTTGTCGACATCTAAAAATGTCCCATCGGTGGTCTGAACAAAGCCGTTGAATGAGGTCAGATGAAGACCSGGGCTAATGGTAGGGAGKATCCATTCTTTAGCCTCAATCTGCTGCGCTACCGCAAGCTCATACCGAGCATTGATCTCGGCAACATCAAGATTGCTGGAACCYGCTAACTTAAGCACCGTYTTCAGATCAATTGGCATGATCTTATYCTGRGCYTGTATCGAACYTGCAAGTCCAATGATCAGRAAGAAGGCGATCKTCGCTYTTRCCATATTTTCATTCACCTTGCCCAATTATCTTGCTGACTTTAGAATTGCTTCCACCTGCTGTCCTGCTTTTACCAGGCYTTTYCCCTGWACAATGACCAWRGAGGTGGAATCAATATCTGCATTGAGTACTTCGAAATAATCTTTGTTATTCAGYCCTCGYCGTAAAGGYGTCCTCACCACTTTGTYMKYGATWACYTCCAGTACAAAWAGCGCATCCTGAAACATRTACTGGCCGTTRACAGGGAGRGAAAGTACGTTGTCCCGRCTKGACAGCATCATGATGGCYTTRGCRTACATTCCYGGYTTAATCAGTCCYGCTTTATTATCAAKATCAATCTCAATTTGCATGGTTTTRGAGGCTACYTCCAATACTCCTGCAGTMCGRYTTACCTGGGCAATGAATGACTTTCCYGGAAGTTCAGGGAAGGTGACTTTAACRGTATCTCCAATRTTGATAATACCTGCATCCCGCTCRGGTARYGGAATGGTTARYCTGATWGGATCGATTTGCTGAAGCTCAACAAGCGCCAAGGTACCAGTATTTGAGATGCCACTTTGCACCAGGGCTCCGTTGTCCACAAATCGCTGTGTGATGATCCCACTGAAAGGTGCTTTCACCCTCAAGAATGACTGTCGATCCTGAATCGCGCCAAGCTCTGCCAATGCCGATAAATAATCAGCTTCCGCTTCCTCAAGAACCTGGAGTGGAGTGAGGTCCGGAGTTTTACTGGCAGTTAATTTTAAGCGTTCATAAGTTGCTTTCTTTCCATCTAAAATCGCACTGGCCTTTTCCCACAAGCGTCTCAGCTCTGGATTTTTCAACTCGGCAATTACTTGTCCTGCTACCACATAATCTCCAATGTCCTTGGTCATATTGCTTACATATCCACCTTCCATAGCATGTACCATTACCTGTTGGTTCGGCATGGCTGTACCAACGATGTGCAACTCCGCAGTAAAGGAGCGCCTGGATGGATTCACCACCTCCACAGTTTGTGTTTTTATCGAGGCGGTTTCTGCGGCTTCTTCAGCACGTCCTTGCGTTGTCTCATTACACGCACTCAGAAGCAACAAGGCAAAAAGCGCCAATGAAAATGCTGCTCTGGACGTTGGTATATTACTGTTGGAGATCTTCATCTATATCGGGTAAAATCGTATTCTTGGCGATCAAAGAATACAGAATTGGAATAATATACAAGGTTAAAAGCGTGGCCATAAATGTTCCTCCTATGACGGCCATAGCCAGCGGAACATTCGATTCAGAACCAGGAGTTAGCGCAATAGCAGTTGGCAGCAGTCCGAAGATGGTGGTGCTAGCGGTCATCAATACGGGGCGGTATCGGTCAGAAGCTCCGGTAATAATGGCTTCTGTTCGCTGCATGCCTTCTTTTGTTAGGGCGTTTATTCTGTCTACCAGGATATTTCCATACGACACCGCGATACCTACCATCATGATAATTCCCATAATGGATTGAATGCTCAGGTATGTATTCGTGGCCCACATCAACAGCGCTACGCCGATAATGCCAAGCGGAAAAGTCAGGATAATAATCAAGGGCAAACGGAATGACCTGAAGAGTGGGACGATGATGAGAAATGCCAGGATAAGTGCCAATCCCAGTCCCAATCCAAGGCCACCGAAGGATCGTTTAATTTCGCCAACTTCGCCCTGAAAGGTGATTTCATAACCTTTGGGTACTTCCATTCCGTCCAAAATTTTCTGAATATTATCGGATACAGAGCCAATGTCCTGCCCCTCTACATTGGCATAAACATTAAATACGCGGGAGAGATTGTGATGGTTGATTTCTACGGCATTGGTGGTTTCGCTTAACTTGGAAAAGTTTCGAAAAGGAACCGGCTTGTCATGGGTTTTGCTGGCAATGGTTACGTTTTCCAGGACGTGCTCATCATCAATTAAGTTTTCTGGATACGTGACACCAACGTAATAATGATTTCCATTGTTTTCATCAATCCAAAATGACTTGCTGTAGGTGGTGGAAGAGTTGAGTGCAGAGACGATGTTCTTAATGGCGTCAACCGGTTCTACACCTAGCTCCGCAGCTTTTATCCTGTCAATATCGATGTTCTTCGCAGGCTGATCCAAGCGTTGCAAGATTCGAACATCCCTGGTTGAGGAGAGGGAGATGATGGTATCCCTAATTTCTTCCGCTAGCGCTCTGAGCACTTCCAGTTTGTTTCCCTTTACTTGCACATCAATCGGAGTGGGCTTTCCCTCATTCAATGCGGCAGTGATTAAGCCACCGGTATCAAAGCTGATCTCAACTCCGGGAAAAGCGGTACGCATCTTCTTGCGAAGTCGGCGGGCATACTCAAAAGTGGAGATCTCATGATCTTCCGTGAGCTGAATCCCAATGAAAGCATCCTGGGTACCTGAGTTGGGTGTATAAGCGGCAGGCAGATCATAAAAAATACCAATGTTGGCAATGAGCTTTTGAAGGTCATCACCCGTTTCGGCTCGGATGATCTTCTCCATATCTGCAATCGTCTCATTGGTGGTTTGTAAAGGTGTGCCTGATTCCATCCTGACCTGGATCTCCATTTGTCCAACATCAGATTTAGGGAATAACTCATAACCTAAATTCAACAACAGGTATAGGGCAAATGCAAAAAGTGTCAGTGTGGCAAAAAGAATTTTACCGCGATTACGCAGTGCTGTCGCTAGGTTTTCGGCATACCCATTCTTTCTATTCTCGATAAATCTTTGAAACGGTCCCAACGATTTTTTCGGTTCTTCTTCTCCTCCCCTTGGGAGCTGATCTCTAAAAAAATGTGCCGCTGCGATCGGGATTAATGTGAGTGAAAATATATAAGATCCAATCATGGCACCTGCCACGGTGATGGCAAGCGGCGAGAAAAGGAATTTGGTGATGCCTGTCAGAAACATCACCGGGAAAAACACAACGATGATGACTAGGGTGGATGCCAATACGGGTTGTGCAACTTCCAATGCTGCATCCATGGCGGCTTGTGTTGAGTCCTTACCCATCCGCAAGTGCCGATCAATGTTCTCCAATACAACAATGGAATTATCTACCAAAAGGCCGAGTACCAGGGCGATTCCACCCAAGGTGATGCTATTAATGGCCTGTCCTGTGACGGATAATACGATAAACGCAAAAAGTACCGACAAGGGAAGGCTGATCGATACAATGAACGCCGATCTGAAATTTCCGAGGAAGAGAATCAGGGTAAGTACCACCAGTATCAATCCCCCAAGGCCCGCCGTTGCCAATCCGCCGATAGACCTTCTTACATAGGATGATTGGTCAAAAATGACATCCAATTCTACACCTTCCTTCATGCGCTGTTTCAGCAGAGGCAGCTGTTTTATGACTGCATTTACTGCAGATATGGTGTTCGCATTGGGACGTTTAAAGATGGGGAGATAGACCTGCTCTCGTCCGTCAATTCGGGCAATATTGGTTTGAATGGCCGCGGCATTAGCAGCTCGTCCCACATCTTTCACGTAGATCGGTTTACCATTTCTATAGGTGATTACGATGTCATTGAAATCTTCAATGTCAATGATCATCCCCTTGGCATCAATTCCATAATTGATGTTTCCGATCTTGGCGATTCCAGATGGAATCATCGTGGTATTTTTCTGAATGGCCTCGTTGACCTCAGTCTGTGAGATACCCAAAGCCTCCAGTTTAGCCGGATCGACGAAAATGTAAATCCTCCTTAACGAACCGCCATACGCGGCAGGAGCGACAATGCCCTTGACCCCGCTCAACATTTGTCTCAATTTGTAATACGCTTCATCATAAAGCTCTGCACCATTCATGGTCTCACTACCTACAGTTAACAACATCAAGGGCTTGGAAGCGGTAGGGTCAAAAGGCTGTATCATCGGTGGAAGTGTACCCGGTGGTTGGTAGTACATATCCGAAACGGCATAGGAGGATGTGTTCGCGATCGCCTCTGCCGGGTCAATCTCCGCACCGTAGAAATTGGTTACGATACTTACGCCCATCAAACTCTTGGAGAGCTGTTTTTCAATCCCAGGCGATTGGCCTGTCCAACGTTCCATTCGACTGGTGATATCCTTTTCCACCACCTCTGGAGGCATCCCTGGGTAGAGTGTCAAAATCTGCATCGCAGACTTTTTGAAGGACGGTAAAATGTCAACCGGCATTCGCGGAATCAGCACGCCCGCGAGCACCGCCACGATGATGGCAAATACCAATATCAAGAACGGGTTTCTGAAACTGAGCTTTATCATTTCTGCAAGATGCCGTTAACTCGGCAGCAATCTGATTCTGTTCTTGAAAATTTGGCAGCAAATATAGGCAATGATAAGATCATCTGGCCATTGACTCAATCGGGCATCATTTTATGAGGCGAGGGGGCTAACCACAAAGTCTGCAAGGAAGCCTCATGGGACACGATCTATTATCAGTTTACATTTACATTTACACTTGCGATCTTGGCGGCTCCATTGCGTTCCTTGCGGTTAAACTGGATGATAAAGTTGTGTTGAATTCAATTGAAGGGAGAGTGACTTCAAATGTGCTAACAGACCTGGAGAACCAAAAAAGGGCAGGGCTGTTTTAAGATCTTGAAAAATATCAAATCGAAATACGCGTTACTATTCACAATTCGTAGATCATACATTTTTCTCTCAAATCTGAATTCAGGTGACAACTATTAACCTTCTGGTGTTAACAACTCCACGAGTAAAGTAGGATAGATATAAGTTCCACCTCTATTTTTGCGTTATAGTAGGGA
>JAESRW010000319.1 GCA_016764395.1 Flavobacteriales bacterium
TTCGCGGCAATCCATTTACCTGAGACACGTCAAGCTTTCACAACATTGTTTGGCGGCGTGGTAGCAGGTACAATTTACTTGAAAACACATCGCATTCTCTTGCCTATACTATTTCATGCTTCATGGAATTTTACGGTTTATATTCTATATTACTTCAGTTGGTCGTTTTTTCATATTTGAAAGACTATTACCTTATCTCACACTTTATCTTCTTCCTCTCCTTACCGTTATTTAATCCAAATAGCTTCCCCAGTAAATTACGGCGATAGCAGTATTCTATATCTGAAAAATAACCACCACGATGTTTGAATGTTACCGATTTTGGCTCCAATTCTAAAATAGTTGAAAGTCCTAAGAAATCATAGGAGCAACTAAGGGAGCAAATACAAATTAGTTGCGTATCAATTGGAACGCTCAGGCCTGCAGTCAAGACAATTTGATCGACATTCTGAAATTGGATTTTACTTGTCGAATCAGCCACGTATAGAATGGAGTCAATTGAGACCCTGTGGAGGTTGACTTTTCTGCGATTTCCATTTTCATCTGTTCCACAGGTAACTTTTCCGGTTTGCAGTAAAGAATCAAATTTTACGCGTACCACGATAAATTCATCTGGATCGAGTACATATTCAATCTGACAGAAGGCCGTGTGACATGCACAAATCAATCCCAGTATGGCAAGTAGTTGCATCTTATTCTTCCGTTGGGCTTAACAATCTTGGTTAAAGATCCCCCTGCCCGTCGAAACAAGTTGGCGCACGGGCGGGTGGCGTGTTATATGGTTAAGACCTTCCAAACGCACTAAATCCACAAAACTGTGTGAACCGTACTGGAGCCTCCCGCTAGCCTATCTCCAAATACCCCTTCCTCACCTTCGACCGAATCAACTTCTCCATTTCACCTTGAGCAACTTCAGGCGTGTCAAATGTTTTGAGCTGCACCTGTCCCTTCGTTCCTATGCGCCCGTAACGCACACCCACATTAACCCCATCAATCGCTACCTCCCAAAACTTAAAAGATCTGTCGTCAGAGAATTCATAATAGGTGGAGGCTGCGTAATTAAAGGCAGGGTTGGCAACGTAGTTCTCATCCTTGGTTTTGGACAATGATTTTATATCGCCCTCCGACTTAGTTTTCGGGGCCTTTTTCTTTGGATCAGGCTTCTTAGTATCGCTCTGGCTCTTGCTCTTGCTCTTGCTCTTGCTCTTGCCTTTTGTAGGTGCTGCTTCTTCCTCTGCGATAGGTGCTGGCTCAGGTTCTGAAGATTGCTCAGGTACTACATCGGTAGGCTCCGAATTCGCAGAGATTTTATCCTCCGATGTGGGTTCCTCCTTCACCTCTTCCAACGCCTCAGTGGACCCGTTGGTTGACGCGACTTCTAACCCGTTTGGAGCGATACTTTCTTCTTCTTTTTGGAGCTCAGGTGCCAGTACTTCGGTTTCGGGAATTGGCGGCTCTATCAGCAAGTCTACAGATTCCTCAATCGGGTCTTCCTTCACCTTTTCTCCCAGCAGACGACGAATGCGGTTGAATACGATTTCTTCATCTTCATACCAGTCTTTACTATACACCTGGATCATATTCCACCCAAAAGTCTTGAGGATGGAAGGCCGCAAATAGTATTGCTCCAGAATATCTTTGTTCTGATAATGCGCACTGTCATCTATCAGGATTCCCAATTTGTAATTGCGTTTATCATCTTTAGCAACTACGGCTAAATTGCATTTGAAATAGGATTGGCCAATGTCAAACTCGACTTGATATCCTTCTTTCGTAAGACGTTCAGCAATAGCGCGTGTGATGACATCTAACACTTTTGAATCGTTCGAATTAACTTGATTTTTCGACAAACTCTTAAGGGTCARATTCGCAGARGCACTGTTTCCCTTGGAAACCAATTCGGCATATTGTAAAAACTTCCTGAAATAATTGGCSCCCTCGTTGTATTCGTTCTTGATATCGTARTGCCGAATGGACGAAAYGATTGCCATGTGTTTTTTCGCTCTKGAGAAKATKACGTTMAGYCTYTTCTCCCCTCCGTTKCGGTTGATCGGGCCGAAATTCATGCGCATYTTCCCTTCAGCGTTATACCCGTAGCAGACACTCATGATGATCAAATCCCTTTCGTCACCCTGTATGTTTTCGAGGTTCTTGACGATTAATCCAACAAATTGATCATCTTCCACGCGCTCGTATTCTTTTTCTAAGGCCACTTGAAAGGCTTCATCTGTTTGAGCCAAATTGGTCAAGGCATTCTCAATTTCAATTTGCTGTTCCTTGGAGAAGGCGACGATGCCAATGCTGTAACCTTTTTTCTCCTTCATTAAAAGGTCACGCACTAGATTGGCGATGTACCGGGCCTCGCCTTTGTTGGTCCGATCTTCATAAACGCTCTTCTCCAGTTTATGAAAGCTGATGCTGCGATTGAACAGCGCGGAAACCACTGCCTGCCCATCCAGATTATCAATAAGGATGTCGTCCAGCTTGCCGGTGTTGATGGTGTTATCCGGTATAGTGAGCAGGTCATTGTCATAGAAAGCCGCATTCGAGAAACCTATTAACGCTTCATGACGGCTGCGATAGTGCCACCCGAGCAAGCGAGAGCTTAAATTGCTCGCTGCCTGTGATAGTAAACTGTCAGCATCCAGTTCCACCTCCTCATGCTCCTCTTGGTCCTGGTCCAGATCGTCGTTATCGACGCCTTTGGACGAGAAGAAATTAGTGGGAGGCATTTGCATTTCATCCCCTACAATAATTGCTTGCTGAGCCCTGAAAATAGAGGGGATACCTTCCTCCAGCGTGATCTGGCTGGCCTCATCAAAAATCACCACATCGAACTCGTTGGAATTAATGGGCAACGTGTCACATACACTCAACGGACTCATGAGCCAAATTGGTTTAAGGTCCTTAATAACCTGGCCACTCTCAGTCGAAACGAGTTCCCGAATGGGCTTATAGCGCATGACTTTGTTGAACTCGTGTTCTAATTTCTTCCGGCCGGCGTTGTATGATTTCTTGAATTTTTTCTGATCGGCATTGAGGGTGGAGGCGGACTGTGATGAAATATTGATATGATCGACGAATTTCTCTCGCACTTTGGCTTTTACAATCTTGGCGTTGAGATCAAAGAGCTGCTCGTAGATGCGCTGAATTTTGTTTAGTCTTTGTTCAATTAAGCGGCCCTCTATTTTCGCTAAATTCCGATTGGTCCGATAGATGGAATGCAGCGATTTCCTTCCGAACGCGGCTTCCGCCTCCCCTTTGTTCATCGGAACCGTTTTGACGGCATGAATGAATTCGGGAGAAGTCGTTAATAGTTCCTGCATGGCTGGCAGGATCTCAGGTAAAATACCAAGGCTCGCGCGGAGTCCTGTTAGGTTTTTTTTCAATTCAGCAGGGGAATAATTTCCCGTTGCCCGAATCAACGGCGCCAAATCAACCACCAGGTTATCGAGAATATCCGATAAATGTATTAAGCTGAGGGTAAGATCTGATCCCTCCTCATGGTTAATCAGATAGTCCAGCCGCTTGCCTTCAGGCTCTTTCAACAGCTGGCCCAGTGTGTCCAATGCCTCGCGGGTTGCCGTAAATTCTTTGATGTTGAGCTTTCTCGCTTTTTCTAATTCATATTCTCGCAAAGCTTCGCTGGCTTCGTACTCCTCCTTCAGGTCAACCAATACTTGTTTCAAGCTTGGCTTTACCGCATGTTTTGAAAAATCATAACGGTCGGTGATCGATTTTTTGACGGCTCTGAAGTCACTGTTTAGGAAAGAGAAAATAGAACTCTCATGTTTCTCAATTAACTCCAAAGCGTTTTTTAAATCCGTCTCTGTCAGTTTTTCCCTCCAGTTGACCGTGTCCTTTTTCTCTTTATGTAGCTTATTTCTTCTGGTGTGTATTTCATCCATCGAGGAAATAAACTCAGCGTACTTTACAGATTGAGCATTCAACAAATCAAAATTGTCCGAATGGGTAAATAGCTCCAGGTGCTTGGCATTCTCAACAATGGCCGTTAAAGCGCCAAGGGTTGATTTGTATTCGCCCTTGATATTTATTTTGCCAATCGCCTGGATCAGCTGATTCAATTGCTCATCCACTTTTTGCAGCAAATGATTGATCCGGCTTACAGGATTGTCTGCATTGATAATTTCATCGCTGATCGTACTGGTCGGGTGGAGGGCAAATCGCTGATCTTCTCCCAGCTCTTTCAAAATATTGGTCAACTCCACCAGTTGATCCCCGCTCTCTAACCATTGCCCATATTCAGGAAGCAATTCCATTTGTTCGTCCGTAAGCTCTATATGGTGCTCTCTGAGTTCAATGAGGCGTTTGATGAGTTCATGAAATGGAACTTTTATAGACGCGTGGGCCTGTTCCATATTTTGGGAATAGCGCCTCAATACGGATAGTTCCTGGTCCAACTCAGTTATGAGTTCTGATCGATTTTCGGAGAGTGAATGGAGGTCATCCCCACCGGCTAAAAAGCGATCATAAGAATCTTTGAGATCCATCACGAAGCTTTTTTTATCGGCTTGTGAATCGTGAATTCGGCAACATAGTTCGTCCAATCCCTGCTGCTTCAAGCGATAGTAAACCACGTCAATGGCTGCTCTCTTCTCACAGATGAACAGCACCTTCTTGTCGCGTGCAATATAGTCGCTGATTAAATTCGTGATGGTTTGAGACTTACCAGTTCCGGGAGGACCCTGGATGATGAAGCTCTCTCCCTGGCCCGCGAATGAAATTGCTTTTGTTTGAGTGGGATCAGATGCCACTACATGGTATTGATCCGACAGGGCCGGAGTTTCCGTACTTTCGGGCGGTAAAGCTTTAGGCTCCAATGAAAAAACATCATCAAATACGGGGTTCTTCAGGTCACCGGTCAGTAGTTGATTGTAATCGCCCACCAGGGACATTTTTCGGTAGTCGAAATTGCCGAGGGTAATATTGCACAGATCGACCTCCCAGTGGTAGGGTGATGTTTCATCCAGTCCATCTTCGAGTTGATAAAATTCACGTTTCTTGGTTTTGGGTGCTACTACGTGATCGAGGCGTGCGTCTTCATCCAATAAATATTTCAACGCACTTGTTGTACGCTTGACTTTGGATTTAAATATTTCCAGCCCCAGCGGTTTGAACTGATCTATTGAATAGGAATATGCAATGTTTTTGAAGCTTGACGTTCCTCGCCCTCGAAGCTTTCGCTGAAAGAGGTTGTAGGTTCTCTTGGCAAGGGCGTGGATCAATTTGATCTTCGGTTTTTCCACTAAATCGATGGTAATGCCGGCCTTGCTCTGGGCTATTTGCTTTTTTAAGTTTTCGTAAAATTCCGGTATGCTGACTTCATCCAAATGAATCGCGTCCGGAAGGGTGATGCCATACAACTCCTTCAGATAATGCACCAATATAGGGTTGACTTCGGCGGTAGCGGTAGTGGGTGTTAAAATGAACTGATCGGTAACCCCTTTTTTCTTGGTTAATTCTGCAGGGATAAGGAGTAGGGGTGAGTTGATGCGTTCTTCTTTATCCTCTTTTAAATTGTGCCACCGCAAAAACGCCACCACCATCCGAAGTTGGTTGAAGCCCAATTCATTTCGGGTTTTTATGGCCTGTGACCTGATCTTGCTCAGCGTGTTGGCCGCGTACGCCTTGTCCGCAAATGGAATGTACTTCGATAAGGGAATCGGTTTCGTCTTCGTGACAAACGTGGCAATGTTCTCATTCCATAAAAAGAGACTGTCCGAACTGATGTTTTTATAGTCCAGCACAATGGGAACTGAACTCACTGTGAGGTTGATAAATTTCAAGTTCTCCCTGAAATGCAGCAGTTTGTTTCGCTTTGAGAGATCAAATAAGCGGTTCTTCAATTTGTCCAAAATATAATTTCTCCTGGTGGAGATTTCCTGGGTCTCGAAGCCCGCAATTTTGGATAGATCCAATTCATTCTCCGGATCGTAGTTTTTATAATTCTCTAACTGGAGGATGATGTGGTCCAAATCGCGGGCGCGTTTCGAACGATTGAGTTCGGTCATGTCCGTGATCAACTGGGCAATTACCGGATGGAGGGAGGAGCTGTAAACGTAAATATCTTCACGGTAATCCACGAATGTTTTGAATTCATCCTTGTTGGAGAAATTCAATCCAAGGGCAACTCCTGCCAGATACAATCCCAGGGAATAGATATCTGTCAATGCATCGTGATGGCCAATTTCAACCTCGTAATTTGAATAGCCGGGCAAATAAACCGGCCGGGTAATTTTTTTGGATGCATCATTTTGGAAGTCCAAATTCTTAACGGAACCCACCATGTCCTCGACTTCTGTCACCTGGTCTTCCTCTCCGGTTATCTCAAAAGCCGACTCATAACTGGCGCCGATAATGTCCAGTTTCTTGTGATTGCTTTTGGGCTCTATGGTAAGCTCGAGGGGCAGGTGGATGGCAAATTCTTCTACCAATACCTTATCGGGTTGACTCAGCTGTGCTACCTTCCCCTCTTCATGGATGGACCTGACTTGTTTAAATAGAGGAACAATGGCGGCAATGATGTCTTCCATCATAAATCCACCACGGTCTATTCCATCCTGCAAGAAATCCTTGTATGATCGTTTGTTCTCCATTCCGTTGGTCCGTCCGTCAAGCATTCCAAATTTAGCAATTTGGCTATCAAAGTTTTACCGAAAAGCAGGAGATAAATGTATCTTTACTACTCAATGCAAGATACCGCACTTACCAAGTCTGATGTAATTAGTCCTTTAAAATATCATGTACAGGTACGTGATTTTATAAAAGAAAATGAGCCCAAGGTTTGGGCGTTTTTTTTGGATAAGCAAAACAAGGAAAAGGAGCTCGAGAAGTTCAAGCTCGCGCTGTTGAAGAATACTTATAGACTGGATGAAGATGTGAACGTTGAGGTGTACACCGCCTTGAATGAAGCCAAGCAGGGACTGTCTTTCGAATATCCGGTAATCGTGTATCAAATTGAGGGCGATCAGGATATGAATGCGGGAATCGTGTTTTTCCATGGTGAAGCCCATATCGTTTTGAGTGGATCTATTATTTCAAAGCTCGATCCAGCCGAATTAATTGTGCTATTTGCCCATGAAATTTCTCACGCCATTTTGTGGAACATGGAGGATGGACAATACGAGACCACTGAAAGGATAATCACGGCTATAGCCAATGATTACTCCAACAGTGCAAGCTACCATGAGACAGCCAGGGTGTTCAACTTGTGTACAGAAATATTTGCTGATAAGGGGGCATTAAAAGTCTGTGGTGACAAGAATTTGGTCATCAGTACCCTCCTGAAAATATCAACAGGCCTGGACCGTGTTTCTCCGGCTAAATATATAGAACAAGCGAAGGAAATCGTGGCAAAAGACAAGCAGGGATCAGAGGGACATACCCACCCTGAGAACTATATTCGGGCTTTGGCGGCGGAATGGACCAAGGAAGAGCCAGAACAAGCCGAAGAGAAAATCCTGGAGCTCATCCAGGGATTGCTTAATGTGGAGCATTTGGATATCTTCCAACAGGAATATATGCAGGAGCAAACCAAGAAAACATTACAGGTCTTACTGGGCCCGAAATGGTTCCGGACAGACCCCACCGAACAGCTAGCTAAAGACTACTTTAAAAATTTCAAATTCCAGGAGAAAGCAAAATTTACCAAAGACGAGCTAGCCATCCTGCTGAAGGTCGGTAAATCCACCAAAGAGTATTTATCATACCTCCTAATGGACTTCTGCATGGTTGATCCTGAGCTTTCTGTCATTCCTTTTGCTCAGGCTTCTATGATTGCGAAGACGCTCGAGCTAGACGAGATCTTTGAGAAGATCGTGATGAAAGAGTTGAAGCTGAGTAAAAAGGCTTTTAAGGAGACGAAGAGGGTTTGGGAGGTAGAGTTTGAGAAGTTGGGGGAGTAGGTTTTGTTGGGGAAATGGCTGTTGGATTTTCTGCGTGGAAGTATCAGAGGCAGGCATAGCATTTGCTTCAAGGGCCCCATTACTTGAATATGCTACTCAAACTTATTCTCAAGATCGGGTTTGATGAATTGACCTTCACTCACACTAATGGAGAACACATTTGAATACAAACTGTCACGGCCATTCATGAGCTTTAATCTTCCAATTGTATGGACGTCTCCGCCGTACCATATGCCCCTAGTGAAGAGATAATGATTCGCTGGGATTTTGTAATGAAAATAGCTGTTGCCACACCAACTGTGCGACCAATATTCCACTGATTTCCATTGTTGGTCTTCGGTAAAAGCCTCCAGGGTCATTATTAAACTATTGTCCTGTGTTTCAATCAAGGCCGAATTTTCTCCAGAATTAACTAAAAAGATCGGATAACTCTTCACCGTGGAGAACGTTGTGTCATCTTCTAGCACCAGATCATCATTGGTGAAATAGTGGGGGAATAAATCTCTGGCCCAGATGGGTGATTTAACGATGTACAACTCTGAAGTGGTATCAACAATGAGCTTCAAACCAGCGTTGTCAATCGTTTCTGATTGGTCAGAGTCGATATCTGGAATCCAAAAAGAGTCACGATAGTAGTTCTTGCTGAGACTAGTGTCACCATAAGAGAGATCAAGTATGTCATTAATACTTCCAATCGCCTCCGCCCGGTACCATGCATTCAACATTGAACTGGGAGAAAGCCGTAGCTCCGATGCAGCAATAGTGTCAATAATAATAGGCGCATCAAAATGTTCTTGGGAGGATTTATCTGAAATGCTCCCTTTCCATATAAACCTGCCTCGGAACACTATTCCTGTCGTGTCATAGAACTCGACCAAATAAGCGCCCCTCTCAAAGCTCTTGTCGATTTCAATTGATGTTTCTTCACCAGTCTCAAATCGCAGCCTTCTCACCTCTTCTCCGGATAAATACCGTTTCATCACAGCAGTGACAGGCAGAACCTTGTCGTTCTTAAACCGTAATGTCTGTTTGAATTTGCCACCTCTCCATGCAATCGAATCGCTTGTCACCGACTCGTACTTGGGATATGATTCAACAACCTCAACGGCATTCTGTTCAATTGATTCACGAGGTGACTCAGTACAAGCGGCAAGAAAGAGTTCTGCTAATAATACTGGGATCCATTTATGCATTTCTAAATTGTTTAGCGACTGATCGCTAATATATACGCTCTGCCTTACTCCAGGATGTTAACTGGTTAAGGTTGTGTCCTCGTAGCGCTTCTTAATACCAAGCTCCGCCATAATCTCTTCATTAAGCTACAATATATGTGAATCAACGCAGGAAACCTTCTCTTTTCCAAATTACCTTAATGAACAGGGGCTCAGAAATGAAAGGAAGTTTAGCAGGAAGTTTGGAGTATTCATAGAGTAGAAATACCCCTTTTTACAACAGGCTGCTATATACAGTGAAAGAGCAGCCGCCTCTCCGTTAGCGCGCGTTTAACGCAGTGTAACGCGTGCGGTGTTTGCGTATTCCGCGAAGTCTTCGCCTAACCCTTTAATTTAACTGAAGGTACATCGATTTGACGTTAAAAACCATTTCCAGCCCCCAAAATGAAGGCATTGCCTTCCCAGTACAAATCACTCAAAATCAATTTTAAAGGCGCTATATGCGTAAATAAAACACATAATATTTGGATGTTACATTTATCTTTGTTTATATTTGTGTATAAAGTACGCAAATAATAGGAATGTCTAACCAATAAACTAAATGTCATGTTTGGAATCAACTACATAAAATTTGATACGATGGATCACGCGATCCACTATCAAAACGGAAAAGTAAAAAGAGAGGGAAAGGGTTTGTCCTTCTTCTATTTTACGCCCAATTCGTCCATTATTAGGGTACCAGTGAGTAGCAGTGATCTTCGGTTTATCTTTACTCAGGTCACCGGGGATTTTCAGGAAGTGACAGTACAGGGACAACTGACTTATCGCATAGCGGAGCCCAGGAAAGTTGCGGAGATACTTGACCTGACCATAAACGGTAGTATGGTCTATCTTACGGATGATTATGAAAAGCTAGAGCAGCGTATCATTAATGAGGCCCAGGCTACCACTTCTTCTTACGTGCTGAGCCTTTCTTTAAAAGAAGCACTTTCCAGCGTAGCAGAGGTTGAAAAGGAGATCGTGAATGGCCTCAGCAATTCCAACATGGTTAATATGCTCGGATTGGAGATCATGGGTGTGAATGTGTTTGACGTAAGGGCTACCCCAGAAATGGCGAAGGCGCTTGAAGCCCAAACAAGGGAATCCCTACAGCAAGAGGCCGACCAGGCCATCTACGAACGGCGCAATTTTGCGGTGGAGCAGGAGCGGAAGATCAAGGAGAGTGAGCTGAACACAGAGATTGCCGTGGAGGAAAAGCAGAAGCAAATTGTGGAGAAGCAAATGGAGACCGACGTGGTCAGGGAACAGAATGACCGCAAGATTCTTGAAATGAAAATGGATAAGGAAATCTCTGTGGAAAACCAGAAGAAGGGGCTGATTGGGATGAAAGTGGTGAACGACATGAAAGCTGCGGATGTTCAGGAGTATGTCTTAAACGCAACGTTGAAGCCTTACAAGGATCTCAACTGGAAGACCCTGATGGCAATCAATGGAAGCAATCAGGATCCAAAGATGAACATTGCTTTAGCTTTCAGAGAATTTGCAGAGAATGCAGACAAGATTGGAACGCTCAATATCAGTCCTGATTTGCTCGACTCTCTACTGCAAACGCAAACGAAGGCCCGCACTGGAAATAAGAAACGATGAGCATAGAAAACGCCATAATTGTCCGCAGCAAAACGCGGTTAGAGCAGCTGATCGATCGGTTTAACTCAAAGGCCCAGGCTCAATTCTATATAGAGCGGTCTGGAGGGGACTTCCAGATGTATATAGATGAGCATGACACCTTTTACCGATCGTTGGAGGAGGTGCAG
>JAESRW010000242.1 GCA_016764395.1 Flavobacteriales bacterium
CATCTTTACCTCCGTCATCTGGAGTGATGAATCCGAATCCTTTAGAATTATTGAAAAACTTTACTGTTCCGTTACTCATTATTTTAAAAATTTAGTGAATACAAATTTAGGATTTTATCGTTATGGTAGCTAACCGCCTGGCTTAACCCATTTTGAGCGCCACACCGTTAATACCCTCCTTAGGAGCTAAACGTACAAAACGTTCTAATCTGAGGTGACCATCTCAAGGTACGCAATAAGGGCAATGAAGGTTTGGGTGGGAGCAGGGTTAGAAGTCCCTCGCTTTCTACTTCTGGCCGGGAGTTGCCTTGTAATACCTAAGATCCCGTGTAATATTTAACACGTCAGGTTCCAAATCCTGAGAAAGCTTCAATTCATAAGAGTTGCCATCCAAGTCTTCATATATCCATATGAATTTTGAACGCTCATGCGGATCAGCATTTCTACTCAGACCATAATCAGAAAGGATCTGGTCTACGCTTTCAGTGTCCACAGGCATGGACCTAATTGCTGACCATATACTGTCGTCCTTTGTACTTAGAGTGAGCGAGTCTTTGATCATATGAGTATCAAGAGGTATAGCCATACCCTTAGCAAGAACCTCATATTCACCCCAAAATACCTGATAATACACCTGGTGATCCCCTAGGTCCTTTGCCAAACTAATATATCCGCATTCACCCCAGACTGTGTCACATTTATCCCTATTAAGTTCCGTAACATCTACCAAGAAAAGTGCGTCAAATGGATTATATGAAGGATCAGGTTTCCCACAAGAAATCAATGTGAAGAGTACAGGTATAACAGCCCATTTATTCATTACGCAATATTATTGCTTTGGGGATTTGTAGAGAAATGCTCTCAAATCTTAATGGTCTTCCTAAGATACGAAATAGGGGCAATCAATGTTTGGTGATGGTTGAGGGGGAGCATATTTAGGAGAAGCCACTCAATTCGAGTGGGTTTTTTTATAGGGTAAAGTTGGGGGTATATCCCCTCTTCAGCCTTGCTTCCCTTACCACCAAAGTCGCCAAGAACAATTGTCATTCTGCCGCGTCTTCGGTGCTCCGTCGCCAAAGCTCTGGAGCATCGGTGACAAACCGTTGGCGGCTGAAGGACATCACGCCTGCCCTGAGCGGTAGCCACAGGGAAGTGAGCTTGCCTGCCTTTGGCAGGGAAGAATCTCCCTAAACAGGCACGAATGTAATTTAGAATGTGTTGTTAACCAGCACAGCTGCAAGTTCAGGGAGATCCCTCCTGATGTCGGTTGACAATTTTGCAGATGACATTTGTGGGTGTTTCATGGCGTTTCACCAACTTGCCTCTTCAGCTCGGACTCCCTTACTACCAAAGTCTCTAATAACAATTGTCATTCTGACATCACGAAGTGACGAAGAATCTCCCTAAGCAAGCACAAGTTTAATTTAGAACGTCTTATTAACCAGCAAATCTGCAGGTTCAGGGAGATCCCTCGCTTCACCTAACCTCTCACCTCCAGACTAAAAGCACTGGCCTTAATACCTCCTACGATCCATCACCAAATTTCCTATGGTCCAGTAGATTGTCTTTGGTGAGGATTGCGGTGGCTTCTCGGGTCACCTTATCAACCTCCTCACCGGCACATCTCAACAAGGTTATCAGCTCCTCATCAATTGGTTCACCGGGTTTGCGGATGTTGAACAACTCGACCAATCCAAGAATGGAGGAAACTGGCCGCCTGAGTCCGTGAGAGGTGAGGAAAGTATACTTTTGCAGCTGTTCATACCGTTCTCTTAATTCTTCTTCCGCCTTTTTCATGCGCGTGATGTCCATATTTACTGAAAAGGAGCCAATCACATTTTCGTGCCGGTCGTATAATGGAGCACCACTTACCAGACACCATCGCTTTTCTCCCTTTTTTGTGTGAAATTGGAGTTCATACGCGTCTGTGACGCCTTCCTTTCTTTTCTTAAGTTTTTCTCGTATAAATGTCAGCTGTTCGTCAGGAAGCCACTTGGTACTGACCGCTTTTTCTCCCACTATTTCCTGCTCTGTGTACCCTATTAATTTGCAAAATGGTTCGTTCACATATTGAATGATTCCTTCACGGTCGACCATGATCAAACCTTCCTGGATGGTGTTGACAAGGGTTCGGTAACGTTCTTCACTTGCCTCYAGGTCCTGTATGGCCTTTGTTCGTTTGGTGATATCCCGCAATATACAGCGTGTGAAGAGAAACTCTCCGCTTGCTGAAAATTGTGAAGTTGTGGCACCTTCAAAATGAATGGTGTTGTGGCTTTTTGTTCTCCACCGCACTTCATAAACGCGTTCATGGCCCATGGCCACATCTTCCAATACCTGTATGACTTTGGCCTGATCTTCCGGAATGATCAGGTGTTCAATAACATTCATCCGACACAACTGCTCTCTTTTGAATCCGGTAAGTTTTTCCCCTCTGAGGTTCATCTCCAGGATATCCCCCTTAGCATTGAGAATAAAAATCATATCATAAGCGGACTCAAAGATCTCTCGATATTTTTGTTCACTTTCCCTTAGCTGTTGTYCAATTGTCTTTCTTTTTGAAACATCCCTTATCATCGCTACCATGCATACCCTGTCTTTTGTTTTAAACGACGAAGCGGATATTTCAACCGGTATCCGCTTCCCATGCTTGGTTTTGCAGGTCAGATCACTGGTCCATCCGTCTCCCTGCTCAAATACACGGTTACAGAAGCTCATAAGCTCGGGCAATTCATCCGGGTGAATATCTAAAATGGTCCTTGACAGCAGTTCCTCCGGGGTGTATTCTAGCATGGTACAGGCCGTATCATTGATATTAAGGATCGCATTATTTTCAAGATCAATCACAAAGATTGCGTCATTGGAATGCATAAAAATCTTCTGGTAGTAATCTGTAGAATCCATGTAATGTCCCGCGGTTTCCGGTTGCTCTGTGCCTTACGTGAAATTATCAATATTTTGAGTAAGATGGAAGTAGTCTTGAAGATCAATTTCAGTTTTGTTGCTCCATCGTGAGAACCACTGAAAATCATGAACAACAGCAATATGCGCAACGCTTTTGGCTGATATTTTAAGTGCTAAAACGGCAACTTTAGTGAGAATATAAATAACGGGTTGCTGCGCTAAGACTAGTCAAAAATGATTGAAAGAAATTTCGATTTTTGGTTGGGCGCAATTCCTTTAACGAGCGAAAATACACACGCCAATAACTCTAGAGTAAGAATGAAATAATATACCGGCAGCTTAATAAATTTGGTATGCCCTCCAGCTAGTAAACGCACCCACGGAACATCGTTTAAAAAATGATAAGTGAAAACCATCAAGAATAAAAATCCCAACCCCTGGAGCCAATACAAAGGTCTCCACTTGAGTTTTGTGTAATATTCTACCACAACAATGGTGATGGTGAAAATACTGAAGCAACGAATCTGCAAAAAGAGTCCGAACAGGTTGTGGTCCCCCATTGACCAATAGTACAGAAATCCCTCCTGTATAGTAGATTCACTGGTGCCTAAATCATTGGCAATGATCAAAAATGGGTGCGTGAATAGATAGTATGGGACAAGAAATGAGAGTACAATTATCGAGGCCTTCTTAGTCATTTTTAGTATGAAAAAGGAAGACGAAAGATAGTGAACTCTTTATCAATAAGTCCGACCTCAAATACAGGAAGGATCAGCCCTCCTCCATCCTTTTTCAATCTCAAGAGTTGTAGCTCATCTAATAACCATATCAGAATGGATTACTCGATCTTTGAAGAAATTGTGGAGCGTTTTTATTCTGAACTTGCTGATTTGTATACCTTCACCGTATCAAATGCCTAATGATATGAAGCAAATTCTAGTGATCCTGCTATTGGCCTTGGTTGCCTGTTCTACTGATCAACCTCAAACCGACTTGTTACGATGGGAGGCGCAAGCTGCCAATGTTGAGATTATTCGTGACGACTTTGGTGTGCCCCATATTTATGGTAAAACAGATGCGGATGCGGTGTTCGGACTCCTCTACGCACAATGCGAAGATGACTTTAATCGAGTTGAGAGAAATTACATTTGGGCCATTGGCCGGTTGGCAGAAGTGGAAGGTGAGAGCGCGCTTTACAGTGACCTTCGAGCAAGAATGTTCATGACAAAAGCAGAGGCTATTCAAAATTTTGAAAGCAGTCCGGAGTGGCTGAAAAAGTTATGTGTGGCTTTCGCAGATGGCATCAATTATTATCTGTATACCCACCCAGAAGTGCATCCAAAACTATTGACATATTTTGAGCCTTGGATGCCTATGTATTTCAGTGAAGGGTCCATTGGAGGAGATATTGAAAGAGTATCTACAGAGAAAATCAAGGCGTTTTATGAAGACCAAGTTGCTATTGCCCATGGCCCGGCCTACAGCGGGCTTATTCGCCTGGCTGAGGATGAGCCAAGAGGATCTAATGGATTCGCTATTTCGGGAAAGTTAACTGCATCGGGAAATACCATGCTCTTGATTAATCCCCACACTTCTTTTTTCTTTAGAGGGGAAGTGCATGTCGTGAGTGAAGAAGGGTTAAACGCTTATGGTGCAATCACTTGGGGACAGTTTTTCGTTTATCAGGGGTTTAATGAAAAGACCGGTTGGATGCACACCTCCACTTACACAGATATCATAGATGAGTTTGTTGAAGCTATTCACGAAGCGGGAGATGGATTACAATATCAATATGGCAATGAATTGAGAGCTGTTTCTACTTCAGAGGTGATGTTGAAGTTTAAAACAGAAAGTGGTATGAATGAACGGGGCTTTAAAATTTATCGCACCCATCACGGGCCGATTACTCAAAAATTGGATGATAAATGGGTGGCAACTGCACTGATGTGGGATCCCGTCAATGCATTGATCCAGTCTTTCACCAGAACAAAATTGAACGGGCACCAAGAGTTTAGGGAGATGATGAACATCCGCACCAACTCATCTAACAATACGGTATATGCTGACGCAGGTGGCAACATCGCCTATTATCACGGCAACTTTATTCCTATTCGTGATACGGCCTTTGATTATACCCAACCGGTAGATGGAAGCAATCCAGCTACCGACTGGCAGGGCCTCCACCCTGTGGATGAAAACATAACGGTCATTAATCCTCCCAATGGATGGATACAGAATTGCAATTCTACGCCCTTTACAAGTGCTGCAGAATACAGTCCCAAAATGGAAGATTATCCCAGGTATATGTCATTAAATCGAGAGAATTTCCGGGGTATTCACGCTGTTCATTTGCTGCAACAAGCCAGTAATTTGACCCTGGATAAGTTGATTGAATTGGCCTATGATCCCTATTTACCAGCGGCGGAAGCACTGATTCCTGGCCTTATAGAGGCGTATGATGAGGCGCCAAACGCTGATGAATCAATGCGTGAGGCAATAGAAATATTGAGAAGCTGGGACTTCAAAACTTCAGAAGAATCCGTGGCCATGGCACTCATGCATACCTATGGAATAATGTATTTTAGAAATGGAGTGGTGCCTGAAGGGCTTAGTTTTATGGAAAGGGTTGTCTACTTCGGATCACAATCTCCTGGAAGAGAGCGCCTGGATATTTTTAAGAAAACGCTCGCTAAACTGGAAATAGATTTTGGCACCTGGAATACTGCCTGGGGAGAAATTAACCGCTACCAGCGTCTCAATGGAGATGTCGTACAGGATTTCAACGATAGTCTGCCCAGTATCGCCGTGGGATTGGCTTCTGGACGTTGGGGTGCTTTGGCTTCATTTGGCGCCAGAACTACAGATGAGACCAAACGCATTTATGGCACATCTGGTAACAGCTTTGTGGCCATGGTAGAATTTGGTGATAGCGTAAGCGCAAAAACCATGCTGGCAGGTGGACAAAGCGGCAACCCAGCCTCTCTTCACTTTGATGATCAGTCTCAGCGTTATGCTGATGTGCAATTTAAAGAGGTTGCCTATTATCGGGAAGATGTGGAGCGCAGGGCGAAGGCGAATTATCAGCCTGGGAAAAGGGAAGAATAGAGTTTATTAATGGGAACTCAGTCTTTGTCTAAATATGTCCTTCGGCCGCCGAAGGCTTGTCACCGATGCTCCAGAGCTTTGGCGACGGAGCACCGAAGACGCGGCAGCATGACAATTATTATTGGAGACTTTGGTGGTAAAGGAGGCAGAGCTGAAGAGGGGATATACGGAGAGGGGCAGCTTGAAAACAAAGGGCTATAGTGTTTTCTTCTGCATTGTATATAATGAACCTCAGTATCTAGACATAAGGCCAAGATACTGAGGTTTTCTAATGAAATCACGAACTGCCTATCGAATCGGAAGCACCTTTTGATCATGGTAAAAGGACCTATCCAAGCCGTTAGATTTCCGAGTTTTGACTGGCCCCGTTACTATTTCAGGTCACATTCACAACTGATGGTGGTTGATATTCCATTATTAACATATGTTTCAGTGTATTCTAGATCATCACATACGCCCCCGGCATCTTTCTTTTTGCTCTTAAAACTTACATCTTGGTCGAACGATCTCATAAATGAGTAACCAGTTGCACTTTCCTCTTCTGTAATTTCGCATTCGCAAGTCTGTTCTTTTGCGCATGAGCTGAAGGCTACTAGCCCCATAGCGAGTAAAACATAATGTATTTTCATAATTCAAATTTTTAATTGTTAATCGGTTGAAATAATTTAATTGAACAAAATTTTCGCAGATCCTTCTAAAGTGTTTTCTGATGCGTTAAGCATTTTCCCTAATTTTGAAATGCAATAATCGGTAATCAAACTCGTCATAGCTGCAAAACCCATCTGTACATGATCTGTACAAAACAGATATTTACCTGATATTGAGTGGGCTAATTTCTTCCTTTGCTCAGCAATTAAATTATTCATAACAAGAAAAGTCCCTGATGTTCCTCAAAGCCAATCTATTATCCATATTGCTATTGTTTGTATGTATCCACTCCTTTGGGATCAACTTGTATAGGGACAGCCTGATTCGTGAATTAAAAGGCGAGAAGGATAGCTCTCAAATGGCACTACTACATTTTCAGTACGGTTTTTCTTTTTTCAATGAAGATCTTGATTCATTTGTGCATTATAATGAAAAGGCAGCGGCCATCTCCCACCGTTTGAATTACAAAAAAGGCATCGTTCAAGGCATATATTATCAAGGTGTAATTTACCGACGGAAGGAACAGTACGATAGCTCCATGATTATGATGGATTCAGCTCGCACGATGGTGTCGCAAATAGAAAACACAGTACTACTATGCGGGCAAATTTATCATGAAATAGCAACCGTTCATTTTTATACACAGCAATATGATTCAGCCCTCTATTGGTTAGAGCAGTCAAACAATTATTATGAACGTCTGAATAATAATAAAAACCTGGCAATAAACTATTCCACTATTTCAACCATTCTTACTCATCAGGGATTGCTATCGGAAGCTTTAAAATTTTCCGTACAAGCACTTTCAATGTATGCGTCAAAGGATGCTGGACGGGCATATACTTACTTCACCATGTCCAATATTTATTTGACATTGGAGCAATACGAAGAGGCTATTAAACAAATTGATGAAGGGTTAAAGGTTGCTAAGGAGATGGGGTTAGCAGAACTATTTGTAAGCTTTTATTATAACTATTCGATGGCTCACGTAGGTCTACAGGAATTTGAAAAAGCGGATAGTTGCATTCAGAAAGCATTGGAAATTAGCATCACTCACAACAGCAAAAACTCCATGGCTGCTTGCTATGCTATTCTTGGTACCATTAGGACAGAGCAGGGCCAACTTGAGCATGCAATGTATTGGTTTGAGCAACAATTGAACTTAGCGGAAGAAATAGACAATATCTATTTTCAGGCCAAYGCCCTTAAGAACCTTTGTGGCACCTCTCAATTGAWGGGAGCCTATCKCCARGCTGAAGATTATGGTCTCCAAAGTGTTGCATTGTATAAACAAGTAGGAACMGTAATAGAACTAGCTGGTGTATACGAAGGTTTGAGTGAGATTGCAGAACWAAATGGGARTGATCRGAAGGCTTTACAATACTAYAGAGARCATATTTTRCTGCGAGACTCTTTATATAATGTGGAATCGGTGAGAGAGATCGGTATCCTTGAAAAAAAACATGCTGTGAGCGAGCAGAACAAAATTATTGAATTGGAAAAAAGCAGATCCCAACTTTTAGCCAAGGAAAAGGAAGCGGAAAGAGGGAAGTTTTATTTGGCTGTGACGGTCGGGTTGTTGTTGCTGTTAACTGGTGGAGGCTCGTTTTTTATTTTAAACAACAGGAGAAAGTTTGAAAAAGTACAGCGACAATTGATGCAGGCAGAAGTGGAGGTAAAAAAGAAGGAGAATTCATTGCTTAGCAAAGAAACAGACTTAAAAAATAAGGAGGTTACGCATTTGGCATTGCTGATAACAGAGCACAATAGATTTTTAGCAAAGATTAAAGGGGGTTTACAGGAAGGAGATGGGAAAACCATTCCCGAGATAAAGAATATTGCCAATGAGATTCAGCAACAAATTACAAATAACAGAGAAAAAAAGGAATTCTTGAGAGATGTAGACCTGATAAATGAAGTTTACTTTGATAAACTCAAAGGGAAGATTCCCACCTTAACACCAAAGGAGTTAAGACTGTCGGCGCTATTAAGGCTGGGTCTGAGTTCTAAAGAAATCTCCTCTATTTTGGGAATTGCTTCTGAGAGTGTTGATGTGAAAAGATACCGGATGAGAAAAAAGATAGGCCTTTCAAACGAGCAGGACCTTACAGAATATCTAAAAGGAATATAGTTGGTTCTTCGATTCCTTGTTCTCCGTAGTTTACCCACAAAAACAAACAATAGTTAGGTGAAGGCTGTGCTTGTGTTTGCAGTTTTTAACCAAGGAAGAAGTCAGACTGAATGAAAACCTAAATTTAGAAGGTGACAACGCGTATCTGGACAAAGTAAGAGACACTTTCCGATTTGCCGTCTTTCTCGATAATTTGTTCCGCTAACAAGATCCGTTATCTGACTCTTCAAAGGCTCCGTAAGCATTGGCTTCAGGGCTTTCTTTCCCCGCGGTTGTTTTGAGCTACTTCTCTCGCCTCGCGGCTTCCTACTTATGATCCTAATACTCAGAAAAATGAGTTCTTAACCCCGTTGAATGAAATCAAGTATTTTTCTTTCACTCCACAGATAGGAATCACCAACACCGGAATACCCCACATGTCCCCCGTATTTGGGAGTCATTAAAAATAAACTAGGATTTTCCTCAGCTTCCTTAAACGGGTAGCACGATTTTGATAAAAAGGGATCGTCCAATGAGTTGATGATCAAGGTAGGGATTGTTATTTGATTGAGAAATTGTTTGCTATTACACTTTGAATAGTAGTCTTGTAAGCTTTCATATCCGTAAACAGCACACGTAATATATTCATCGAAATCGACCAAAGTTTTCACTTTATGCAGCTTTTCAAGATTAATTTTAGAGGGGTGCTGCTTATGCTTCAGCTTGATTTTTTTCTTTAATTTCTTTAGAAAGAAGTTGTTATAGAAACGATTCTTAAACTTCGCCAACTCTGATACGCCTCCATCCAAATCCATGAGTACTGAAATACTTACTACGGCTTTTATCTTCGGATCAATCGGATAAATACCATCTCCAACATATTTTAGAACAATATTCCCTCCCAGACTGAAACCCACAAGAAATATTTCATCGTATTCCTCAATAATTGAGTTTATCGCGGTGTTTAAATCTTCGGTCTCACCATGGTGGTAGGTTCTTAGCTGTCTGTTGATTTCGCCATTGCAAAACCTAAGGTTCATTGCTAATATGTCATATCCACTGTCATGTAATTTCCCTGCCGCGCCTTGAATATATCCCGCGTCACTCCCCCCTTCCAACCCATGACAAAGAACGACGGCCTTTCTGTTCCCATTCTTGAGGAGATCAATATTCAAAAAGTCACCATCATCCGTTTCTATCTTTTTCCGAGTATAGGATAAAGCCAAAGGCCTTCTAATATTGGATGCATAAAATGTATTGAAATGTGGATTTAGAAATAAACCCTTGGGAGTATAATCTGACTCTAATAATGGCATAAAGAGGACTGTGAACTTTTTGTTGGTTGCAATAATCCATATTTAACACGTGCTATTAATTATTATTTTCTTTTGGAAGTAAAAAAAGAAAGGATGGTTTGTATCCTTCTCGTCTGAGGTTTGAGGGAATACAAAAGTCACTCAAACTGAGGTCAGGACTTCATTTTCACAGTTTCCCGAAGCATTCGTTATAATACTCTCTTTCACGATAAGCAGAAAAGGCAAGTTGGTGAAATGCCAATGAAACAACCTCGAATGTCATTTGAGAATGTTGTCATCTCGAAGCGCAKCGAGAGATCTCCCTGAACTTGCAGATTTGCTGGTTAATAAGACGTTCTAACTTACACCAGTGAATGCTTAGGGAGATTCTTCGTCACTTCCCTTCGGCTACCGCTCAGGGCAGGCGTGATGTCTGAATGACAATTGTTATTCGAGACTTTGGTGGTAAGGGAGGCAGGGCTGAAGAGGGGGTATCCCCCAACCACACCCCACTAAAAAAGCTTCACCTTTGCTAGCAAGGCGATCGCACTCCTTAAGTTGATTTAGCTGGTATAAAAACAAGTCCTGTACCGAATACCAGGAATGGAATTATCATCCCACTCTTGATAGTGTGAATCGCATTATCGGATCCCGGATGATCCAACATGCCGAGCAGGAAAATAGAGATTGGAACTGAAGCAGCAAATATCAAAAGGGAGACGAGCAATTTCTTGAGACTCACCTCTTGTCGAAATCGCTTCAGAATAAAATATGGAGCGATAGCCAGTAATGG
>JAESRW010000072.1 GCA_016764395.1 Flavobacteriales bacterium
TATATTAATAGTGAAGCTGAAATTAGTTTTGTTCAGTGGAACACGGATGCAACAGCCGGCACTTATATTTATCCATTTGGATTTTCGGGATCTTATATTCCATTCACATTTGCTAAAAATGCTGCTACAGCAACTAACGTATCTGTTTCTACATGGACCACCAGTGTCGACAACCAAACGAATATACCAACCGGCGTTACACTCAATGCTACAGATGGAACTGATAAGTTTATTGATCGGTGGTGGGACGTTGACCCAAG
This sequence comes from Flavobacteriales bacterium, assembly GCA_016764395.1. GTDB lineage: Bacteria > Bacteroidota > Bacteroidia > NORP154 > NORP154. The sequence goes on from JAESRW010000072.1 coordinate 261, forward strand.
CGTTACTTTGTCCGCTACGCTCACATTTTCATGGACAACATCGGAAACTTCTGGAGTAGACTACACCACGACTCCAATAAGTTTTCATTGGAACGGTACCAGCTTCGATGAAATTACAGCAACTGCAGGTACGGAAAACATAACCAGTACCTGGACATCCTATAGCCATGGCGGCGGTGGCGGAGGAGGAGCGCCACTACCCATCGATTTGATTTCCTTTGATGCCAAATACAATAAAAACACGGCTGATGTTGATTTAACCTGGGTAACAGCAAGCGAAACCAATAATGACTATTTCACAATTGAAAAAAGCCAGGATGCTACGGATTTTGATATTGTTGTTACAGAACCTGGCGCAGGTAACAGCAACGTGATTCTTACCTATAAAACAATAGATCCTGCCCCCTATTTGAACACCTCATTTTATCGGTTAAAACAAACTGACTATGATGGCCAATACAAATATTCAAATATGGTCGCTGTAAAGATAACTCCAAAGGAGAAATTGCGCATATGGCCGAATCCCGTAGCTGATATTTTAAGTATCTCGTTTGCCAGTGAAGCTACGACTGCGTCAGTTAAAGAAGAATCAGGATATACGATTAGCATTTATGATACTCAAGGCCAATTGGTCAAAAGAGGGAATCATGACAGCGACAAGTCCGAGCTTAAAATAAATGTCTCTGAACTCAGCGAAGGACTCTACGTTCTTGAGATTTCTCGGGAAGGGCAAATTCACAAAGTCCAATTTACCAAGGCACCTAACTGAGAGACGCCTTATTGATCGCCCTTCGAGGTCACCACAAAAATGTCCTCATCCGCTTTTTTCATAAGATATTCCTCCCTTGCGAATCGTTCCAACGCTGCAGGGTTGGTTTCGAGATCATCCATAATCGCCTGATTTTTCACAATCTCTTCAATGAAATAGGCTTTGTCTTGATGCATTTGATCCAGCTTGTTTCGCTGGATATTCTGTGTGATCAGATCGTTCTTGTCAAAAAACAACATCCACACCAAGAACACCAAAAAGGTCATGATGTATTTGTTCTTCAGAACAGGAACCAAGAACGTAAGCGTTTTTTTCATCTGTTCATATTTTGTTTTTCATTGAGTCGGTCAGACCGCGCTACGCCAAAGCTTTGCGGCGGCGCAGTGGAACTCGCCAATAATCATCCCCTTGTGTGTCATACCGCTGATCATGCTCGTTTCATGATAAAATACCCAAAATGGACCGTGAAGGTTGTCATTTCGAGCATTGCGAGAAATCTCCTTCGGCTACCTATGGTATTGGTTCATATAGCCGCTGTGCTTCGTTCAAAATAACAGCGTTCCAAAACTAACTTATCGCATCAACCAATTTAACCCAAGGCACGCTATTTACGAACAACCCAGTGTTGATTCACCCAAGAAAGGATAACGGTAATCCTTCGCCGGAACAAATGTTTCCTTGATCGTCCTGGGTGAGACCCATCTCAACAAATTGATCATAGAACCGGCCTTATCATTGGTACCAGAACCTCTGGCACCTCCAAATGGTTGCTGTCCGACTACCGCACCGGTCGGCTTGTCGTTGATATAATAGTTGCCTGCTGCATGAACCAATTTCTTACTGCCCAGCTCAATCGCATAGCGGTCCTGAGCAAAGATAGCCCCCGTAAGCGCGTAGATCGACGTTGAATCCACGATATCCAGCATCTCTTCGAACTTATCCGCTTCATATACATGAATGGTAATTACAGGCCCAAATAACTCTTCGCACATGGTCGCATACATCGGATCCTTTGCGACAATCACCGTAGGTTCTATAAAATATCCTTTGGACTTATCAGTTCCTCCTCCGGCAATAACCTCAGCATCTGCATCTGTTTTTGCTGACTCAATATACGAGGTAATCTTGTCAAACGAACGTTCACTGATTACCGCGTTTACAAAATTTCCAAAGTCCTCGACATCGCCCATTTTAATAGTCGCCAGATCCTCCAGAACATATCCCTTTACTTCTTCCCAAATATTATCCGGAATATAAGCCCTGGATGCAGCCGAACATTTCTGTCCCTGGAACTCAAAAGAACCCCTGATGATCGCTGTCGCCAATGCCTTGGCATCCGCTGATTTATGCGCCATGATAAAGTCCTTTCCCCCGGTCTCCCCGACAATTCTCGGGTAGGTTTTGTACTTGTGAATATTTCCTCCAACGGTTTTCCAGATATCCTGGAACACACCGGTAGATCCTGTAAAATGGAAGCCCGCAAAATCAGGATGATTGAAAACCACTTCGCCCGCTTCAGGTCCATCAACATGAATCAGATTGATCACGCCGTCAGGAACACCCGCTTCCTTGAATAAATCCATCAACACTTTGGCTGAATAAATTTGTGTATCAGCCGCTTTCCACACAATGGTATTGCCCATCATGGCTGGAGCAGCACAGAGGTTAGCAGCAATTGAGGTAAAATTGAACGGCGTAACCGCGAATACAAATCCCTCCAACGGTCTGTGCTCTACCCTATTCCACATACCAGGTGCAGAATCGGGCTGCTGCTTATAGATGTCTGTCATGTACTGCACATTGAATTTCAGAAAGTCAATGAGCTCACATGCTGCGTCAATCTCAGCCTGAAAGGCATTTTTAGACTGGCACAGCATAGTTGAAGCATTGATCGCTTGTCGGAAAGGCCCAGCCAAAAGATCAGCAGCCTTTAAAAAAATAGAAGCGCGATGCTCCCATTCCATATTTGCCCAATTCTCCTTGGCAGCCATGGCGGCATCAATAGCTTGTATGACGTGGCTTTTATCACCCAGATGATAGTGACCCAAAATATGCTGGTGGTCATGCGGAGGAGATATGGATACCAGATTCCCTGTTTTTACCTCTTCTCCACCAATGAACATCGGAATTTCAATCTCCTCAGATTTCATCTCCTTCAGCTTTACTTCCAGCTCCGCTCTCTCTGCACTTCCCGGTGCATATTGTTTTACCGGTTCATTTACCGGTGCTGGTACATTATAAACTCCTTTTGCCATTTCTATTCTCTATTAAACATCAAGGAAAGCAGCATTAGAATCTGTCAATAAAATAGACGCTGATTTTATGATATTGTATGATTTATCCTGTTTAATATTTCTCTCTAAACCTATGTAACAAGTGACTTAGTTAACTTTGAATGCTCATAACTGTTCATGCTACAGTCCAACATAACAAGCAGCGACAATCAAAAAAATCAGTGTATTTCTGTGTTCACCTGGCTAATTAAGCGCGTGGGGTACAACCATTATGAATTCCGGAATAATTACAGAAAACCGTTGCCCGGAATCGGTTCGTTCCATCAGATAGGTACCATGCATCTTCCCAATCTCAGTGCAGAGTTCACAGGCAGATTCGTATTCGTGTATCTCTCCAGRCATGAGCGTAGGCTGTTCTCCYACGACTCCACTTCCTTCTACTTCCTTTATCTGGCCGCTGGTCTCGTAAATATACCAATGCCGTCGAAGTAAGCGAACCGTCTCACTGCCACAATTCTCAATGGCAATCTTATACGAGAACAAAAACATCGAATTACCCGGTTCGGAATACTTGGGCTCATACGCGGTGTTCACTGAAATTTTAATTCCTTCTGTGACTTCCGTAATCATTTTTAGCTCAGCATATAGTTATTTTTCAATCACAAAATTACTAATTAATCAGTAGCGAGAGTCAAATTTCTCAACAGCAATGAGCCGGTTGTAGTTGTCGCTCACCGATGTATTGTAAACATAAATAGTGTACTCATTTTCCGTATCAAAATGACTTCCCTCGATAAGCGTAGCATCACCGCTCTTCTTCCCATCTTCCAAATACACATAGAGATATTCATAATAGCCTTGTTTTAGCAACATGGTTAGTTCGTATGCAAACTTTTTGTAATTGTATTTGAGTTGCGAAGCTGTTGAATAACCCCAATTTGTCAGGCCTCCATAGATATAGAAATTCCCATTGATCATTGGCGCATCATATGGAAGTGTGAAATGTACCAGCGCATATTCCGCTTCTAATTCACTGTCCTTGCCTTCGTCATTCTTAATAAACATCTTGCCGTTGAGGTCAGAGTGCGACGAATATCTCAGAAAAGATCGTGGCTTTACATTGTGTAGGTAGACGTGCGTACCAGCAGAATCAAATTCGTAGGCACGAATATATTCCGATTGATACCGAAGGCTCTTGAATTCAAAATTCCGAAACTCGTTGCCTCCATTGAATACGTTTTCCTGATCATAATCGTAGATCAGCTCATTGTCATGAACAAAAACTGGGGCCAGGCCAGATACCATGTTGTCAATCCTTCCATTCTGTTGAATCACGACATAAATTTCCCCATACGGATCCAGGATCGAATAACCTTCATGCTTAATTACAAAGTCAACTTCTTGTTTATAATTCTTGTCCGTGAGCAGCGTGGCTTTTCTTACCCGGGGCTCCACGGTAACCCTCGATTCCACCACCATAAATCGCTTTGTAAAGACAGGTTCATCAGGATGATCCTCCTCATAGACCTTTAGCAGATAATTCCCCGATAGCCTGAGCTTCATATCCTCATTTGGAATTTGAAGATTAAAGTGAGTATACGCCTTCAAGGTGTTAAAGGAATAAGCAAAATCCAAAATTTGATTATCCGTGAATCCAGAGATATAATCGGTCTTGGTGAGCTCCGAATCTTCCCATTTCGCTGTACAATGAATTACGGTATAGTAGTAGTTCACTTGATCTGTTCCTAGGTCATCAAAGCTCAGTTTCACCGTCTCGAAAGTATTGAGCTCAATGATCGGAGCAAGCAAAGGAGAACCCGTTTTGTAAAGCTGTACTGTTTTTAAATTCTCTCGATAGATATAGTCTTCATAACGCAGAAACACTTCCTCAAAATAATCTTCAGTGCTATCCTCCGGTGCTTCTTCCAACTCCTTTTCATTTATTGCAACGGACTCAACCACAACCGACTGCTGCGCTTTTTCTGTGGCCTTGCAGCCTACTAAAGATAAACTGAAGGCCAGGCACAGCGTAGCTATGGGCCCCATTTCCGCGTATATCATCAGGTTCTTCACGTCAAGTGCTTCAGGCAAATATAGCGGTAATCGACCACGCCGGCGGGTTAAAACGCATCTTCCATTGAAAAAGAATTCCCTGCCTATTATGCCTCAGGCTCTATTATTAAAGACCTCTAAAGACTGGGAAACAGAGGCCTTTGAACAAGTAAACCCTTGTGCAAATGGCCCGTACCATTCCATTACTAATAGACAGTTTTTGACATAACATCAGTATTTACCAGAAGTTTATCTAAAAAACTAACTTTCCTAATGTAAATCTGAAACTATTGCATACTTTTGCCCCGAAATACAAGGCTACAAGCAGCTGATTACATGGCAGAAATTGTCAAAATAAGAAAGGGACTCAACATCAAGTTGAAGGGCGAAGCGGAGAAAGTTTACGTTGACGTTCCTATATCCGATACTGTAGCAATTAAACCCCCCGATTTTACTGGCATAAGGACCAAACTTGTTTGTAAAGTTGGCGACGAAGTAAAAGCAGGCACCCCGTTATTCGTTGATAAAGACAACGAAAAAGTCATTTTCACTGCTCCTGTTAGTGGAGAAGTGGTAGAAATCATCCGAGGAGAGAAAAGAAAAATTCTTGAAATAAGAATTCTTGCAGATAAGGAAATCACCTACGAACCCTTTAAGCAAGCTGATCCCAATAATCTTTCCAGAGATGAGATTATTGAATGGATGTTAAAAAGTGGTACGTGGCCATTGATTCGCCAACGCCCCTTTGAAATTGTAGCAAATCCTGACGAAAAGCCGAAGGCCATCTTCATATCAGCGTTCAATTCTGCGCCGTTAGCAGCTGACAATGATTTTATCCTACATGGACATGGAGAAGAGTTTCAAATCGGACTGAACGCCGTGGCCAAACTGTCAGGGGGCAAAGTTCATCTGAACGTAAATGCCGGTGTAACGACCTCTAAAGTTTTCACAAACGCAACAGGGGTACAAATCAACAAAATATCAGGACCACACCCTGCAGGTAATGTAGGTGTACAAATACATCATATTGATCCGGTGAACAAGGGGGATATTGTCTGGCATTTATCACCTCAAGATGTACTCATGATCGGACGTCTCTTCAAAGAGGGAAAATACGATGCTTCTCGTGTTGTTGCTTTAACAGGGTCTGAGGTCAATAAGACAAGATACCACAAAACTTTCATTGGTAGTTCGATCAAAAACATGATCGCGGATAATATAAAAGGAAACAAAGTCAGATATATCAGCGGCAACGTGTTAACGGGGACTCGAATTGACGCTGATGGTTATTTAGGATACTACGATACACAGATAACAGTAATACCAGAAGGGGACGAACCCTCATTCATGGGATGGCTGGCCCCTGGTTTGGACAAATTTAGTCTGTCAAGGACATTTTTCTCCTGGCTTACACCCACCAGAGAATATTCACTCAATTCAAACATGAACGGAGAACCGAGAGCCTACGTGGTTACCGGACAATACGAACAGGTCTTACCAATGGACATCCATCCAGTTCATCTGCTAAAGTCAATTATGATTGGAGATATAGAACGCATGGAGAATCTGGGTATTTATGAAGTAGCAGAAGAAGATTTCGCTTTGTGCGAGTATGTTTGCACTTCTAAAGTAGAAGTGCAGGAGCTTATCAGAGAAGGACTGGACACAGTTAAGAGAGAATGTTGATTTAATACACGCTTTGCAATTCTTAAGAGACATATTAGACAAGGCCAGGCCCAACTTTGAGAAGGGCGGAAAGCTAGAGAAGTTTCTACCTGCTTTCGATGCCATGGAAACATTTATGTTCGTCCCTGGACACGCGGCCCAAAGAGGATCTCACATTCGTGACGGCATCGACATGAAGAGAACCATGATCACAGTGGTTCTGGCCATGATACCCTGCTTATTATTCGGTATATGGAATGCTGGCCATCAACATTATCTGGCGCTGGGACAGTTCCTAAACGCAGGAGATGGCATGGCGGAAAAGATCCTTTTCGGTATGGGAAAGGTCCTTCCTATTGTTATTGTAGCATATGGGGCAGGACTTACGGTGGAGTTTATTGCAGCAATCATTAGAAAAGAACAAGTGAATGAGGGATTCCTTGTATCCGGAATGCTGATTCCTCTGATCATGCCGGTAGATGTTCCACTTTGGATGGTGGCTGTAGCGACTATTTTTGCGGTTATTATTGGTAAAGAAGTATTTGGTGGTACTGGTATGAATATCATGAATCCCGCATTAACCGCCCGCGCCTTCTTATTTTTCGCCTACCCGACCAAAATGTCGGGCGATAAGGTGTGGGTCAACACGGGCACTGAAACGGGCGAGGCTGTTGTTGATGCTTATTCAGGAGAGACACCACTTTCACAGGCCATAGAATCTGGCAATAATGTGACCACGGTAACTGGAGATCCGCTATCATTTATGGATATGTTCCTGGGTTTTATGCCGGGATCAGTTGGTGAAACCTCAACCTTGGCTTGCCTAATTGGTGGTTTAATTCTGCTCGTTACGGGCATCGGGAGTTGGAGAATCATGTTGTCCGTATTTGTAGGTGGTGCAGTCATGGCAATGATATTCAATGCCGTTGCAGTGAATCCATTTATGGAAGTTGATGCGCAAACGCAGCTCGTAATGGGAGGCTTTGCATTTGGAGCAGTATTTATGGCTACAGATCCTGTAACGGCGGCTCAAACGAATACGGGTAAATACATTTATGGATTTTTGATCGGCCTCTTTGCAATAATGATTAGGGTTTTCAACCCAGCATATCCGGAGGGGATGATGCTTGCGATCCTATTTCTCAATGTTATGGCACCACTCATTGATCATTATGTAATCCAAGCCAATATCAAGAGAAGGCTAAATCGCGTAAAGGCAGCTTAAATGAAGTTCGACAAAGACGGAAACGGTTTTACATTTGGATTTGCTACGGTAATGGTGGTGGTGGTTGCTACTGTACTCTCTGTAGCATCAATTAGCCTTCAGCCCTTTCAGCAGAAAAACAAGACGGCTGAGAAAATGCAGAATATCCTGAAAACCATCGGGGTAGAAGTAAGTCGCGATGAAGCCACCAAAATCTTTGGTGACTATGTCAAAGAACGTATCATCCTGGATTACTCTGCAAACGCCAGTACCCCGAAGACAGGTGCTATTGATCCCCTCGATAAGGAGGATGCCTTCAACATCAATATGAAAAAGCAGTATAAAAGTAAGAAATGGGAAAAGCGTGCTTACCCAGTTTATATTTGCGAAAAAGATGGTAAGCAATATAGAGTAATTCCCATGGTAGGTAAAGGATTATGGGGTCCAATCTGGGGTTTTGTTGCACTTGAAGCCGATAACAACACCATATTTGGTGCTAGCTTCGATCACAAGACTGAAACCCCCGGACTTGGAGCGGAGATCAACACAGCAGATTTTCAGGATCAGTTCCCAGGCAAAAAATTATTTGATGCAACAGGAAAATTCATCTCAATAAAAGTGATGAAAGGTGGAGCACCTGAAGGTTTTGAGCATGGCGTAGATGCTATCACAGGAGGAACCATTACCAGTAACGGTGTTACGGATATGTTAAAGAAGACACTGAAAGTTTACCAACCCTACTTAGAAAAATAAGGCTATGAGTGAACAAGTTACAGTAAAAGAGGCGGTTGAGGTTAAAGTAGAGAAAAAGGAAGCACTGTTCTCCAAAAAGAACAAAAGGCTACTGGCTGATCCAATGGATGACAGCAATCCCATTACCGTTCAGGTGCTGGGTGTCTGCTCCGCTCTGGCTATCACCGTTCAGGTGGAACAAGCAATTGTGATGTCACTATCCGTGATCGCCGTGTTGGCAATAGGTAATGTGTTGGTTTCCCTATTGAGACACGCAATTCCTGCTAGAATCAGAATTATTGTTCAGCTGGTAATTGTTGCTACTTTGGTTATTTTGGTGGATCAGATACTTCAGGCCTTCGCCTATGATGTCAGCAAGAAATTATCCGTTTTTGTAGGCCTCATTATCACCAACTGCATCATCATGGGACGACTAGAGGCGTTCGCAATGGCCAATAAGCCGTGGCAGGCACTTCTTGACGGCCTCGGAAATGGAGCTGCCTATGGTATGATCCTCGTAGTGGTAGCGGTATTTAGGGAGTTCTTTGGCTCCGGTAAATTATTCGGTGTGCAATTAGTACCTGATGCATTCTACGAAGCGGGCTATATGAACAATAACATGATGATCTTACCGCCAATGGCATTGATTGTTGTTGGACTGATCATCTGGTTTCAGAGAGGCAGAAACACTAAACTAATAGAGGATCATTAGATTTACGATTTTTGAGTGACGAAGTACGAATTTGATGAAGCAACAATTTTAAATCCAAAATAAGAGCGTGCAAGATCTGGTTAACATATTTGTAAAGAGCATCTTCATCGACAATATGATATTTGCGTACTTTCTGGGTATGTGCTCTTACCTGGCTGTATCAAAAACCGTAAAGACCGGAGTTGGTCTTGGGTTCGCGGTTATTTTTGTTCTGGGCGTAACCGTTCCTGTGAATTATATTTTGGACAAATACGTATTACAAGAAGGCGCTCTAACCTGGGTTTCTGCAGATTTTGCATCAATAGATCTTAGTTTTCTTGGATTCATCATGTTCATTGCCATTATTGCAGCTATCGTTCAACTGGTAGAGATGATCGTTGAGAAGTTCTCTCCTGCTCTCTACGGAGCTTTGGGAATATTCTTACCATTGATCGCGGTAAACTGTTCAATATTGGGTGGAGCATTATTTATGCAGGAGCGACAATATGCCGGCCTGGCTGAAGCCACTTCATTTGGGCTGGGTTCTGGAGTAGGCTGGTTCCTGGCCATTGTAGCCATTTCAGCCATTAGAGAAAAAATTAGATATTCGAACGTTCCTGCCCCACTAAGAGGACTGGGTATTACGTTTATTATTACAGGGCTTATGGGCATGGCATTCATGAGCTTTATGGGAATTGAGCTTTAAGCGTACAAGAAAATGATAGTACTGTCTTCATTGGGAATTACAATCATGTTAAGCATAGTGGTCTTCTTGATCTTCTTGCTGGCGTTGTTGACTTTAATACTCTACGCCAAGGCTAAACTGACTTCTACCGGTTTTGTAAAACTCACAATCAATGGTGAGAAGAAAATGGATGTTCATGCAGGTGACACGGTATTGACTACTTTGAATAATCAAGGAATATTTCTTCCTTCGGCTTGTGGTGGCGGTGGAACATGTATTCAATGTAAATGCCAGGTTAACATAGGAGGTGGGGAAATTCTACCAACGGAAGAACCTCACTTTTCCAGAAAAGAAATAGCTGAACATTGGAGACTCGGTTGTCAGGTTAAGATTAAAGAAGATATGGAAATCCAAATTCCTGAAGAGGTATTTGGCGTAAAGAAGTGGGAATGCGAAGTCGTATCAAATTACAACGTGGCATCGTTTATCAAGGAGTTGGT
>JAESRW010000243.1 GCA_016764395.1 Flavobacteriales bacterium
CCCGATGCATTCTTAAGTAGGAGAGCGCTATAGTTTATCCAGTAAGGCTTCCAGCCCTATTCCGCGCGATCCTTTCACCAGAATAGTCATTCCATTTACAGGGGATGACTCAAGCCATGTTCTGGCCTCCTCGACGGTGGCAAAGTTTTCACATCGCAACATGCTGCTCGCTTTCGAGAACGCTTCTCCTACCAATATTATCCGATCATAGGGTTGGGCGATAAGATATTCTACAATGGCACGGTGTTCTTCCTGGGCATATGAACCCAGCTCTAACATATCTCCCAAAATAACCACTCGATCAGACTTTACCTGACTTGTAAAACTCTCCAGGGCTGCTCTCATGTTCATTGGATTTGCATTGTAAGCATCCATGATGACATGGTTGGTGGCAGTTTGAATTTCCTGTGATCGACTGTTATTGGGTACATAGCCTTCTATTGCCGCCACTATATCAGCTGCAGGTACTTGAAAAAAAGAGCCTATACATATGGCAGCTAGCACGTTTTCGAAATTATATGCCCCCATTAACTGGGAATTAATTTCACTCACATCCTGAGCCCCTTCCTCTAAATGATATGACAGCTGCAAATATTTCTCAACACTGACCAGGGTACCCTGACAGGTGCAGCCTGAGGCAGTACCATATGAAACCACATTCATCTCCCCTGCTAATTCTCTCAGCATTTCATTGTCATAATTGACAAAAGCCTTACCTCCATTTTTTTGCAAATACTTATACAGTTCAGATTTAGCTTCTTTCACACCTTCTAGATCTCCAAATCCTTCCAGGTGAGCCTTTCCAATATTGGTGATCAAACCATGGGTCGGCTGAGCAATGCCACAGAGAAAATCAATTTCACCCACGTGGTTGGCGCCCAGCTCAATTACAGCCACTTCCGTTTCTGAACTTATTCTTAAAATAGAAAGCGGTACACCGAGATGGTTATTGAAATTACCCAGGGTAGCAATGGTGTTGAACTTTTTGGACAGGACCTTTGCGGTTAACTCTTTAGTAGTGGTTTTGCCATTGGTTCCAGTAATGCAGATCAAAGGAATTTTGAGCTGTTCTCTATGATACGTAGCAAGCTGCTGCAGCGTCTCCAAAACATCCTCCACCAGGATCATTTGCCCCCCATCCAGCATATCCTTATCGTCTATTACAGCATAAGAAGCGCCATCCGCTATGGCCTGGCTGGCATACTTATTTCCGTCAACGTTGTCTCCCTTGAGCGCAAAGAATATGCAACCGGACTCAACCTTCCTACTATCTATACAGATAATGGAATTCTCCTTGAAGATGGAATAGAGCGTTGAGATTGGAACGGACAAGATGCTATGTGTCTATAAAAAACCCGCCCCACACTTGTTACATAAGTGAGAGGCGGGAAAAATATCTTTCAAAATCTTCCTAGAATCCTACCGGACTACCAACACGAATCATGGCACATCGGAATCCCAAGTACGGAGTTTCTTGCTCCTCATCTAGGAACCTACGTGTTCCAGGACCCATCCAATAAGCGCGGTCCTTCCACGATGCGCCTTTATATACGTGAGCACGATCGTCAATCAGSGTTGTGGGGAGTTCACCAGTCGTTTCATACATGATCTTGTTCATGCCTTCTGGTTCAACATCCTCCGCGTAACGGATACTGGATACCTTGTCACCATCCAAAAAGTTGATATTATCGGCTTTTTTGTAGTTTCTTCGGTCAAGATTCTCTTCTTCCGTTACATCTCGCCACATAATCCTACCAAGACTATCTTTCTCCGCGATAATACCCTCTTCATCTCTTTCCTGAGTTTGGAAATTATTTCCTCTATAAGATCTGAAGTCATCAGCATCCTCTATAGATAATGGCCTGTAGACGTCCATAACCCACTCGCTTACATTACCCGCCATGTTGTACAAACCATAGTTATTTGGCCAATACGAGTACACAGGAGCGGTAATATCTGCATTATCATTCAACTGTCCAGCCACACCCATGTTGTCACCACGTCCTCTTGTGTAGTTAGCCATCATCCTACCCAACTCTTTTGGCTGGTCATTTCTCACATAGTGGCCATTCCATGGATAGATTCTTCTTTCAGTAACCCGCTCGTAATAGGTATTACCAATCAATCCAAGAGCGGCAAATTCCCATTCCGCCTCTGTTGGCAATCTATACCTGGGAAGGAATATGCCATCCTCCATACGCACCTTACGTGTATCCTTATTGGGATCCAGGTCAGGCATATCAACAATTACAAGTCCTTCATACTGTCCAGCTAAATACGCGTCCGTGTTGAAGTTGTCATCAGCAGTTTGATTTGGATTGACGTCCAATAGCCCTTCACGTATTAATATGAACTCATTCACCCTATCCGTACGCCAGGCACAGAATTCAGTAGCCTGCAGCCAATTCACACCTACTACAGGATACCACTGGTATGCTGGATGACGAAGGTATAATTCTACATAAGGTTCGTTGTAAGCCAATTTTGACCTCCATACAAGTGTGTCAGGCAATGCCCTTTTGTATACTTCAGGATAATCGAGTGCAAATACCCTTCGTACCCAATGTAGGTATTCCCTATAGTGTACGTTTGCCACTTCAGTTTCATCCATATAGAAAGACGAGATGGTTACTCTCCTGGGGATATTGTTCCAATCATAGAATACATCCTGTTCAACGCGGCCCATCATGAGCGTTCCTCCCTGAACCAATATTAATCCTGGGCCTGTTTCCTGTCCCATGTAAAGGTCTACCTGATAACCCCCATTGTTTGGATCATTGTAGGCCCATCCTGTCATTGAAGATGCCTCCTTACCACACGAAGCTAATACCAGGAGTCCCAAAATCCCTAAGGCTGAAAGGACATTTAGATTGGCTCTTTTCATCATAAAATAAGATTTAAGTTCAAAGATTGAATCCGCTATAACGAAAACAATTCAAAAAGGTTACCAGAATAAAACTAGAATGAAGGACAACTTATTGCTCGGAACTTTCTTTTCTTAGGCCGGCATTCAAACTGTAAGGCAAATGAGAACTCATGAGAACCCGAAGTAGCATTGCTCAACTTTGACAGTGTAATATCATAGCTATAGCCAAATTTCACCATACCCTGGTGAAACCCTACCAATGCTATGAAGGCATCGGAATTCTTCTCAGCCTGACGATACCATAGACCACCGATAATTGGCCCCTTATTAATATAGATTCCTAAATTAATCTGCTGGAAGTCCTGTTGTTTCTGAAATAATATGTTGGGCGACACATTTGACTCATCCCCTGACTCATCCAGTGGAATAATTGCACCTGCATGAGCGGTGATCTTCATTGGTAGCTTTGCGTCACCGGTCGTAACAAACCCCTCATCTGGTTGAGTAAGATGGTGAACCGCTACACCCACAAAGTATTGCTTGGAGAATCCAAGGAGACCAGCAGAAAGGTCAAGATTACCCCTTGTATTATTGACTTCTGTTTCCTGAGTTTGGTAGATAAAGCCATACCTCGGATCAATCATATCTCCGAAAGTAAGTTTATCCCAATCTATTTTCTTCTGGATATAGCCGGCTTGAAACCCCGCTTTTACAGAGAAATTTCGATTCACATTCATCTGATAAGAATAGATGATACTTCCCGTGGTCGTATTTAAGGTTCCTTCACCCGCACGGTCCTGTAGAATTATYACACCCAATCCACCCTGAAGGCCATCAACGTGTTGATCATAAGAGACACTGGAGGTCACAAAAGTTCCAGAAAGGGCAGGCCACTCATTCCTATGGTTCATCACCAATCTGGGGCACCGCGCTGTACCGGCAAAAGCCGGRTTCAAATACAWRGGRTTCGCGTAAAATTGCGTGAACTGRGGATCCTGCGCRTKAGCWACRTCGCAAAATGCCAATAYCATCAAAACAACAAGCGAKAAGACAGGTTTTTTCAACATSGGWWWTYAGAGGCTTCRARATGCAATAATACGATTWAAATTAAWTTTTGTTCCAAATCGGATTGCTAAGTTAAAAAAAAATGGACAACAGGCTAACAAAACTAATTTTATTTTTACTTTTAGCTCTATGGGTAAAATAGCRGTTGTAGGAGGAGGTTTGGTAGGGTCATTGCTCACAGTTTTCCTCGCAAAAAAGGGCTTTAATGTCCACGTTTTTGAAAAGCGTAGTGACATTAGAAATGCCAAGATTATGGCCGGCAGGTCCATAAATCTTGTGGTTGCAGACAGAGGCTGGAAAGCCTTGAAAGAGGCAGGTATTCACGATACCATTCGTGAAATAACCGTACCTGTTTAYGGTCGCATGTCGCATGACGTAGATGGARATCAAGCATTTCACCAATACTCAGTTGATCGCAAAGCCATTTATTCAGTGTCCCGGGCCGAACTGAATAAACGGTTAATAGAACTTGCGGATGCGTTCGAGAATGTCACCTTTCACTTCGAGCATAAATGCATAGGCATTAACGAAGAAGGGACGGTTGCCAGGTTTACCAATAATAAAGGAGAAGCCATCAATGTAGAGTCTGATGTGATTTTCGGAGCCGATGGGGCCAATTCAGAAATTCGAAAATCTCTGCAACAGCATTTAGAACGCACTAACCCCAATGGAGATTACAATTTCTCTGAAGAGGTTATTGAGCACGGCTATAAGGAGCTGGTCATCCCACCAGACGAAAATGGGAAATGGGTTATGGATTCATCGGCCTTACACATCTGGCCGAGAAAACAGTATATGCTAATGGCGCTGTCCAATTTGGACGGTGGGTTCACCTGCACCCTCTTCCTTCCTTTTAAAGGGAAATACTCTTTTGAAGCGTTAAGATCCAAAGAGGAGCTTGTCGCCTTTTTTCAAGAGATGTTTGGAGACGCTGTTCCTATTATGCCCACCTTAATTGAAGACTTCTTCGGCAACCCAACATCATCCCTTGCCATTGTAAAATGCAATCCCTGGATTTACAAAGACAGGGTGGCACTGATAGGAGATGCAGCACATGCCATTGTACCTTTTTATGGAGAGGGGATGAATTGCGGCTTTGAAGATTGTTATATTTTGAACGAGTTAATTGGTGACGCTCCCGTTAACTGGAAAGCTGTACTTGAAGCCTATTATGCATCCAGAAAACCGAATGGAGATGCTATCGCAGATCTGTCGCTCAGAAACTTTGTGGAGATGAGAGACCTTGTTTCAGATCCTGACTTTATATTTAGAAAGAAGATCGAAGCTCGACTGCAAACAGCTTTCCCAGACAAATGGCTCCCGCTTTACTCACAGGTAAAGTTTACTGATATTCCGTATAGTGAGGCCTGGGCCGAAGGGTTGAGACAGGATGAGGTTATGAAGAAAATAGTAGCCATCCCGGGAATTGAAGAAAAGTGGCAAGAAGACGCTTTCGCCGAGTCAGTGGCTGACTTCGTCTAAGAAGACATGGACATCAAAAACTGATTGTTCTCCCGTTCCCAGCCCATATTTGTCTCCGGMCCATGCCCACAATAAACGGTAAAGTCATCACCGAGTGGTAAAAACTTAGTTTTGATATTTGAGATCAAAGTGTCGTGGTCCCCGCCTGGAAGGTCGGTCCTTCCAATGCTGCCATTGAAGAGCACATCGCCACCAATGATGATTTTTTGTTCCMGGTTATAAAAAGCAATGTGACCCGGAGCATGACCTGGAACAAACAGGATTTCCAGTTTGGAGTTACCAAATTCAACTGTATCATTTTCATCCAGGAAACCGGAAGGTTCAACCGGTAGCTTGACGTTCGCAATCCCATACATATTAGCAACCATTTCCGTACTTTCAAAAACCGGCATATCTAGCTTGTGGAACTCAAAACCCAAGTTGTACCTTTCCGCAACAAAGGCCACTCCTAAAACATGGTCAATATGGCAATGGGTATTCACCAATCTCACGGGCTTCAGATCATTGTTGGCAATAAAGCCGGATAAGGCCTCCTCCTCGTGAGTTTCATAACAGCCAGGATCAATGATAACACACTCCTTGGTCTCATCAAATAATACAAATGTATTCTCTGCAAAAGGATTGGCGGTTATGCTTTGAATTTGAATCATGGCTAAATCTGTACGAAATGATGTACTAATATTGGCCAAAATTAGTTATATCTTTGGTCATATCTGGTACATTCCCCTATTCAATATGCTGGCACGAATTCAGAAGAAATTGCTATTAACCACTATTGCACTTGTAATAGGGAGCAGTTTGTTTGCCCAGTTCTACAACGGATCCTATCAGGATTTTGGCAAAAATCGCGTTCAATTTAGAGAGTTCATCTGGTCATTTTACAAGTTTCAGAAAGTTGATGTCTATTTCTATACCGGGGGTAAGGATTTAGCCATATTTACTGCCAACAGCGCTGATCAAATCATAGAACAAACCGAGGATTTCTTTGATTTTACAATGGATGGAAAGCTGCAGCTCATTGTTTACAATAAACTTTCTGATCTTAAGCAAAGTAATATTGGGTACACAAGTGACGAAAATTTCAATATTGGCGGCGTGACCAGAATTGTAGGCTCAAAAATATTTTTATACTTCAATGGGGACCACAATCACTTAATTCAGCAAATCAGAGAAGGGGTTGCGGAAGTACTCATAAGTCAAATGATGTATGGTGGTAGCTGGAAAGATCGAGTTAAGAATTCCACCCTGCTTGCCCTACCTGACTGGTATTTGGAAGGGTTAATTTCATACTACTCGAAAGGTTGGACACCAGAAATTGAGAACCGTGTAAAAGATGGCATTCTTTCCGGTAGATATAAGCACTTCAACCATCTAACAGGGGTTGATGCCAAATATGCGGGTCACTCGATTTGGAATTTTATCGTTGAGCGATATGGTGAATCGCTCATACCAAGCATTCTCTACATGACTAAGGTAAGCCGCAATATTGAGAGTGGACTGATATTCGTTTTGGGATCATCGCTGAAAAATCTTACCAACGACTGGCTGGAATTTTATCACAACAGGTTTTATGGTTTCGAGAACCTCGCTGAATTACCATTGGATAACTCCGTGTTAAAACGAACCAAAAAACACCGGGTTTATAGTCAACTTAAAATAAGCCCCGATGGTAAGAAAGTCGCATTCGCCACGAACCAAATTGGAAAATACAAGGTTTATATTGCGGACCTCGAAACCGGGAAGGTTAAAAAAATATTTAAAGGCGGTTATAAGTTGGATCGAATGGTGGATTATTCTTATCCATTGCTCGATTGGCACCCAACCAAACCATTGTTGTCAATAATTGCTGAAAAGAAGGAGGAAACACATCTCAACTACTATTTTGTGGACAATGATGAAACACAAAGGCGTACCCTGCACCACTTTCAAAAAATTCTAGACTTTTCTTACTCTGATGATGGCAAGAAACTCGTCTTGTCAGCTATTGTAGAAGGCCAAACCGACATTTTTGTGTATCACCTTGGCAAAAACACCGCGGAGAATATCACAAACGACATCTTTGATGACTTCAACCCGCGATTCATCAATAACTCCAATGATATTGTATTCACCTCCAACCGGCTCAATGACACGCTCAGCGTTTCGCAGAAGGCGGGAAGAAGTGAATCTCTATCCATCGGAATGAACAACGACGTCTTTTTGTATGATTATAGAGGGAAAGCAAAAGTGCTGAAAAGAATTACCAAAACACCGGCCTATAACGAATCATTACCTCAGGAATTTGATTTGAATGTGGTGAGTTACTTAAGCGATAAGAATGGCATCAACAACAGGATGCTCACCAAGTTTGACAGTATTATCAGCCATGTGGATACGGTGTCACATTATCGATTTATTACTGAAGAATTTCCGGCCTCCAATTACCGCCGAAGCATTCTTGAACAAGACGCTGACATTAAGGCCAAGAAGTATGCAGAAATTGTTTTCAATAAAGGGCGCTATCATCTTCTGATGGATGACCTGTCTGTAGAAGAGATGATGAACGCTGCGTCTGAACTGCAGGATAAACCAAAAAAAAGGACCGGCAAAGCAAACGAAATAAAGGAAGATGACCCCGATGAACCTGACAACAATGACTTGGACGATAACGACAACGGTGACGACGATCAAGACAGATCAGATAAAGCTATTGACATCTACGATTATGTTTTTGAAATTGAAAAAGTCAAGCAGGAGAAGGAGAAAGAGAAGCTGTATGTCACCGATGTGCCAGTTGAGTTTCCGTCTAATTTGAATGATGAGCCCAAAGAGGAGGAACTGGACAGTGATTCAACTGAAAGAGTCAAGGCAAAGAGAATGTATGTCCGCACCATTGAAGAGCTTCAAATACCGTCAAAGCAATGGAATTACAACCTTGCCTTTTTCACCGAGTATTTCGTAAGTCAGCTTGACAATCGATATCTCAATGAGACCTATCAGAAATTCACTGGAGGAGGTGCCGTCTATACCAACCCAGGGTTGAACCTCTTTTTTAAAGTAGGCGTAGCCGATCTCATGGAGGACCACCGGATTGTAGGCGGCATGCGGCTATCGGGAAATTTGAACAATAATGAGTTTTTCATCAACTATGAGAACTTGAAGAAACGATTGGATAAGCAATTGGTTTTCCACCGGCAGTCTTTTTTAACATTCCAAAATGATGGGACTGGTGTTAAAGTACATACACACGATATCAAGTACACGTTCAAATGGCCCTTCACGGAGATTATGGCTGCTCAGGGATCCATGATCTATAGAAATGACAGATCTGTAATTTTATCGACGGATGTTGGAAGCTTAATTGAGCCCACCACTTTTGAGTCATGGGCCGGGCTTAAAGGAGAATTTATATTTGACAACACGGTGAGCCTCGGCCTGAATCTACTGAAAGGTACGCGCTACAAAATATTTGGAGAGTGGTACAAGCAACTTGATGAAACAGAAACAGACTTGTTTGTGGTTGGTTTGGATTTTCGAAAATACATCAGGATTCACAGAGATTTAATCTGGGCCAATCGCATTGCGGCCAGCACTTCTCTGGGCGATAAAAAGGTTATCTACTATCTGGGTGGAGTGGATGGATGGCTTAAACCAGAATTCAATTTTGACACGGACATCGCACAAGATCAAAACTACGCTTACCAAGCTATTGCCACCAACATGCGAGGGTTTTTTCAAAACATTCGAAATGGCAATAGCTTTGCGCTTGCAAGCTCTGAAATTCGATTTCCTGTTTTTAAATACTTCATGAACAGGCCAATGAAATCTGACTTTTTAAAGAACTTTCAGATAATCAGCTTTGCAGATGTAGGAGCAGCCTGGACAGGTGCGAACCCCTATGCCACGGATAACTCTTTCAATACTGAAGAGATTGTCAATGGACCGCTCACAGTAAGGCTCATCCATCAACGAGAACCGGTTGTTGGTGGTTATGGATTTGGGCTGAGAAGTCGGGTTTTTGGCTACTTCGTTCGATTAGATTGGGCCAAAGGCATCGAAGACGGCATCCAGTTACCGCATATCTTCTATTGGTCCTTGAGTTTGGACTTCTAAACTTCCAACGTGAATCCCTTCGGCGGTAGGTACAACCAGATGTAGCATAATCATGCGTTGACCAGTTATTGTCCCTTGCAATAAGGAGATCTCCACAAGGCTTCTACCATTGAATTCGTACATTCGCATCCGCCTGCTTGCCGGTTTTGATCATTGAAGCTCATGCTAAATAATGTACGCAGGTGCTTATTCGTAAGTTATGATGTTGAAAGAAACGATTAAATCCCTTGCCAGACAGTATCACCAGGAGACTGTAGAAATAAGGAATCACATTCATGCCAACCCTGAACTCTCTTTTCAGGAGTTTGAAACGTCCAAATACATCAAAGCACAGCTGGAAAAGCTGGGAATTGAGTACGAAGATGGTTTCGTGAAAACCGGAATTGTAGCTACAATTAAAGGGAAAGACCCCTCGTCTAAGACCATAGCCATGCGCGCTGATATCGATGCGCTGCCAATTCTTGAGGAAAATGACGTGGCTTACAAATCACAAAACGATGGTGTGATGCATGCATGCGGCCACGATGTGCACTCCTCAATTGCCTTGGGCGTACTGAGAATCCTCAAAGAGATCAAAGAAGAATTCTCTGGGACCCTTAAGCTCGTTTTTCAGCCGGGAGAAGAAAAGTTGCCAGGCGGCGCTGCTTTGATGATTGAAGAGGGCATTCTGGATACCATCAATGCATCTAATATTTTTGGGATTCACGTTATGCCTACTATAGATGCTGGACAAGTGGGATTTCGCTCTGGCATCTACATGGCATCCGCAGATGAAATTTATCTAACTATTAAAGGGAAAGGGGGGCATGCTGCCCTTCCTGCATTGAATATTGATCCGCTCAAAATGACTGCAGAGATCCTGTTGGAGCTGTATAAGATTCAACCGCCCAGCGAAGATATCCCCATGGTGCTGGCATTTGGAAAAATGAATGCTGATGGGGCCACTAACGTAATCCCTGCTCAGGTCACGGTGGAGGGAACTTTTAGGACCATGAATGAGGAATGGAGAATGGAGTTACATGCCATGGTCACTAAAATTGCACAGGATATCGCCCGTTCACATGGTGGAGAGTGCGAAGTATTGATTAAGAAAGGGTATCCCTGCCTTGTCAATGACCATACAATGACAGCATCAGCGAGGGCTGCGGCTGAAGAATTCCTGGGAAAAGACAACGTTGGTGAATTAGACTTGAGGATGACCGCTGACGACTTTGCCACGTTCTCCCAATCTATGCCCGGGTGTTAT
>JAESRW010000309.1 GCA_016764395.1 Flavobacteriales bacterium
TAAATTGTTTGGTAATTGAAATTCCAGATCAGTTGCTAGGTTTAATTCTGATAAATTAAAAGTTTGGAAACCAGTAATTGAAAAGTCTAGACTATTCGCTTTTAATATTGATACTATCCTTGACTTAGTTTTCATTTTAATATATCTCCATATAAGTGTCTCTCGAACTTCTAATCGGTTTTATCTTTCTTGTCAAGTTCACGAATACCCTCGTCTTCAATTGGCTACAACTTGTTATATCAGCAACCTGCCTGCCGACCGGTAAATATATGGATATCAGGTCTCAGGGTTTGTGAAAGGAAACAGTACCTACTTGCCAATACAAAAAGTAAAGCGGTACTGATATTCAGCTATTTAATGTATTCAGGGGACAAATAAGGGACAGTTAATAACAGAAAATATTGTTCAGCATATCTCCTTGGGTAATTTCGCTCGTTGTCTCGCCTCAAATTTATTCCAACTTCGTTAATAGTTTTTTCCGATTGTCCGTAGTAGAGGCATGTCCATGCTCTGTTATAAACGATTGTGTCATTCAGATGCTACCAAGCTCCAGCGCTTATCCTAACCCATTTATGCCATTGGCCATTCACCCTTTTGTAAAACATTGTCTCATAGTTACCACAGCTCTTTACAGCAGCACCAACAAGGTGGTTTGAAGCCAACTCCTATAAGCCGACTTCGGAAGTCCGTTCCAATAATTATTGGAATTCTTCCATCTCACAAACAGTTTACCTGCCTCTGGCAGGCATGTCAAAGAACTTTATTTAAACTTGTGCGCTCTTTAACTTCGTGGCACACCTTCGCCTAACCGGGTCTGTTTTTAAAAAGATGTTACAGCACCTTTAATCAAGCCTTCGTCAAAAATCACTCAAGCATTTTTTAGACTGGTCTAAAAATGTATTTTTGCACATCTAAATAAACAACTTACTCTTTTCAAAGAAATTAAATATGTACACACTTCCAGAACTACCTTACGACAAAAAGGTTTTTGATCCAATTATTAGTGAAGAAGGATTTGATTATCATCATGGCAAGCATCATAACGCTTATGTCAATAACCTGAACAATCTGATCAAAGACACGGAATGGTCGGAGAAAGCACTTGAAGAAATTATTGTCGAAAGTTTACATCAACAAAATACTGGATTATTCAATAATGCAGCGCAGCATTTTAACCATACATTCTACTGGAAATGTCTCTCACCAAATGGAGGAGGAACACCTTCGGGTGCTATCGCTGAGTTGATCGTCAGAGAATTCGGAAGCTTTGAAAAATTTAGAGATCAGTTTTCAGATACCGCTACTAAACTGTTTGGTTCAGGATGGGCTTGGCTAGTATTGAATGAGGAAAACAAATTGGAGATCGAACCATTAAAAGATGCACATACACCCTTAACTTCCAATAAAAAGCCGCTGCTTACTTTAGACGTATGGGAGCACGCCTATTATATTGACCATAGAAATCAAAGACCTAAATTCATTGAAGGTTTTTGGGAAATTGTGAATTGGGATTTTGCCAACCGAAATCTTGCAAGAAATGAGTAAGGAGGATTTAATTCAAAGTGAAAATCGTTGGAAAGAAATTACACTTTGTGCTAATAATCTTTTCAACAAAAATGCTTTTGATGAAGCAAAATCACAATATGACACCGCACTAAAGGAGGCCGGGAAACTCGTATCTCATTTCAATTCATGCACGAACATCAAAATTCCTGTTGTGCCCATATTTGTTATTTCGTGTAACAATCTGGCAAACACATATCAAGAACTTGGGGACTCTTCACTTGCTGAAGTTCAGTTGAGGAGGGCTGTTTTCTTTATTATCCATTTAAAGGAGCAAGAAGACCTATCGCCACAAGTTACAGAAAGTTTACAGAGAGAGTTATCCAAAGTAGTTTTAACGTATAGTGAATTTTGCAAAAAGACAAATCAAGAAGATAAATCGGAAAAGGTTTTTCAAAATTTGAGTTTTAATTAAAAAAATGAGTCAGGCAAAAAAACAGACTTGATTTCCTGTGGGAAATATATTTCTATCTTTTTGCCCTCAAATTGCACCTCTATGAAACTGAAATATCTAATATTTTTTAATCTAGTATTGTTGCTTTTTTCTTGTAAACACGAGCCCATGCTTGAGCCAATTCAAGAGACGGTAGTAGCTCCAATTACACTAAATTATGCTCCAAAAATAGTAGAAATAGAGCTTGGAGCTAATGGATATTCTAATCCACCAGAGGTCACAGGACAAGCACCATTTAGTTTCGTCTTAACTAATACACCTTCAACGTCATTTAATCAATTAACGATTGATAGTTCAGGTATTGTTCATGCTGACTCTACTTTGTCAGAAGGAGATTATCTATGTAATGTAACAGTTATAAGTGGCGATGGTTCTGCAACTTTTGATAGCGTTTTAACAATTAGGATTACCAATAATCCAACTGCCCCAGCGAATTTGATTTATGCACCTAATAATATGGTGTTAAATGAAGGAGAAGTAGGAGAGTCTGTAATCCCACAAGTGCAAGGATCTAACCCAATGACGTTTAGTCTTGTAAGCACTCCTTTTACTCCCAATATCTCAATTGACACCTTGGGAAGAATAAAAGTAACKGACAGCATTCCTATTGGAAGCTATTCAATTGATGTTATGTTGACCAATTCTGTAGGGTCTGTTACGTTTTCTAACGCTTATTCTATAGATGTATTAGCCATTCCTCCATCAAACTTGGTATATGCACCAAATTCTATGGGATTGGTAAATGGAAACGCTGGAACGTCTGTTGTACCTACTATAGATGGGTCTCAATCGATTACATATACTATAACAACAAGTCCTTCTACAGGTGAAATTACCGTAGATAACCAAGGAGTTATCTCAGCAAGTGGAAATTTAGGAAATGGAACCTATATWGTGAATGTTCATGCAACMAATATGACTGGAACRGTTGACTTTACAAATGCCTATACTGTTATCGTTTCGGCARCAKYTAATCTCCCAASCGGATTGGTTTACGCCCCAAATAGTTTAAGTTTAGAAGAAGGGAATACAGGAAATTCTGTTGCTCCAAGTGTTTCAGGAACAACGCCAATGACGTTTTCATTGTCAGTGGCTCCCGCTTCAGCCGGGATAACTATAGATCCAAATTCTGGAGTAATAAGTGTTGATGCCAGTGTTATATCAGGTACTTACAATGTTTCTGTGACAGCTACTAATATGGCGGGATCTAATTTATTTACCAATGCCTATAGCATCAATGTAACTGCATTAACGCTGCCTTCTAATTTAAGTTACCCAATAGGTTCGTTAAACCTTACTCAAGGCACAAGCGGTTCCTCACAGCAACCTACAATCAACGGCTCGACACCTGTTACATTCTCGATTACAGTTTCTCCATTAGCATCAGGTATAACAGTAGATCCTAATACAGGAGTTATAAGTTCAAATACTGCTGTTGTAGATGGAACATATTTGGTAACTGTTATTGCTACAAATGCAGCAGGCAATGAAACATTTATAGATGTTTTTACAGTAAATGTTACTGCTTCATTGGTTTCTTTTGCATCTGACATTTTGCCAATTATTCAAAATAACTGTGCTAGTTGTCATACTCCAGGAGGTTCAGAAGTAGACTACACGAATTACAGCAATTCATCTGGCGATGTTAATGCAATATTAAACAGAATTCAAAGGGTACAGGGATCATCTGGTTTTATGCCTAAAAATGGCACTTCTTTAACTCAACAAGAAATTAATTTGATTCAACAATGGTTGAATGATGGATTACAACCATAAACTGTGAAGTTATGAGAAAGATCGATTTAAGTTTAGTATTGATTATAGGGATGTGTAGTGTCATGATGATTTCTTGTTATAAAGATAACGAGGAAGACCTTTATCCATTAATCTCGGATTGCGACACAACGGACATGTTTTATGCTACAGATATTGTTCCTGTAATAAGYAACTTCTGTTATGCATGTCATGGKTCATCCAATTATACCAGCTTAGGAGGAAATATAGAGTTAGAGGGGTATGKAAATTTAAAAATACAGGTAGATAATGGCCTGTTTTCAGGAAGTATTATTCAGGATGGAAGYGCMTCTTTTATGCCAAGAAATGCCAATAAGCTGAATGCATGTACAATTTCGCAGATAACAGCTTGGATAGAGCAAGGCGCAAAGAACAATTAACTTAATTGAGAGATGTTTAATACAAGGTTCTTTTTATTTATTCTTTTGTTCTCAGTTGGGATGCATGGTATGGCCCAAGACGATGATCTGGATGCCTTATTAGATGAGGTTCAGGAAAAAACAATAGATTATGTGACGGGAACTTTTAAAAGCACGAGAGTTATCAACTTGCAATCTGTTGAAAGAGTTGCAGGAAAGACGCTTGATTTTAGAATTTCTCACAGATTTGGATCTTTAGATGGTGGAGCTTATGAATTGTTCGGTTTAGATCAGGCAACCATTAGATTCGGTCTGGAGTATGGTTTAACAGACCGGATAATGATAGGTTTGGGAAGAAGTACCTATGAAAAAACAATTGATGGTTTTGTTAAAGCGAGTATTCTTAAGCAATCAACGGGAAAAATTAATATGCCGGTAAGTGTAGTCTATTTTGGTAGCACTACTGTAAATGGCTTAAAGTGGCAAAACCAAGATAGGGATAATTACTTTTCTTCAAGATTGGCTTATGTTCATCAATTGATTATTGCTCGTAAAATAAACAGTGCTTTGTCTTTACAATTTTCACGCACCATTGTACATAAAAATTTAGTAGCCACTGCAGCTGATAAGAATACAAGGGGGGCTTTAGGATTTGCAGGAAGGGTAAAGTTAACGAATCGTACCACTTTGAATGCTGAATACATTTACCGCCTTCCACAAAGAGAGAAAACTGAGAGTTTTGAGAATTTTTATAATTCACTATCAGTAGGAGTTGATATTGAAACAGGAGGCCATGTATTTGCCTTCCACTTAAGTAATTCATTACCCATGATTGAAAAAGGATTTATTTTTGAGACGAATAAATCTTGGTTAAAAAACGGAATTCATCTAGGGTTTAATATATCTAGAGAATTTACATTTAGAAAATCTAAAAAATAAGAAACATGAAAATAAAAAAAATATTATTTGTTGTAGTTTGTATTGTCATGGCTCAGCCAGCGGTGCTTGCTCAGAAGAAGTATAAATTAAGTAATGCTGAAATTTCGTTCTTCTCTGAAGCTCCAATGGAGAATATTGAAGCAATTAATAAGACGACTGCAGGAATTATTGACCCCGCTACAAATAAGTTTACTTTCCGTGCCAAAATAAAGGATTTTGTGTTTAATTCCAGTTTGATGCAGGATCATTTTAATGAGAACTACTTAGAAAGTGAAAAATATCCAAATAGCACTTTTAAAGGTGTAATTATTGGAGATTACGATCTTGAGAAGGGTGGTCTGTATACCGTTATAGCAAAGGGAGAGTTTACGATTCATGGAGTAACAAAGCCAGTTGAAATTAAAACTAGCATTACAGTCAAAAATGGGACTGTATCTATTTCTTCAGAGTTTAAGGTTACTCTGGAGGATTACAAAATAGAAATACCCTCTTTAATGTTTCAAAAGATTGCAGAAGTGATCGATATTAAGGTTGATTCAAAGCTCGAGTCTTTTTAGATTGAACTGGAGTTGAATAAGGTCTGTAAATCAATCGGAAAGGGCATGATTAAATTTAGCCTCTTTTCTCATTTGAACCTTAATTCCGCAAATCAAATATAAGGGGCTTTTCAAACTTTCGCATAGTTGTGATGGCAAATTGTCTTTCCCACTATCGTAGCGGTTAAAAAGTAAATATTATGAGAAGAATACTGTTAATCTGTGCAATTTTCTTTTTTGGAAATCAGGTATTGTACTCACAACTGAATGCCGGTGACATTGCCTTTATTGGGTATATTACCAATGAAGATGAAGATGATGGTTTTACATTTATTAGCCTTACCTACATACCTGTAGGGGAGGTGATCCACTTTACCGACAAAGGTTGGAATGCATCAACTTCTTCCTGGTATCTTAATACAGAAGATGATCTGACATGGACTTCTCCGGCAGGAGGCATACCTTGCGGAACAATAATTGAAGTTATCGAGGATGATGACGATGACTTTGAAGTGACTGCCGGAACTTTAGTGTTCACAGGTGGTAATTGGAGCCAATCGAACGGTGATCAGATTATCGCATATCAAGGAACGGGAGTTTTCCCTGCTTCTCCTACATTTATTGCTGCCATACATGGCGATTACAACGCATCTGATTATGACCCGGTCACTACCTGGAATGCAGGTTCATCTACAACAAATGGTGCCTCTTCAATGGTGCCAACCGGATTAACTAATGGTGTAAACTGCGTTTCACTATTCCCTGCACCTGGCCCTGAGAAGGATGACGGCCACTATAACGGGTCCCTTACCGGAACTTCAGCAGCCTTGCGAACACTAATTAATTCCCCGGCTAACTGGGATACAACTGATGATGACGGAGTATTAGAAAATAGCCCTGGGGACTACCCTGTACCATCCGTAAATTGTGCCTCATCCTCTATAAATCCGGATATTCCCGTAGTCACTCACACATCTGGTACCGTTTGCAACGGAAACAATATTTCTCTAACGATTTCTGGCAACCTAAACAGTGCTACATACTGGTATGTTTATACTGATTCTTGTGGAGGCACCTTGGTGGCAACTACTGCGACTTCTATTATTAACTTAACACCGGCAAGTACGACAACTTATTATGTAAGAGGAGAAGGAGGGGGAGTTACCCCTGGGTCTTGTGGTACTGTCACGGCTACTGCTTCTGATTTTACTGCTCCAGTACCTGATGTTGCTACATTAGCAGATGTGACAGGAGCGTGTAGTGCAACAGTTACTGCTCCGACCGCAACAGACAATTGCGCTGGAACAATAACAGGAACCACGACAGATCCGTTGACTTATTCAACGCAAGGGAATTATGCGATTACTTGGACCTTCGATGATGGAAACGGGAATACATCCACGCAAACACAGAATGTAACCATTCAAGACAATACCCTGCCAACAGTCATCTGTCAAAGCATCACTGTTCAATTAGACGCTGCTGGTACTGCCAATATTGCAGCTCCAGATATCGATGGTGGTTCAACAGATGCATGCGGTATTGCCAGTCTAATGGCTTCA
Organism: Flavobacteriales bacterium; assembly: GCA_016764395.1. Classification (GTDB taxonomy): domain Bacteria; phylum Bacteroidota; class Bacteroidia; order NORP154; family NORP154. The sequence goes on from JAESRW010000309.1 coordinate 7,208, forward strand.
ACCACTTCCTTTACCTGTGCTGATGTTGGGACAAATACAGTTACTTTAACCGTAACCGATAATAACGGAAACACCTCCTCCTGTACGTCAATTGTTACAGTGGAAGATACCATTGCTCCAGTGGTAATTTGCCCTGCTGACCAAACATTAGCACTTGATGCAAATTGCCAAATAGTGATTCCGGATTACACTTCAATGGCAAGTATCACAGATAACTGTAGCTCTTTGTCAAGTATAACAGTCATACAATCACCTGATGCAGGAACACTGGTGAGTGGAGCAAGCTCTCTTCAAACAGTTGTCATTACGGCTCAGGATCAATCTGGGAACAGTGCATCATGTAGTTTTGCGATAACACTAGAAAATAATACAATACTAACATTGAAGTGCCCTCTTAATCAACAGGTAAGTACAGATAATTCATGCACTTATGAAATAGGTGATTACACCGCCCTCGTTTTAGCTGAATTAAGTAATTGCGGCCAGAACAATGTTACTGTAACTCAGCTTCCCGAATCGGGCACATTGGTTACTGCCGAATCCACGAATGGAATAAGTACAGAACGTCAAACGACCGTAACGATTATTGTGGAAGACATGTCAGGAAATACAATCTCTTGTGAATTTATCATTGATGTTACCTGTACCCATGACTTGTTCATCCCAGAGTTCTTTTCTCCAAATGGAGATGGAAAGAACGATTACTTCGAAATCAACGGTTTGGAGCGTTTCCCAAGAAACAATATTGTCATACTTAACCGATGGGGGAATAAAGTGTTCGCAATGCAGGATTACGATAACTCCTGGAACGGAAAATCCACTATAGTTATGACAACGAGAGATGGGCACCTCCCATCAGGAACATATTATTATGTGCTCGATCTGGGGAACAATGAAAACTCAAAAAATGGACATATAGAGTTACGGAGGTAACTATTCAAAAAAAATTATTAGCACAGAACAATGAATTTTCCATTAAAAATAACATTGGCGATGGGTTTGCTAATATTGTTAACCGGAAAGGATATTGCGGCACAGCAGCGCCCACAGTTTAGTATGTATATGTTCAACCCTTTAGCAGTTAATCCTGCATACGCTGGGAGCAAGGATGTATTAAGTATAACAGAATTGTACCGGGATCAGTGGGCAGGTTTTGATGGCAATCCGGTAACGCAAACGTTTACTGTTCATGCTCCACTGAAAAACGAGTCTCTTGCATGGGGATTGTCGGTGATTAATGATATGGTAGGGCTGAGTGTGAAGAATACAGAATGGTATGGAAATTTTGCCTATCGTATAAAGTTAAACGATAAAAACGATAAGCTGTCCTTTGGTTTAAAGGCCGGAGTGGATCTGTATAGTTCCGATTTTCGTGACCTGAAAGTTCAGGATGCTTCTGATAAAATCTATTACACCCCGATAGAAAATAAAATACTTCCCAACTTCGGATTCGGCTTGTATTATTTTGGGGAAAAGAATTTTGTCGGACTGGCGATCCCTAAACTTATTCGGAATGAATTGACTGAAGGACAAACTTCATTGTACTCAATTAATAACATGCATATTTACGTGATGGCAGGTTATGTTTTCGAGATGAATAGCTCGGTAGATTTCAAGCCTTCTTTCACTGTAAAATACTCGGCAAATGCTCCAATTTCTACTGACCTCAATGCAAGCTTCCTTTTCAATAAAAAATTATGGTTAGGAGCTATGTATCGCCTCAATGAATCTTTGGGAGCAAACATGATACTTCATATCAATGAATATCTAAGGGTAGGTTATGCATACGACTTTACCCTAACAGTTCTTCGCAGCTATAGCAGTGGTAGTCATGAGATACTGCTGGGCTTTGATTTAAGAAATAAAAGAGGATCCAACTCCAACTTGCCCAAATTATTTTAGCATGCATTTTCATTGAACTGCAAACATGATCATAGCATACTGGACTTACTACATTTCACAACTGGAAACTATCTGAATCTTACCATAATTGGGCCTTTGCCCAGGGTTTAATGAAAATATTATAGCCATATTTCTGAAATCATCCTGACTTGATCTAGTGTTTGGAATACGTGTGCGTTGAGCACCCCTCGGCGATACGAGCCATTGAATCGTTCAACATAGGCATTCTGCGTTGGTTTACCTGGCTGGATATATACAAAATAAATCTGATGGGCTTGCCTGGATATCGTTACAGTTGCTATGTTACAAATTTAGACTTACCTTTAGATCAGGTCTGTTATATGTATAACAGCCGAGCAGATTGTGAAAACAGAATTAAGGAGTTAAAACAAGATTTTGGATTAGAAAACTTCTGTCTCCAAGATTATTTGATGAGTTGATTCAGGCATTTTGCCCTTAACCACCATAATCGGGCAACTTTAAAAACACTAAAAGTCTATTGCTTTGTATTAGGAGCTTGGACGGTAAGCCATGCCAAAAACAAATGTAAGAACCATTGCACAATTAATAGTATTACTATTATATTTGCGAGCAAATGGAAGAGCTTCTACCAAAAATAAGCGTACCGGTAAATGAGCACATCTACCTGAAAAACCCTGAATCCAGCGAACTGGGCAAGAAGATTATTACAGGCGGCATTGAACTGATTCATGAGATTGGTTTTGAAGACTTTACTTTTCGCAAGCTGGGTAAGCAGATTGATTCTAATGAAGCATCCATTTACAGGTATTTTGAAAGCAAGCATAAGTTGTTGCTCTATCTTACCTCATGGTACTGGGGTTGGATGGAATACAGGTTGGTCTTTGCATTGGCTAACATACAGCCACCTCAAGAGAAAATCAGAAGGGCAATAACACTTTTAGCTCAACCCGTGGAGGAGGATGGCAGCTTCTCCCATATAAATGAGGTAAAACTCAACCAAATTGTTATCTCTGAATCCTCCAAAGCATACCTTACGAAAAATGTGGATCAGGAAAATAAAGAAGGTGTTTTTAAAATATATAAACAATTGGTMGCACGTATARGTGATGTCATTTTAGAGATTAATCCGAACTACGAATATCCACACATGTTGGTATCTACAGTTATTGAAGGAATACATCACCAGCRTTATTTTGCTGAACATTTGCCGGGCTTAACTRATCACGTGAAAGGTGAGGACTCGATCATTGAGTTCTATAAGGAGATGGTTTACAAAGTTATTAATGACGTGAAATGASAAGGTCTCTTGCAAACTTACCGGCGAAKAAGCTTCGTTATTCAATAGCACAAGCGCTGTACTTGCTCCTCGTACTCGTATTCTTGTCCAGCACTTTCCTTCCGGAATATCTAAGTTACCTAAAGATTGAGGTAGTCGAGTTGGTAGAGAGCGGTGAACAGGAGGAGGAAAAAGATACCTCAAAAGAGGAAAATAGAAAGAATGGTGCTGAGGAATTTTCGATTCCCGACAAAAATGGCTTTGCCAATCTGGGGGCCAAGTATTTAAATCGTATATCAAAGAGCATTGAGTTTAGCAGCGTCAGCCCGGATGTGTTGACGCCTCCTCCCGAGTTTA
>JAESRW010000244.1 GCA_016764395.1 Flavobacteriales bacterium
CTCCCAGGTATAGAACACATAAATTATTACATTTTTCTATTTCGTCAGGGAGTTCCTTGATCGCATTATTTCCCAAATACAACTCTGCCATTTGGGTCAGCTCTCCAATTTCAGGAGGTAGCTTTTCGATATTGTTATGGTCAAGCCACAGGTATTTCAACTTCTCAACTTCTGCTAATCGACCAATCGATTTGCTCGTGTTGATGTCGTTATAGGATAAACGTAAATTGCTCAGGTTGCGATTGGTYTTAATGTTCTCAGGTATCTCGTTTAAATTATTGTGCGACAAGTTGAGTGTAGTGAAATTAGGTAAGGYTTGTAGCTTATTRAACGYGTCTTCCAATTTTATTGCTGGATTGTARACMAGGGAAATATGCSWGAGGGACGTTAATTCTTCAATGTTTTTKGGCAGTAGAYGCAGTTCATTCGAATCCAATATCAATACTGTTAATTCGGGTAGGCTTGCCAGCCTTTTAAAGGCTTYCTCCAAATTTARRTTGGGRTTATTGGAGAGGTTGATAAACGAAAGATCGATGAATTGGYCTATATCAGCCGGTAATTCAKTTAGGTTTTGATGGCTCAAATCTAAACGATATACCTTTTTGTARCTTGTTAGGTTGGCTGAGTAAGTAACMGTTTCTCCAAAATAAATAGGGTGACATGACACCAKRCACAAAGCCRCTAAWATGRCMAATASTTTACTCACTRAAWGTRTTRTTWACGGTGSTRTTAAAATCCAAYAAGGARTAAAARCGTGCTTTTYGTKCCACGGGCCAGGWRAAWCGYGGATAGAGWCCAAARCTRTCRTGYAAGGTRTTTTGAATGAAAGCYCCTATCTTATAATGATCGACCCCAAATCTKCCATCAAAATTTATTKCTTCATTTTGGTAAACAAAGGAGGCAAAGAGATTGAGATGAAATAAATCGGMATAAGGTTCTGTATTCACCCAAACMGGCCTGGAACCATCCTCGCTATTGGTGTTGGATCGAGGTGCATTKCCATRATCAGGCTCGGGRGTAAACATATCCAATCCCAAACCAAAGCCATACAGATCCCGRTCTCTTATGGTRGTATAGGATACCAWTACTCTGCCYGTGCTYCCTTTATCCGTTCCCGACTTTGCGAACGGGCCCACATTCACATCGTTTGTCACATTAATAGCCAAGCTGTTTTGGTGATCACTAAACCGCAAAAGTAACCCTCCTTGTTTGTTTTGAAACTTCTTTAAATCGCCTCTGAGATGATTCAGAATTATGGCCATTCCTAATCCGTAAAAACGCGTGTCAGGAATTCGGTAGTCGTAGAACGCAGTGTGTTTGGTGAAGCCAATATTGGAGCCCAGTAAGTTTTCATTTTCACCATATCCAATGAGTCCAAACAGTTCCAAAGTACCTGAAAAACTTCCTTGATATACCCCATATTTTTGTATAAAGGGCGTGATGTTGACGTTAACCCCTCCTTCAACAGATGCTAATTGATAGGTGGCCGTGCCGTAAATTGAAACTCCAAAATTAACGGCTTTTAACTGTGTSCCCAAYARTAGATTAACRGAAAGAGCGCCGGTCAAAGTTCCCGAAAAGTCTGTCGGGAAAGATTTTGTTGAGAGCAGWAGMAATAATATKATGGTAAAAAGTCTCATTAATTGGCTTTGGCAAGTGCCTTGAATAACTTTCTCCAATTRGTAARTCCAAATCCTTTACCCATCCGAACGATGATGATGTTTTTCTCAGGGTTGATATAGATATGCTGTCCCAAAACGCCTCTTGCGAAGCTATCGCCAGAGGGATAAACCACCGACGTTTTATGCCCCTTTTTATCAGTCTTTATGGTATAAGGAGTTTTAAAATTATCAAAGTTAATGGTGTCGGAATACTCGATTGTTTCATTGGAGTGCCACCAATGATTGGAGTAGGCGTAATTATTCAGATCCTCCTCAAAGTACAGGGATTTATGCACCCATTCTTTAGATACAACTTGATGCCCGTCCCAATTGCCGTCATTCAGATACAACCTGCCCAATTTTGCAAAGTCTTTGGTTTTGGCATTTAAGCAACAAAATGCCTTTATCGTCCCATGATCATCAGTGCTCCAGGTTGCGCTATACTCCATTTGCAAGGGTTGCCATATCTTTTCCTCTAAATATTGAGCAATGGTCCTCTTGGTGGCTCGCTCAATAATCAGTGCCAATACCTGTGTGTTTACACTTTGATACTTGAATTTTTCCCCGGGTTCGGATTTTGCTTTAAGTTGGCCAATGTATTTCATCAGGTTCCGGCCATAATAATATTTTGCAACCTCCGAAAACGGATTGAAATAGTTTTCTCCAAATTTAAATCCTGCGCGCATATCCAAAACATGCTGTATCGTTACCTTTTTTAAGCGTTCATCTTTCAATTCAGGGATATAGGCCGTTATCGGTTCATCGGTACTTTTGATATAACCCTCATCAATGGCTATTCCTAAAAGTGCTGATACAAATGATTTGGACACTGAAAAGGATGGGATAGGGGTATCTTCTAAATAATTATCCGAATAATGTTCATAAAGTATTGTGTCGTTTTTAATCACTAAGAACGCAATCGTTTTTCCTTTATCAATGAATTTGTCAAACTCATGAACACTTTTTAGTTCGAGATAACGCGGCAATTTAAATTGCTTGAGCGACTTTGCCTCAAAGAACTTAAAGCCCTTGTTTGGATTGTTTTGAATGGAAACATTGTCGAATTTTTCTAAGTCTTTTATATCGGCCACATTGTATTTTAACACCCTGGCTGGGAAGCATGATGATAACACTACCAGGCTGAGCACAATTCCAATTTTCTTCATCTATTTATCTATATCCTTGCAACAATCCACATGAGCAGTAACCGCATTATATCAAAATAGATACAAAGTTAGCACTTTGCACTCTTGCACGTAGCTTCTAGTCCTTTCTTCTATATTGTGTTTAGGAACGATGAAAGTGGTGAATTAGTGAGTGGTGGAAAGAAAGGCTGGTACCGGTCAGGTGATTGTAGGAATGTAAACAAGCTTGGTAAGAAACACAAACCGCGAAATTCCAACTTGGTTGATCCCATGGATTCCGTTACATTTGTTAGTGCAACAAATAAACCAAAACGGCATTATTATACTTGGGTAAGTTGAATTAGGCTATTGAAATGTCTTGATTAAGAACACGAATGTATGAGGTACAGGATTTTAAAACATGGGGGGAGAGAGTTCTTTAAATATTTCATACTGGTAGCGGCGTTCTCTATGTTACACACGTTTACAAATAAAATAGTGGCCCAGGATTTTCACTTATCTCAATTTCTGGAGTCACCCATGGCACTGAATCCAGCGCTTACTGGAGCTTTTCGCGGTAATTTACGTGCCTCTGCCCATCACAAAAGTCAATGGGCCAGTGTCAGTACAAAAGCGTTTAATACTGTTTCAGCATCTGTGGATGCAAGCTTAAAGCGCAAAAAGGGGAACAGTTTTTTGGGAATCGGTGCGTATGTATTGGATGATCGTTTCGGAAGTTTTGGATTGTCCAGCACACAAGTGAATTTATCAATTGCTGGCTTTACCAGGCTCGGAGGAAAAAGCTACCTCTCAGTAGGCTTGCTAGTTGGTGGTGTGCAAACAGGAATCAAAGATCCTGAAAATTTACAATGGGGAAGCCAGTATAATGGTGTTGCTTTTGACGCGGGTCAGGCTTCTGGTGAACAGTTAACTGAATCATCGACTTACGGAAGTGCAGCTACCGGTGTTGTATGGTCCTTTGGTGGTTGGAGCAAGGGCTTGAAGAAAGGGTTTAATGGAGAAGTGGGAGTAGCCGTTTATCACCTAAATAGTCCCAGGCTTGACTATACAATAAGTACGGGTGAGAAATTGTCACCTAAATTGGTGTTTCACAGTAAAGCTAACATTGCGATGAAAGGTGGCGTTTTTGCCTTTCAGCCGGCGGTGATGCTTCTAAGCCAGGGGCCGAATAGGGAGCTGAACCTCGGCGCTCTATTTAGGTATACCCTACATGAGGCGTCCAGGTACACTGGGGCATTAAAGGAGTCGGCATTATATTTTGGTGGTTTTTATCGATTCGGTGATGCATTCATCCCGGCGGTTAAACTGGAATATGGAAGTTTTCAGCTAGGTCTTTCATACGATTTAAACTTGTCTAATCTGACTCAGGYCAGCAGTGGGCGTGGTGGATTTGAGATCTCTTTGGGGTTCACCAGTCCCAATCCTTTTAAAGAGCAAGAGCCTGATAAGGCATTGATTCCTTAGGAACCGTTCTGCTTGAAATTACCGCCAATCAAGTTGTATGGGTATGAACAACGGTTGAATTCTTACTCCCTAATACCATTGGATCTTTAGTTTGTAATRATGAGCTGTCAACGTTTTTTTGGCTTATTCATATTGCTCTTCTTTAGTGGAGGCGAAAATTACGCACAGGAAGGAAGGAGTATTGATAGCCTGCTACAGGTTGTAAATAAATCTGTGGGTGGTATTGACAAGGTGGATGCTTTAAACCATCTCTATGAAGAGTATTTGAAAAAGGATACGGCCCAAGCAATGGTATATGTCAGGGCAGCGCTGAGGGAAGCAGAGCTCATTGATTATAAAAAGGGAATCGTGAGATCGTGCAACTACTATGGCCGGCAATATAGAAGTAAGGGTAAGTATCCTGAGGCCATAGAGATCCTCTTAAAGGCACTAAGAATTAGTAAGTCTATTGGTTATCTCAAGGGATTGGCGGGTAGCCATAGCCAACTGGGCCATATTTACTTTGACCAAGGCAAATTCGCACAATGCGCTGATCACTATTTTAAAGCGTATGATGCTGCCGAACAAGCTAACAGTGAATGGGAAATGGCCATTGGCCTTACGTCCATAGGGAAAGTATACGGTGTCCAGGGAGAATTCCAGAAAGCTATCGACGCTTTTGAAGAGGCATTGGCTGTATATGAAGTTATTAATGACCTATCTGGGATTGCTGGATGCCTCAATAATATGGCCATTGATTATTTGAATTTGGGTCAGGCGGAGAAGGCATTTGATTTTCATTCTCGAGCTTTGGAAATCAAGCGGCAAATGTTGGTTGCTGATCCCAGTAGGCAAAATAAGTCTTTGCTGGCCTCCAGTTTAACCAATATTGGAGTCATGTACAGCGAACACGATGCAACCGAGAAGGCAATATTGTATTATCAAGAAGCGCTTGATATCTTCGAAGAAATAGGCAACCAATACGGTGAGTCCGTAGTACTGGTTAATTTGGGGCACATGCAATTGAAGGGCAATAATTCTGATAGCGCATTTGCCTATTTACACAAGGCTATAGAGATCGCAATGGGTATTAGCAGTTTAAATACGGTGCAGGTGGCCGCACAGTATCTCTCTGATGGCTACCTCGAAATGGATGATCATGTCAACGCATTGAAATACTATAAAGTCTTTGCCAATATGAGAGACAGTTTGAGAAATGAACAAACTGACATGCGCTTAGTCGAGTTGCAGGAAAAATATGAAACGGCACAAAAGGATAAAGAAAATGAGGTGCTGAAGAGCCAAAATGCAATTCAGGAACTTCAAATTAATCAAAAAAACAACCAGGTTTATGGTGTTTTGGGCGCGGCCATTCTTGCCATAACGATGAGCTTGTTAGCCTTAATGTACTTGCGTGGTAATGCGCAACGAAAGATCACCCGAGTGGAGCAAAAACTGTTGCGTTTGCAGATGAATCCTCACTTTATTTTCAATGCTCTTATTGCGATTCAAAGTTATACGCTCAAGAACAAACCAGGTGAAGCTGCACATTATATAGCTAGTTTTGCCAAGTTGATGCGAAGCATTCTTGAATCATCCAGGAAAGAGTACATTTCGTTGGATAAGGAAATAAAGACGCTCGAGTATTACTTCCAATTACAACAACTTAGGTTTGAGGATAAATTTGATTTTAAAATTCATTTGGATGAATCTATAAAGTCAAAATCAATTCTCATTCCTCCCATGCTTGCTCAACCCTTTATTGAAAACTCTTTGGAGCATGGCAATTTGCAAGGTAGTGAGCAGGGAAGGGTCAATTGCAACTTCTTTATTCGCCATGATATGCTCTATTTTGAACTGGAAGACAATGGTATTGGGAGGCAGGAGTCTGCAAAAAATAAAAAGATGAAATTGAAGAGTCATCAATCTTTAGCTACCAAAATTACCGAGGAAAGATTGTCTATCTTGAACAAAGGCAAACGAAACGCGATCAAACTAAAGATTGAGGATCTGGATCTTACTAAAGAAGGACAGACGGGAACAAAAATCACTTTTTCGTTACCGCTCATCTATAATGGCAAGGATGGGCATCTTATTGCCAAAAACTAACCACCCAACACTGGAACATATTTTCAAGGAATGACCAAAATGATTCGAACGATTGTGATTGATGACGAGAGCATGGCAAGAGAAACCATAATTACTATGCTGGGTATGTATTGCCATAACGTCGAAGTGGTAGCGCAGGCCTGCAATGTCGAGTCAGGACTCATAGCGATAAAGGAATCTAAACCAGATTTAGTGCTGCTTGATATCAATATGCCTGATGGAAGTGGGTTTGATCTACTCAGCCGGTTCAAGGAAATTGATTTCGCAGTTGTGTTCGTAACTGCCTATGTGGAGTATGCTTTGAGGGCTTTCCGTTTCAGTGCGGTAGATTACATTGTAAAACCCCTTGATTACCAGGAGTTGATCGCTGCTGTAAAGAAGGCATCGCGTATGTTTCGAGAGTCAGAAATTTCTACAAAACTAGACACCTGTTTGTATAATTTGGAGAATCGGTCAAAGGAGTCTAAGAGGTTGGTTATAAAAACCACCAATAGCATTCATGTTGTAGATATTCAGGATATTGTAAGGTGTGAGGCGGATAGAAATTACACGCTGTTTCATTTTGTGGATCAGAAGAATCTTTTGGTTGCCAAAACATTAAAGGAATATGATGAGCTGCTGGACGGCTACAATTTCTTCAGAGTTCATCACTCTCACTTGATTAACTTAAGCCACTTGAAAAGTTATGAAAGAAGGGAGGGAGGAATGGCCCTAATGGTAGATGGCTCCTCCGTACCAGTTGCCAATAGCAACAAGGATTGGTTCATGAAGTTGTTGGACAATATTTGACATCAAGGGAAATAGGCCGATCCCTTCACAATAAGACGCGGGCTTTTTCGTATATTTTAATGTCGAGGACATAAGTGTCCCGGCTCTCCCTTTATTTCACCCTCACATTTTTAAGTTAAGGAAGTCTAATGGTCTTTCTAGAAACGACGTCGTGTCGTTTTAGACTAGATCTCTTAGATGACTGATAAATTGGCATAGGTAATTAATCGATGGATTAATGCACTGGGTAATTATAGCGTTTTCTGAGAAGCTGGTTTAATAACTTCATGAAGTTGAGCGGATTTTTCGGATAAACGTTATTCGTCGGCTTCTTGAGTTTTATCCCAGTATTTGGTGGTGGATATTTTCTGTGGCTTGCCGTAGAAATACAGTGTTAAGTGTTTTGAGTGGATATATTTATGAAAATTGGACGTGTGAACAAGTGATGGGTTGGGCTTCTTTCATAAATGAAAAAGGACACAGTTGGATGTTGCGAAATTCCATGTGTACTCGGCTCAATGTCAAGTATCAGGGTGATCGTTCTTAGTGGAGAAAATTGGCTAATAGGCTGTGGGTAATGGATCCCGAACTGGGAAGTGTGAGGTGCGATAAGAATGGTGATGGAAACACAGGTATTAGGTAAGTTGATAAATATAGGTTTTAGATGGTTACTCCTGGTATCGATCTCAATATCCAGTAGCGGCTTGCTAAAGGCTCAGTTAAGTGGTGCCTATACGATTGGGGGGGGAACACCAGATTACACCACCTTTGCGTTGGCCGTCGCTGATTTGAATACATTAGGAGTCTCTGGGGCGGTTACCTTCAATGTTCGCAATGGCACTTACAGTGAGCAAATTGTGATCAATGATATAGCTGGTGCATCGGCTGCAAATACCATCCTTTTTCAATCTGAAGGGCTGGATAGTACGCTGGTTACACTGACATTTTCTGCCACGTTAGCCAACAACTATACAGTTCGTTTGAGCGCTTCTAAGTATCTAACTTTTCGTAAGATGACTTTAGCAGCTACCAATGCCACGTATGGTAGAGTGCTGGATATTTTAGGAGACTCCAGGTTTATTACCATTAACGGTAACATCATCGACGGAGTGAGCGTCACCGGCGCTACCAATGCGAATCACTATCTCATTTATGGCAATTGGAGCACAGCCACCACCAAGATCACAGTTCAAAACAATGTGATAAACAAGGGTCACCGCGGCATTCATTTCTTCAATGCTACGGGCGGCCAGATTCGTTTTATCGATGTTAAGGGCAACACGATCAGCAACCCAGCGAATGCGACACAATATGAGGGCATCCATTTAGAGAACTCCGGTACGGTAGCAAGTTTTGAGCAGGCCGTTATATCAGGTAATACGATCAATGGGACAACCACTGCAGGCACATCCTATGGTATTAATGTGGTTAATAAGACGGATAGTTTATGGGTCTATAACAACACGGTCATCAATGGTGACTACGCCATCTATGCCGATGCTGTTGCCAGCTCATTGTCGACCAATACAAAGATCGACACCAATACGCTGACCGATGCRCGTATCTATGGTGTTTACATGCGKGAGCATGATGCGATCAAGATCCGGAAGAACACGATCGTTACCACCAGAGGTRCYTCGAGCTATATTGGTGTATATGCGATWCTGTGTAATGATTCTAATCGCATAGAGCGGAATGTWGTAACGGGAGGTRSTGGCAAYGGTATCTTTTTRTGGGCGTGTAGTGGCAAAGTAGGAGAAGAGGGKCGYACGTCSAATAATGTAGTTCAGGTMGGYGGKACCTCTACGGCYGTAGGTATCGGGGTYAACGCGACCATCAAACAGGATATYTATTAYAACAGTATTCATATTACAGGCACCARTYTKACTGCAGGCMGAGGCTTTGCSCATACSGGTGGRGTAGGYAGTGAYATCAACCTWCAGAAYAATATTTTTCACAATTCAGGKGGMGGGTATGCYGTYTTTTTAACCTCCTCRGCCACGCTAGCGACCAGCGATAACAACGTTTATTTTAGTMGGGGMAAGAACYTGGTATCWACRGATGCYACGGASTACCTGGAYCTGATACTCTGGAGMGSGGTATCAGGAAAAGATGSGAGTTCACTGGAATGTGATCCGTTTTACACCACMWCYACGGATCTTCATGTTAAGAATCCGTCMCTGTCRACMGTAGCRGTWGTGYTGGGCAGTGTACCGAAWGATCATATAGAGTCMGTAAGAAGTGGGGYCAATCCACTTGTGGGAGCCTTYGAAGCTTCCACAGTAGATGCAGCCCTCTGCGGTGTTTATACCATAGGTGCGACGGGTGATTACCTGACGTTCAATGCMGCAGTAGATGCGCTTCACCAACGCGGAGTAAGCTGTGCRGTTACGTTCAATGTACAAGATGCTACCTATACAGAACAGGTGYTRCTCAAAACGRTAAAGGGCACCAGCAGTGTGAATAGTGTCACCTTCCAATCCCTGAACAACGACTCCACGTTGGTTACGCTGACCTATAGCAGCCCTTCAACGAATAATTACACACTGCGTTTACAGGGTGGTAAATACATCACCTTCCGCACGATGAAAATCGCTGCAACCAATGTGACCTATGGTAGGGTGGTTGAGATCTCTGATAATACGAGTCACATTACCTTAGAGAATGATATTATCGATGGCCTCAGTGTGACCGGTGCTACCAATGCGAATCATTATTTGATTTATGGCAACTGGAATACGGCCAATACCAAGATCACGGTTCAAAACAGTGTAATAGACAAGGGCCACCGCGGCATTCATTTCTTCAACAATACGGGCGGCCAGATTCGTTTTATCGATGTTAAGGGCAACACGATCAGCAACCCAGCTAATGCGACCCAATATGAGGGCATTCATTTAGAGAACTCMGGKACGGTAGCAAGTTTTGAGCAGGCAGTTATCTCAGGCAATACGATCAATGGCACCACMACGGGMGGYACRTCCTATGGTATYAATGTRGTTAAYAAGACGGATAGTTTATGGRTCTATAACAACACGGTCATCAATGGTGACTACGCCATCTATGCCGAYGCAGTTGCCAGCTCCTTGTCGACCAATACAAAGATMGACACCAATACGCTKACCGATGCACGTATCTATGGTGTTTACATGCGTGAGCATGATGCGATCAAGATCCGGAAGAACACGATCGTTACCACCAGAGGTGCYTCGAGCTATATTGGTGTATATGCGATWYTGTGTAATGATTCTAATCGCATAGAGCGSAATGTAGTAACGGGAGGWAGTGGCAAYGGTATCTTTTTGTGGGCGTGTAGTGGCAAAGTAGGAGARGAGGGKCGYACGTCSAATAATGTAGTTCAGGTAGGCGGSACCTCTACGGCTGTAGGTATCGGRGTTAACGCGACCATCAAACAGGATATTTATTATAACAGTGTTCATATTACAGGCACCAATCTTACTGCAGGCAGAGGCTTTGCGCATACGGGTGGAGTAGGCAGTGACATCAACCTTCAGAACAATATTTTTCACAATTCAGGTGGCGGGTATGCTGTTTTTTTAACCTCCTCAGCCACGCTA
>JAESRW010000245.1 GCA_016764395.1 Flavobacteriales bacterium
CCTCACGAACAAAGGCGAGTTTTTATAAAATTCCGTAGTTTTAATATCTCCAACCCAATAATAGGACACCTTAAACTCTGGCAATTCCTGAATCACTTTACGCATGAGGGGGAAAGAGCGAATGGCACCCACCTCATTGACCAATCTATTTCTCGCACTCACCAACTCCAAACCAGAAAGGAAGTACTCCTGCCCCCAGGAAGAATATTCATCCTTTAGTAAGATACGGGCCGTAACACGATAGGTTGGAATGGCATACCTGACCGAATACCAGGCATAAGCACCGCTTATCATCAACGCAATGAGAAACAAGTACCAATAGCTGAGCGCCTTGATTACTATTAACTTATAATCAAATGATTGGTCTTTGTCAATATCCCCTTTGAGTGACATATTTAATCCAGATTCAAAATGGCCACGAAGTTACACATATAAACGTCTTCATAACCCTACTACTGCATACACAAACGTTACTCTAATGTGTAAATCCCCACCTTGTACGAAAGAATTTTAATAATGATACGAAAGCGCTGTAAATTTATTTTACTGCAGCCTTCATTTCTACTTAAGAATGATCCGCTATTAAATAGGCTCGATCAGCTTAACTGGTCAAAAGATCACAGGGATTACCCTACTAAATCTCAAATTAAAGTACTTGATCCTAAAAGCATCATTAGACCTTGTTTTATCGATAATGATACGGAACAGGACATAGTGCTGACAAAGTGCTATAAGGATTAATTACTATCTTTGCGGAAATATTTGGGTATGAAGTATACCACTAAAGGCACTATCCTTCTACTATTAGCGATTGGTGTCTTTACTGTTTTACCAGTGATGGATTTAATTGCAGCCGGCCCTCCGGGACCTCCGGGCGGAGGTGGTGATCCACCGTGCTGGCCCGCACCATGTGTCCCTATTGACGGTGGAATTGGATTCCTCATTGCTGCAGGTTTGGCCTATGGCGGCAAAAAAACCTATAACTCACTAAAAGGAAAAGACTAAAGCCCGCTGTCTGGGTCAGCTCAAAGGCGCCTATGTCTATTCAAATCAATACTAAACTTCGCAAGTTCCTGGTAACAGCCATCCTGCTTTACGTGGGCTGGACCGCTCTTTACGAGTTATGGATTCACCCGGATAGAACATTAGAATTATGGATCGTTCAAAGCATTTCTGACTCAGGTGCCTACCTGCTGGAAATGATGGGCTATGAGCTCATTACCAGCGAATTCATGGAAGAGCATTATAGGACAATAGGAATTGACGGAACCCATGGCGTATATATATCAGATAGTTGTGCAGCGCTGCCGTTGATGGCGCTCTTCGCAGGATTTATTTTGGCATATCCAGGAAATTGGAAAGCAAAGCTGGCCTACATTCCAATAGGTATCGCTAGCATCCACATCATCAACATCATCCGTATTATCGGCTTAATGTTGCTGGCCAAGCATGCCCCTTCCTCGCTCGATTTTAACCACCATTATACATTCACCTTCGTTGTTTATGCCTATATATTCCTACTTTGGGTAATGTGGGTCAACAAATTCAGCAAGGCGGACTAGATTATTCGTGAACAACAAATTAAATATCTCAAAGTGGCAGTGGCTACAGTTGGGGCTGGTCGTTGTCGTTCTAGGTATCCTTGGTTTCACAAGACAGTTGTTGCTGGTGAATATCAACAACCAATTAAGCTTCCTTTATTACCATAAGGAGATTTCATATGTGGTGGATTCTGTATCATTTATTAAAGAATATGACTACGCCACTTTGATGTGGGCTAAGTGGTTCCTGACTATTGCTTATACGCTGCTCTATTTAATAAGCACGCTTTGGGTCATGCGCGTGTTATCGTTCAGGAAGGATTACCTCAAACTTACTACGTTGTTATTTGGAGGAGTTGTGGTACTATCCGCTCTGCTCTACGGTGGACTTAGCCTCTTTGGAGAGTCATATATCGGCTATCGGCTGGCGCGTTTCGGTATGGGGCTCGTACAATCTCCTATTCCTCTCATGGTGTTGGTTCCAGCTATGATGCTTTTTGAAAGAAAATAATTCCCGAATTGTTTTCATCCTTTGTTTACTTTTACCGCCTCTCTTTTAAGCATTAAAAATGGAACAAGAAAAGCAGGTGTTTGGCCTAATTGACCAGGAGTACCAACGTCAAATTAATGGGATAGAATTGATTGCTTCTGAGAACTTTGCCAGCGAGCAGGTCATGAGGGCAATGGGCACGATCTTAACCAATAAATACGCCGAAGGATTACCCAACAAAAGATATTACGGTGGATGTGAGGTTGTTGATGAAATAGAACAGCTCGCCATCGATAGGGCAAAAGAGCTCTTTGGAGCCGAATGGGTCAATGTGCAACCGCATTCGGGTGCACAGGCCAACGCAGCGGTTATGCTGGCTGTGCTCAAACCCGGTGATAAAATCCTGGGTTTCAACCTCTCTCATGGCGGTCACTTAACCCACGGCTCACCCGTAAATTTTTCGGGCAAACTCTATGATCCGGTTTTTTATAACGTACAAAAAGAGACAGGCATCGTTGATCTGGACAATGTAGCCGACATTGCTGCGCAGGAGAAGCCTAAGCTCATTGTCGCTGGTGCATCAGCTTATTCCAGGGATTGGGATTATGCGCGCATGCGTGAGATTGCTGACAGTGTAGGTGCGCTTTTACTGGCTGACATTGCCCACCCAGCGGGACTTATTGCCAGCAAGCTACTCAACGACCCACTTCCACATTGTCACATTATAACCACAACAACGCATAAGACACTGCGAGGGCCGAGAGGTGGAATGATCATGATGGGCCAAAATTTTGAGAATCCATGGGGTTTGACCACACCAAAAGGTAAAACCAGGATGATGTCGGCAATCCTGGATTCAGGTGTGTTTCCAGGGACACAAGGCGGTCCTTTGGAGCACGTGATAGCGGCAAAAGCGGTTTCATTTGGAGAAGCACTTACGGACGGTTTTAAGGTCTACTGCAAGCAGGTGCAAGTAAATGCCAGCAYCATGGCAGAAGCTTTTATTGACAAAGGTTACCAGGTTATCTCAAATGGCACCGACAACCATAGCATGCTCATCGACACCCGATCCAAAGGCCTGACCGGTAAACAGGCTGAGGAGGCCCTGGATGAAGCAGGTATCACATTGAACAAAAACATGGTGCCATTCGATGATCAATCTCCTTTTGTTACATCAGGCATAAGAATTGGAACGCCCGCGATTACTACGAGAGGCGTTAAAGAAGGCCACATCACCCAAATTGTAGACTTAATTGATGAAGTGTTACAAGATGTGGAGAGTGCAGGAACAGCAGTTTCTGTAAAGAGTAGAGTCAACCAATTAATGTCCGAATTTCCTCTCTTTTCTGAGGAATGGTAATTGAAAATAACCGCTTATGATTAGAGCCAACAACCCCGAGTTAAGTTCCTGGATTGACGTACCTGAGGATAGTGATTTCCCGATTCAAAACATTCCATTTGGGATCTTTTCACATAGTGAATCGAGTAAGCGTGTCGGCATCGCAATTGGATCCTACATTCTCGATCTCGCTGCTTTAGGCGAGTTGGGATACTTTGACCTTCTCAAACTTGAAATAGGTGTATTTGAATCTGATTCACTGAATGCATTCATGTCAACGGGACAAGAGACCTGGCGGGAAGTTAGAGATCGCATATCAGAGCTACTTGATTCCCAAAATCCAGCGTTGCGCGACAACGTTGATCAACGAGGTAAAGTGCTGATCAAAATGGAGGACGCAACTATGTATCTTCCGGTGAGAATTAGAGATTATACTGACTTCTACTCAAGCATTGAGCACGCGACTAATGTTGGGACCATGTTTAGGGACCCGGACAATGCCTTGCTGCCCAACTGGAAGCATCTACCTGTTGGTTACCATGGACGTGCCTCTTCCATCATTGTATCGGGTGAAAACATCAATAGGCCAAAAGGACAAACAAAAGCCGAAGATGCAGATTCCCCGAGTTTTGGACCGTCCAGGTTGCTTGATTTCGAACTGGAATTGGGATTTTTTACCGGTAAGCGAAATCCCCTGGGACACAGTATAAGCACAACTGATGCTGAAGACCATATTTTTGGTATGGTATTGTTCAATGATTGGTCGGCTCGGGATGTTCAAAAGTGGGAGTACGTTCCCCTGGGGCCATTTCTAGCCAAGAGCTTCGCTTCCTCCATATCACCCTGGGTGGTTACCCTGGATGCACTTGACCCATTTCGGGTTGAAGGCCCAAATCAGGATCCAGAAGTCCTTCCCTATCTTCAATATCAAGGGGCGCACAACTTCGACATCAATTTGGAGGTACAAATTGAGCCTGAAGGAGGAGAGGCTTCAACGGTCTGCAATTCAAACTTCAAGTTCATGTACTGGAATATGGCCCAACAGCTTGCCCATCAAACAGTGAACGGTTGTAATATTGATGTGGGAGATATGTACGCCTCCGGAACCATTTCGGGACATACCCCCGATTCTTTTGGATCTATGCTGGAATTGGCCTGGAAAGGAACGAAACCAATAACCCTGAGAGATGGCTCGGAGCGTAAGTTTATCCTGGACGGGGACACGGTTATTATGAAAGGAAATGCGGAGAAGAATGGAGTCCGTGTAGGATTTGGGGAGGTTAGAACAAAAGTCCTACCATCGCTCTAAAGCGACCTGTACATTCTATTCTTTTTCATAACTTTAAGTATAGCAAACAAGGTCAAACTTTGAGTGATGAAATCTGATCTAGAGAAGGAGAAAAAGGAGATCCTGAACAAGTACCACGGGCTCTTGCGTGATTGTAGCCGCCGTGAGCTTACCAAGAAGCAAAAAAAGGTGATTCGAAAAGCCTTTGATGTTGCGTTGGAGGCACACAAGGACATGCGGAGAAAATCTGGTGAGCCTTATATCTACCACCCGATTGCCGTAGCCCGAATTGCGGCAGGTGAAATTGGCCTGGGAACTACTTCCGTAGTGTGTGCGCTACTGCACGATGTGGTTGAAGACACTGAGCTCACCCTGGACGACATGGAGAAGATGTTCGGACCGAAGGTGGCCAGCATCATTGACGGCCTTACCAAGATATCTGGAGTATTTGATAGTACTTCCTCTTTACAGGCGGAAAACTTCAGAAAGATGCTTCTCACACTTTCTGATGATGTGCGGGTCATCCTAATTAAACTGGCGGATCGACTTCACAATATGCGAACGTTGGAGGTAATGAGAAGGGATAAGCAGCTTAAAATCGCTTCAGAAACGCTTTACCTTTATGCGCCCCTGGCTCACAGACTTGGATTATATGCCATTAAAAGTGAACTGGAGGATCTCGGCCTGAAATATACAGAGCCTGATATCTATAAGCTCATTCAAAAGAAGCTTACCGATTCAAAACAGGAGCGGTCAAGATACATATCCCGTTTTACGATACCGGTGAAGGAATCGCTAAGGGATCAAAACATAAAATTTCAAATCAAAGGGCGGACGAAATCCATCTTCTCTATCTGGAATAAAATGCAGACGAAGGATGTAGAGTTCGAAGAAGTCTACGATTTATTTGCGATCCGAATAATTTTGGATTCATATCAGAAAGAGGAAAAAGCAGACTGTTGGCGCGCTTATTCTATCGTTACAGATTTCTATAAACCCAATCCAGATCGGCTCCGTGACTGGGTGTCAACGCCAAAGGCGAACGGATATGAATCTTTGCATACTACGGTAATGGGCCCCAAAGGTAAATGGGTAGAAGTTCAAATCCGGTCAGAACGCATGGATGACATTGCCGAAAAAGGATATGCGGCCCATTGGAAGTACAAGGAAGGTTCTGAGGCCAGTGCGCTGGATCAATGGATCAACAGAATCCAGGAGTTACTTGAGAACCCTGAGCCGGATGCGCTGGATTTTATCGATGATTTCAAAATGAACTTATTCTCTGATGAAATCTTCGTTTTCACGCCAAAAGGGGAGCTCATAACGCTTCCTGCTGGCGCTACAGCGCTCGATTTCGCCTATGAGATACATACCCAAATTGGCAACCAATGTATCGGCACCAAGGTCAATAGAAGATTGGTACCACTAAGTAGTGAATTAAAGAGTGGTGATCAAGTAGAGGTCATTACATCCATCAAGAACAGACCGAAAGAAGATCGCCTAAAATATGTCATTACAGCCAGGGCCAAATCGAAGATTAAAGCATCGATAAAGGCCGAGCAGAAGAAGGCCGCCGTGGATGGACGAGAAATCCTGGAAAGAAAGCTCAAAAACCTGAAGATTAATGCCGACGTAGCCAATATTAACAAGCTGCTGCAGTTTTACGGTATTCGGGATAGCCAGGATCTGTATTATCGAGTGGCCATCGGAAACCTGGATCTTAAAAAGCTCAAAGAATTTACGCAAGAACAGGGTTCCATTAAGACGTCACCGACAAAACCAAAATCAGGAAAAAGCTTAGAAGAGCTGGTTAAGAGAACGCGGGGCAAATCCGATACTTTGGTAATCGGTGAAGAGCTGCAAAAGATCGACTATAAATTAGCGCCTTGCTGTAACCCGATTCCGGGAGATGATGTGTTCGGTTTTATTACGATCAATGAGGGCATCAAAATCCATCGGGTGAATTGCCCCAATGCGATCCAACTAATGTCCAATTACGCATACCGGATTGTAAAAGCGCGGTGGACCAACCAAGAGCTGATTGCGTTCCTAGCTGGATTAAAAATCACTGGCATCGATGACATGGGTATCGTAAATAATATCACCAAAATAATTTCCACCGATCTCAATGTTAATATGCGCTCCCTTGGTTTTGACAGTGAAGATGGTGTATTTGAAGGAACCATCATGCTCTACGTTCACGATACCACCCACCTGACAGATTTGATTACCAATCTAAAAAAAGTGAAAGGTGTCAGCAGGGTAGAACGTATTCATTGAGATTCAAAACGCACACTAAAGGGTGAAGCGTATTGAAAAGGCAATATTAAAATCACAAAGGCTGTCTAGTTTATGACGAGTAGTTGAATTAAACAAGTGAATAATAATTTATCCGATATTGCGCTCCTCACGGTTTGGTAGACAGGATTAATTTTGATCTTGATTTGTATTCATCTAGCCACTAAAAAAATGAATAGCCAATTGCACGTTTTTATAATTGAACGCAGATGACACCAGCTGAAATACAGGATACGGTTAGTGCGCTATTCTGTGCGTTTTTAGAAGAAAACAAGCAACGCAAGACGCCTGAAAGGCTAGCGATTTTAAAGTGTATTTATAATCAAACCGAACACTTCAACGTCGAGTCGCTACATCAACAACTCAAAGAACTGCCGGGCAATATCTCAAGAGCAACGGTATACAATACGATTGAGCTTCTCCTTGATTGCCGATTAATCATCAAACATCAATTTGGAAAGTCACTGGCACAGTACGAAAAGTCCTACCAAAGCAAGCAACACGATCATCTGATTTGTGAGGATTGTAACAAGGTATTTGAATTCTGTGATCCTAGAATACATCAAATTCAACGGACCACTGAAGAGCTCACTAACATCAAAGTTTCTCACCACTCTCTCATTTTTTACGGACATTGTCAGTCTTGGCAAAAATTTGAAAAATGTGAACATAAAGACCAAGATTTATAGCGGTAAAATATTAGAATAGGAATATGGACGTTTAATTACAAGCGTTTCAAAATGAGGTTAGTAGATTGGCAGGGAATTTTCGCATTAAGAGTGTCAAGTTTTGAGGTTGATATCAAAGAATAATCTATCTTTATGCAGTCATATAATAGAATATATTTCACGTGAATTTCAAGTATAATATAGAAACAAATGATGGCCACGGGTTGATCGAATTATCTGGTATTTTGATTGCCCCAAACCAAACAACAAGTCTGATAGAAGAAGTTGAGGAAGTGGTTTTAGAAGGCATTCACAATCTGGTGGTTGATCTTTCTGGCATTGAATCAATGAACAGTACGGGTTTAAACGTACTGATCAGCATTCTTACGAAAGCACGAAATGCGGGAGGAGAAGCAATTGTAACCAAGGTTCCTGACAAAGTCAATGAGTTGATGGTCATTACAAAGCTCAACACCGTATTTACGGTTTCAGATTCTGTTGAAGATGCGGTTGCGCTATTGAATAAGGAAAAACAAACATGGCTGTAGATGTGCTGCTAGGCCTCCAGTGGGGGGACGAAGGAAAAGGTAAAATTGTAGATGTAATAACCTCCAAGTACGACATAATTGCTCGATTCCAGGGAGGCCCAAATGCCGGGCACACACTGGTATTTGACGATATTAAGCACGTAACCCATACCATACCTTCTGGGGTTTTTAACGAAAACTGTTTAAACGTTGTGGGAAACGGTGTCGTAATTGACCCGGTGATCTTCAAACGTGAAATGGAAGATCTGGCACAGTTCGATTTAGATCTCAGCACGAGATTGGTCATCTCCAAAAAAGCACACCTAATCTTACCTACACACCGGYTRYTGGATGCSGCATCKGAAMRMGCWAAGGGCAARGAAAAAATYGGCTCTACCTTAAAGGGAATTGGACCTACTTATATGGACAAGACYGGMAGAAAYGGTCTTCGAGTTGGWGATTTRGTYGARMSCAATTTCAAAGAGAARTAYGATTAYYTRGTSARRAARCATGCKGAGYTKTTAAAGCACTACGACTACGAGTATGATCTKGMMCCKATGGAAAAGGAATGGTTYAACGCCATYGAGRTRCTSAAGTCACTTAAATTAGTGGATAGYGAGCATATGMTCAACMATGCCTACAAAGAAGGCAAGTTGATACTTGCWGAAGGTGCTCAAGGTACGCTATTAGATATCGACTTCGGATCCTATCCTTTTGTTACCTCTTCCAATACAATTAGCGCAGGAGCGTGCACGGGACTGGGTATTGCACCCAACACTATTGGTGAGGTCATTGGTGTTTTTAAAGCCTATTGTACCAGAGTAGGAAGTGGCCCTTTCCCAACTGAGCAGATCAACGAATTGGGAGAGCGCATGCAACAAGCAGGACACGAATTTGGTGCCACTACTGGGAGGGCCAGACGATGTGGCTGGATTGATTTACCTGCTTTAAAGTACACGGTCATGATCAACGGGGTTACCCAGCTCATTATGACGAAAGCCGACGTGCTGAGCCATTTTGATACGATCAAGGTGTGCACCCATTATCGATACAGAGGAGAAGAAATTGACTACTTTCCTTATCAGATCAATGAAGGGGTGGAGCCTATTTACAAAGAGTTGAAAGGATGGGATGTCGATCTTACGGGATTGGGTTCTATTGATGAAATTCCATCTGAGCTCGAGGAGTATATCTTGTATTTGGAAACTGAACTGGGTGTTCCTATTACCATTGTCTCAGTTGGTCCTGACAGGAAGGAGACGTTGTATCGGGATACGGCCGCGATGGCTTAGCACCATTCACTCTTTTACAAGCATGGAAACTCAATCCAAATAACAACGTAGGCTCCAATGATGCCATTGGAAGTAAAAATAACGCTGCCCTGCGCATCAAGGCCAATGAAAAGGTACGTATGGTTGTTACCAAAGATGGAGATGTGGGTACCAGCACAATGAGTGTTTTTCACCCCCAAACCCCTAGAAGGGGCTTATTATTCGTTTAGCTTAAGGTCTATACTGCTGCCTTTTCAAGCTCTCTTATCACTTCCAGAATTCGCTCGATTACACTTTCCGCACTGTACAATACTTCCTCATTCGCAAACCTGACAATACGAATATCGAATTGTTTGATTTCCTCCTCGCGACCAATGTCATACTCCCTTTGCTCTGAAGAATGGTACGCTCTGCCGTTCTCATCTCATTTTGGATTTCATCAAAACCTTTAGTTGCACAGATAACCATTGTACCCTCCTTTAACCTCCATTTCTATACGGAAAACAATCCTCTCGGTAAATCTGATATAAAAGTCCTCTTTAGGGGATTTAGGGGTAGAGAATAAGGCAGGCAGACAGCTGCAGCAATACAAAGTCCTGATGAAAGGAAAGGGAACCACACAGGTAAATGCCAGTGAACTATACCCTGGAATGTTCATCTACAACTTCATCGTAGATCATAAACTCATAGACAGCAAAACTATGCTGTTGACGGAATAGATACTATGGTAAATAGGGAATGGACAAGGTAAAGGTGAAATAAAAATGACCATAATTTCACCTTTGCCATCTGGTATAGGAACGAAACGTTCACACAATATCAAGAGATATCTTTAGGACCGTAAATTTGGTGCAGCAGTGGCTCTATAAAGCCTCAATATACTGATCAAACACCTGAATTAACTTCTGGGTACACTCCCCTACCTGACCGTCGCCTATCTGTTGATCATCAATTTTCACAACAGGAATAATGCGCTTGGTGGTTCCGCTAATAAAAGCCTCATCGGCCTCCCATAGTTCCGCCAAAGTCAAACGCCGCTCTTGAACTTCAAATACACCGGCTGCAAGCTCCAATATCTTTTTTCGCGTTACTCCCTTCAAAACATCATCACCTGCCGTGATCAAAACCTTATCTTTAAAAATGAAAAAGTTATTCCTGGGACACTCCAGAACGCTGCCCTTAAAGTGATATAAAAGATCAAAGACACCATACTTTTCCTTGAGCGGCTGCAGCTTAATGGCGTTGAGATAGTG